>JAILIC010000029.1 GCA_024695475.1 Treponema sp.
TAGAAAAAATTTCGTCAACAAGAAGGTTCATATATGAATTATGTTGAATGTTTAAAACATGAAATGATTGCGGCTTTTGGTTGTACAGAGCCTATTGCTTTGGCCTATGCTGCTGCAAAAGCAAAGGAAGTACTATCTGCAAATCCTGAAAAAATTGTTGCCAGATTATCTGGAAATATGATTAAAAATGCAAACAGTGTAAAAGTCCCTGGAACAGAAGGTAGAAAAGGCATTGCTATTTCCCTTGCTGCTGGTGCATTTTTAGGTGATGCTTCAAAAACATTGCAGGTATTAGAAAATCTTGACAAAACTCGTCTGCCAGAAATGGATGCCTTTATCGCTGACGGTAAAGTTACCGTAGAACTGGTTCCTGGAGTTCCTAATTTGTACATTGAAGTTGAAGAGTATTGCGGTTCCGATGTTGCAAAAGTTGTTATCGAAGACAGCCATACCAATATAACTTTAATTGAGAAAAACAAAAAAGAGATTTTCAAGAAGAATTGTGAAAAAGCCGAAAAAGAAGAAAAGGTTGATTTTTCTTTTGAAAAGATTTATGACTTTGCAAAAAATGGCAACTATGATGAAATAAAGCCAATCTTGGATAAAGAAATTGAATATAATACCGCAATAGCAGAAGAAGGTATGAAAAACGAATGGGGTTCTTCTATCGGTAGAATTCTATTGAAGAATAATCCTGGCAGTTTCTCTGAAACTATGACTGCATATGCAGCTGCAGGTTCTGATGCACGAATGAGCGGTTGTGAGTTACCAGTTGTTATTAATTCAGGTTCTGGCAATCAGGGAATAACCGTTTCAGTACCAATCATCATGTATGCAAAAGAATTTCAGATTGAAAAAGAAGAACTATACAGTGCACTTGTTTTTGCCAATCTAATTGGTTTGTACCTTAAACAGCGTATTGGAAAACTGTCTGCCTACTGTGGTGTTGTTTCAGCATCATCAGCTTCAATTGCTGGCATTGCTTTCTTAAAAAAGGAAGATCCAGAAATTATTAAAGCAACGGTTTCTAATTCGCTCGCAGTTAATTCTGGATTGATCTGTGATGGCGCAAAACCATCTTGCGCAATGAAGATTGCCTCAAGTTTGCGTAATGCTATTTTGGCATACGAGCAGGCAAAGGCAAACAAAAGCTTTGAGCCGGGAGATGGTATCGTCATGGCTGATATCGAAAAAACAATTGCCGCAGTTTCACGTA
Source organism: Treponema sp. (assembly GCA_024695475.1). GTDB lineage: Bacteria > Spirochaetota > Spirochaetia > Treponematales > Treponemataceae > Treponema_D. The sequence goes on from JAILIC010000029.1 coordinate 1,217, forward strand.
TTGCAAAAGATGGCATGAAGAGTACCGATGAGGTAATTCTTAAAGAAATGATTGCAGCTAAAAATAAATAGCCAGTCATTTTTGGTGATAGGGATATTACGGACAATCAATGCTGAGATGGATTGTCTGTAACAATAAAAAAGTACCACTAAAAAGGGGGAAATATGAAAAAATTTTTCACAAGTCTACCAATGCTATTGCTCATTGGTGTCATTGCGGGGTTGCTCGTTGGACAAGTAGCAACAGAAAACGTAATGAAAGTTATCGTCAGTCTTAAGTTCATCATAGGACAACTTATTATGTTCTGTGTTCCACTTATTATTATTGCTTGTATTGCTCCGTCTATTACAGAGTTGGGAGCTGGTGCTTCAAGAATGCTACGCGTAGCAGTTATTATTGCGTACATTTCTTCTTTAGGCGCAGCATTGTTCTCAATGTTTGCTGGCTTTACACTTATTCCACATCTTTCAATTGTCACATCACCTGATGGATTAAAAGCCCTTCCTCCTGTTATTTTTGAGCTGAATATTCCTCCAGTAATGAGTGTTATGAGTGCCCTCGTACTTTCTGTTTTGCTTGGTTTGGCAGCAGCTTGGACACAGGCAAAAACAATCACCACTGTTTTGGTTGAATTCCAGAAAGTAATTCTCGACATCGTTGCAAAAGTAATGATTCCTCTTTTGCCATTCTTTATTGCATTTACATTCTGTGCACTTTCTTATGAAGGATCTATTACAAAGCAGTTCCCTGTATTCTTGAAGGTTATTGTTATTGTAATGATCGGCCACTACATTTGGCTCGCACTTTTGTATGCAATTGGTGGTGCTTATACAAAAACCAACCCATTTGACGTACTCCGCCACTATGGTCCTGCTTACATTACCGCTGTAGGTACAATGTCTTCTGCTGCTACTCTTGCTGTTTCTTTGACTTGTGCAAGAAAAGCAAAGACTTTACGCTCTGATATGGTAAGTTTTGGTATTCCTCTGTTTGCTAACATCCACTTGTGTGGTTCTGTTTTAACAGAAGTATTCTTTGTAATGACTATTTCTAAGATTTTGTACGGTTCAATCCCATCATTGGGAACTATGGTTTTGTTCTGTGTGCTTCTTGGTATCTTTGCTATTGGTGCACCTGGTGTTCCAGGTGGTACAGTAATGGCTTCATTAGGTATCATCATCGGTGTTCTTGGCTTTGATGAAACAGGAACCGCTTTGATGCTTACTATCTTTGCTTTGCAGGATAGTTTTGGTACTGCTTGTAACGTAACAGGCGATGGCGCTTTGACAATGATCCTTACCGGCTTTGCTAACAAGCATGGTATTAAAGAAAACGAAAGCGTACTTGCATAATACGTAAGTTTCACTTCTAAGCTTCCGAGAACAGTATTTCCCGGAAGCTTTTTTTATGACTAGTCTACTTCGTCAAATGTTGTAGTAAAACTGACGCTTGCAAATACCTTTTCGCGAGTAGCTTTAGGATCTGGATGATCAAAAGGAAATGCCATTTCAATTCCTACAACATTAACACCTGCATTTTCTACTGTTACTGTAGCAATACCATTTGCATCAGTTTTAACGGTACGATCATGATGTACAGTAACATTTGGGATGATATCAACATCAGCAAGAGCTTTTCCGTTTCGAAGTACTTGAACCTGATAAGTATCACCGACTTCTAATGTTGCCGGATCTACGAGAGGCACAATCTGATAAGGCATTCCTTCAATTGGTTTTACTGTTCCCACTGATTTGAGATAATTAACACTGTACTTTAGTGCATGAGTTCCTATTGTAGAGCCACTAACTTTATCCATAGAAGCATTTATCCATTTACCTTCAGGATTATTACTCCAATATCCATAATCAGCGGCAAAAGATACGACTGCTACAGTATCATCTACTTTTACGGAAGCATGGTCTTTTTCTTTTATCAACTTTGCTTTAGTTTCTGTATAGTCAGATGTATAAGCCTTAAAATCATAGATTTGTTTTGGATTATATTTATTATCTTTCCATCCTTCACCAATAACAATTGCAAGTTTATCCCAGCGCTGTGCAAGCCAAGCACCATGTGCACTCGCAGCTGATATTGCTAATGCTGCCACAATTCCCATGCAAAGTGATCTGCGGACACTTTTTGAAACTCTCATATAAACTCCTTGGTTAGCAATAGCTAACATGTCGACCAGTATAGTATTCATTTTTTTCTCTGTCAATAAGTACTTCTTAAACTGTGCCGACTAACAATGACTTATCGTACTCGACGTTTTAATGATATGATATCACTATGAAGATAGGAATTTTGCCATCATCTCCCCTCTTTTGCGGTATGACCACTATCGAAATCGAAGATATGCTCAGTTTTTTATCTGCTTCTGTCCGCGTCTATGCTGACGGGGAGTACATTTTTAAATCTGGTGAAAAAATTAATACAGCAGGTCTCGTACTTTTAGGTAATGTAAATGTCATAAAGATAGACGCTTGGGGAAACAGAAAAATAATAGAACAGGTACGTCAAGGACATATCTTTGGTGAAACCTACGCCTGCAACCCTACAGAACCATTGATGATTAGCATTGTGGCAAATGGAGCAGCAAAAATACTCTTACTCAATATAACCAGAGTATTCAGTTTAGAAGCCGCAAAACATACATTTACCACAAAATTCATACACAATCTTGTGTTTGTGCTTGCAAAACGTAATCTCATGCTTACCCAAAAAATGGATTACATTACGCCAAAATCCCTGCGTGCACGTATCATTTCATATCTGACTCATGAAGCCCTATCACAAGGTAGTAGAGAGTTTGAGATTACCTTCAATAGGCAACAGCTGGCTGATTATCTGTCTGTAGATCGTAGTGCACTCTCAAATGAGCTGTCAAAGATGAAAAAAGAAGGATTACTTTCTTTTCACAAACAGCATTTTATACTCTCTATTAATGCCATTACTCCTTTATCTGAACAAAAAGAATAGCAGCAAATAGTAGCACACATCCAACAATCATGCGGGGAGTAAGTATTTCACCTAAAAGCAAGACGCTAAACAATACTCCAAATACCGATTCCATCGACAAACAGATTGTTGCCAAAAAGGGAGGAACATACTTCAGGCCCACATTTTGTAACACAAAACAAACTAACGTACTTAGTACTCCTAGATACAACATGGAACCAACAACATGAAATGAATGTAATGCCGCATACGGAAAAGCACCATCAAATAGCGGTGCCATAATCCATGAAAGGATCGCTGCTACTATAAACTGCACCACAGTAAGTAATAAAGGATCTTGTTTTTGTGACCATATCGATACAAATAAGATATGAATTGCATAAAAAAAACCACATATAAGAGTCAATATATCACCAATATTTATGTGTAATGTATCTGAAAGAGCATCTGTTCCCAAAGCAAGCATGGCTATTCCTGTTAAAGACATGACTGCTGCGATAAAAACAAACAAATGAGGCCGTTTTTTTTGAAAAACCCATGCTAAGATTGGAACGATAATAACATAGACTGTTGTTAAAAAGGCGTTTTTTCCGGCACTCGTATAATCGCAACCAACCGTTTGAAACGCATAGCCTAAAAAGAGATACAGCCCCAACATGGCACCATGCCTCCATAACAGCGCATCCAACTTGTTTAATCGAGAAAAATATGCCAAGAGCAATCCGACAGCTGCAATAGAAAAACGAAAAGCGAGCATATATATCGGAGGTACATAATCAAGGCTGTCTTTTACAACAACAAACGCAACCCCCCAGATGCAAGCAGTCAGTAACAAGCCTGCACCTGCAAAGGTTGAAATCAGTTTATTTTTCATGGGTATTCCTATGTATGTACAGTACGTATAAACTGATTCGTGCGAAAAATTGTCTTATTGGATAAACAGTTTATTCAAATGCCAGATATCCTGAACATATTGTTCTATCGTGCGGTCAGATGAAAACTTGCCACTGCTGGCGATATTCATCAATGCCATCTGAGCCCACTTATGTGAATCTTTATACGCCTGTTCAATCTTGCTTTCTGCCTCACAATATGAAGCAAAGTCTGCCAGAATATAATACACATCAGGACGCTGACCTTCAACACCATAAATTAAGGAATCATGTATTTCCTTAAACAACTGTCGTGACGGATCATATGTGCCATCTACCAACTGCTCAATAACCTTGTTTAATGCAGGATTACGTTGCAGATACTCAATAGGATTGTAGCTGTGCTTATCTTCCATTTCTACAATCTGCTCAGAAGTGAGACCAAATACAAATTCGTTTTCTGCATCAGCTTCCTGTACTATCTCTATGTTTGCACCATCCATCGTACCAAGTGTTACGGCACCGTTTATCATAAACTTCATGTTACTTGTACCAGAAGCTTCTTTGCCGGCTGTACTGATTTGTTCACTAACATCAGCGGCAGGGAATATTTTTTCTGCAACACTTACACGATAGTTTTCGATAAAAACAACGCGAATCTTTCCACGGACACGATGATCATTATTAACGCGTTCCGCAACTGTATTAATCAACTTGATAATACTCTTTGCACGACGATAACCGCTCGCAGATTTTGCCCCGAAAATAAAGGTACGAGGAATTGGATTATACGATGGATCCGAAATAATACGGTTATACATATACATGATATGCAACACATTGAGTAATTGTCGCTTATATTCATGTAAACGCTTTACCTGTACATCAAAAATACTGTCAGGATCAAGGAATTCGTTCTGTGTATTTTTCAAGTACTCAGCAAGCTCACGTTTATTCTCTTTCTTGATTGCCATCAGCTCATTCAACGAATCTTCATCATCCACATACTTCTTTAATCCAGACAGTTTTGTCAAATCTTTTTCCCAACCGTGGCCAATCCGTTTAGTAATAAAGTCAGCGAGTCGCGGATTTGCATTAAGCAACCAGCGTCTCTGAGTAATACCATTTGTCTTATTATTAAATTTCTCAGGATATAAATCTGCCCACTCTTTAAGTTCTCTTGTCTTAAGCAACTCAGTATGCAACTCTGCAACACCATTGACGCTAAAACAAGAGTGTATGGCAAGACGAGCCATGTGTACTTTTCCACTATCTATAATAGAAAGTTTTGACTGCAAATTATAATCATTTGGATAACGTTCACGTACCTGAATCTGGAAGCGACGATTGATTTCTTCAACAATTTGATACACACGTGGCAACAGCCCCTGGAAAATCTCAATCGGCCATTTTTCTAGGGCTTCTGCAAGAATTGTATGATTGGTATAGGCAAAGGTCTTAGTAACCACATTCCATGCTGTATCCCAGCCACAGCCATAATCATCGATAAGGATACGCATCAGTTCAGGAATTGCAACAACAGGATGAGTATCATTTAACTGAATGACATGTAACTCTGCAAATCGTGAAAAGTCAGTACCATATCGTGAAACATAGCAATGTACTAAATCCTGCAAGCTGGCAGAAGAGAAAAAGTATTGCTGCTTAAGGCGAAGCGTCTTTCCGCTTGGACCGCTATCATTTGGATATAAAACACGACTGATATTTTCCGCATCATTCTGACGCTCTACCGCACGGTGATACTGCATATCATTAAATAGCTGTAAATCAAAGCCATCAGGAGAAGTTGCCTCCCACAACCGCAGCGTATTTACTGTATTTGTATCATAACCAACAATTGGCATATCATAAGGAGTCGCCGTTACTTCCTCAGCGCCTTCTATATAAAAGTGATCCTGTCCATCAGGAGTCTTTCCGTATACAATATTACCACCAAACTTAACAGTTACGGCAAGATCGCTCCGCTTAATTTCCCATGGATCACGATGCTTAAGCCAACGATCTGGATACTCTACTTGATAGCCATTTTCTATACGCTGCTCAAACATACCATACTCATAACGGATACCATAGCCATGTCCCGGATAATCCAAAGTTGCCAAACTATCCAAAAAACACGCGGCTAGACGACCCAGACCTCCATTTCCCAGACCTGCATCAGGCTCTTCATCTTCCAGCAGATCATAATTGATATTCATATCTTTTAGGACTGATTTTACCTGTTCTTTGATACCAGCATTTATCAGGTTATTACTTAATGCACGTCCCATCAAAAACTCTGCTGACAAGTAATAAATTTGTCGGGTAGGTTCTTTTTCATATTGATGACGAGTCGCCATCCATTTAGGCATAATAATTGCCATAGCACTAGCCGAGACTGCATCATATAAATCATGATTACTTGCATGACCAATATCCTTACCATATTGACGGCGAAGACGTGTCTCAAGGTCATTTCTAAACTCTTCCGCATTAAACTCCATTATCTGGCCTCCTTAAGCAACAGGAACAATTCGTTTACTCATTAATAAAACAACAGAACCTGATAACAATACATAACGATTCTGTGATGACAGCAATCCTTCTTTTCCGGGCTCCACAATATCCTCAGGACTTGGATATGATGTATCAACTACACGGACCCACATTTTATCTCTACCTGCTGGGGGTACTATAATAGTGACATCATGGATACCCATATTAACAGCACAATAAAAATCATTATCTGGTCGACAATCAAAACGACCTATAGAAGAACCATTAAGTCTAAAAGACAAAAAGCGCCCCATTTTTTTCCAATCTGGTATCCTACCTAATTCATCAAACCACATAATATCTGGGACAACGCCACCGGCATACGCTCCGCCATGGAAAAAAACTTGCCGACGGAATATAGGATGATTACGGCGTAACTCTATCATCTTAGAAGTAAAGCGCACTAAATTTTCGTTTTTCTCACATAAAGTCCAATCAAACCAAGATATATCAGAATCCTGACAATAGGCATTATTGTTACCTTTTTGTGTTCTACGGAATTCATCACCTGCGAGCAACATTGGCACTCCTTGACTTATCAAAAGAGCGCAAATCATATTCTTAACAGACCGATCTCTGCGTTCCTCTACAATTGGATTAGAACACACACCCTCATACCCATTGTTATAACTGAGATTATTATCAGAGCCATCACGGTTATTTTCACCATTTTCTTCGTTATGTTTGGTGTCATAGCTAACCAAATCATTTAAGGTAAAACCATCATGGCACGTAATATAATTAATTGAAGCGACAGGTCCTCGTCTGCGATACATATCAGAACTACCTGCAAAGCGCGTCGCCGCTGCTGTTGCAGTAAAATCATCACCTCTAAAAAAACGTCGCATATCATCACGAAAGTGGTCGTTCCACTCACTCCAGCGATCACCAGGATAGTCACCTGCCTGATAGACACCCGCGGCATCCCAAGGCTCTGCAATAATCTTTGTTTGCCGCAAAAGAGGATCCTCTGATATCAAATCAGCCAATGGAGGTCTAAACAAAACTGAACCATCATGCCCTCTACTAAATTCTGAAGCAAGATCAAAGCGGAATCCATCAACATGCATCTGTGTTACCCAATAACGGAGACTATCGGTGATAAGTTCACGTACTACAGGATGATTAGCATTTATTGAGTTACCACAACCAGTAAAGTTACTGTAATAGCGTTTGTCATTTTCAAGAATATAATAGATACCATTTTCAAGCCCACGGAATTCAAATGTCAAACCGTGTTCATTACCTTCAGCAGTATGGTTATAGACAACATCGAGTATTACTTCTATATCAGCTTTATGTAATGCTTTTACTAATTCCTTAAACTCTGTAACTGCTGAACCAGGAATGCTTCGCGCTGAAGCATACGCTTGGTTTGGGGCAAAAAATCCTATAGTACTATAGCCCCAGTAATTAGTAAGACGATCTCCCGTACGTGGATTTATATTACCATTTTCATTTTCATCAAATTCATGGATAGGAAGAAACTCTACAGCCGTAATACCGAGTTGTTTTAAATAAGGAATTTTTTCAATAAAACCGAGATAGGTTCCTGGCTTACTTACATTTGAAGTCGGAGAAACAGTATACCCACGCAAATGAGTTTCGTAGATGACAGAATCACAAAGGAGACGTTTGAGCGGTCTATCACCTTCCCAATCAAAAGCAGTATCATCAACTACAACACATTTAGGATATAAAGAAAAATCAGAATGAGTAAATGCTTTTATTACTGAGCCATCACTGAATCCTTTTGCATAAGGATCAAATAATAAGCAACGATCGTTAAAGCGAAAGCCTTTTTCAGGTTCATCAGGGCCGGATACACGATATAAATATAGGGCACCTGGTTGTAAGCCAATAACTTCAATATGCCAGATATCTCCCGTACGATTTATATCTGCATCTAATACGATTGACTGACAAGGCTTAACATCCTGAACTTCTTGAAATAATTCCAGAGTTACACCAGTGGCATTACGCGAAAACAAAGCAAAATTAACACCTTGCTCTGTTATCGTTGCACCAAGATGAAATGGCTCACCGATGCACGTCTTAAACGTAGTCATATTATTTATTTTAACATAACTAATTTGTGCAATCAATTATTTTTTAAAAAAATTAGATTACAGCTAGAGTTAAGATTTAACAATGGACATTTATAAAAGCCTCTAATATACTGTTACACATGGATATAGAAAACTCAGAACAAACAAATAATATAGAACCTGCCGGTCCAAAAACTGCAATTGTTACCATAATAGGCAGGCCATCTGCTGGCAAATCAACATTCCTTAATACCGCAAGTGGAGAGCCAGTCTCAATTGTATCACCAATGCCACAGACCACACGTAATGCCATACGAGGTATAGTCAACACTTCATTAGGGCAGTTAGTATTTATAGATACTCCCGGTTATCATGAATCTGATAAAAAACTTAATCTGAAATTACGGAGCATCACAGAAGAACAACTAAATGATGCTGAATGTGTACTCTACATAATCGATAGTACCAGAGATGTAGGCTCAGAAGAAGAACTGACAGCAGCAATCGTCGCACCACATGCTGCAAAAACCGTTATTGCCATCAACAAGACGGATATGGCTGATGCAAAACCTCAACGATGTATGGCATTCATATCACAACATCTCCCCAATGTCAGCAATGATCGGATTTTTACCATTTCTGCAAAAAATGATACAGGTATAAATGAGGTATTAAAGGCGTTATATGACCTCGCTCCAGAAGCTCCACATCTGTATTCTGAAGAGTTTTATACCGATCAAGATGTTGGTTTTAGAATTTCAGAGGTAATACGAGGACAAGCAATAAATCGCTTTGATCAAGAAATTCCTCATGCAATTTACGTTAACATCGCAGATATGGAAATGAAAAAAGATGGTAAGTTATTGTGGGTACGTGCCTTTATTTGCGTTGAACGAGAAAGTCAAAAAGGTATCGTCATAGGAAAAGGTGCATCCATGATAAAAACCATCAGAATCGAATCACTAAAAGCTTTACGTAAGATTTTTCCGTATAAGATTGATCTTGATCTACAGGTAAAAGTTGATAAGAACTGGCGTCAGAAAGACACTGTCCTTACCAAACTTTTACAATAGCTATAACTCGTTATTAAAAGTAATCAACACCGGTAAAAAGCTTAAACTGCTCATATCCTTGAATCTTTAACATAGGCATTCCGTTTGATACAGTGCAACCGGCATTTTTTGCCCTCCACAGAATAGGAGTTGTTTCTGGTACATACACTATATCAAATACTTTTTCCTTACCGGTAAATTCATAAAACCACAGAGGATCATTATCTTCTGTGGACGGCGGTAACTTTCCCATTCCCTTTGAGGTCGTTTGAATAATTAAATTAGAATACTTTTCTACAAGTGCAGTACTTTCTGGGGCAAGAACTGCATATTTAAAATCAAACTTTTCAGCAAGTAATCGAGCTTTTGCAATAGTACGATTAAATACACACGCCTTTCCTCCTAGTTTTTTGACTGCATAAGCAACTGCTTTGGCAGCACCTCCGGCACCAATAATAGAAACTTTGTATCGTTTTAAGTCTTTTACACCAAGGAAATTTTGCAGAGCCTTTTCTATTCCAACTGCATCAGTGTTGTATCCACTCCAGCCGTCCTGCCCTTTTACAATGGTGTTACAAGAACCGATTTGTTGGACACGTTGAGACTTTTCTGATAAAAGTGGCAGGACCGTTTCTTTATGCGGAACCGTAATGGAGAGCCCTTTTATTCCAACTTGATTAGCAAAAGCAACAGCTTCTTCAATAGAATCAGATGGTATCGGAATATAGACTGCATTTAAATCATGTTTTTTATATCCATCATTATGAATTTGCGGACTTGAAGTATGTGTTAACGGCCATCCTGTAATTCCATAAATTTTTGTATCTTTTTTTATCTGCTTAAAATGATACAGTTCCTGCATGGTAATGGCATCAATATGCCCAATATCTTTTAATGACTCATCTCCATTTCTCGGTGATACAAAAGTGAGATAAGAATGCAATCTGCTGGCAAGAATACGTGATGGTAATCCCACATGCCCCATGGCAGTTACAATATGATCATAGTCTCTTAAATCTTCACATTCATTAAATATTCTGGTCAAATCTGACAAGTTATGAGGGGTACATGCAATTTTGGGTATTTCATATCCTGTCTTTCGCATTTCCTTTAACTTTTTAGGTATATCAAACACAGGATCCTGCATATTATGTACACTTCTAATTATATGAGTACCAAAAGCCATCGCTGCGTCCTGTAAACTAGAAATACGGAAATCATCTTCAAAATCAACATATGCAAAATTATTACGTGGATTTTCATCAGCGAATGCAAGTGCTCGGCCAAACAGCATCGTACGATTTGCTTCTCCACCTTTATACTGGCCACCATCGATGCGTCTACGAATGGTTAAAATAACCGGAAGCTCCACCAAAGATGGGAAACGGCGTATATTCAATAACTCTTCTTCAGCAAGAAAATCTGCACGTAATTCATATAAATCAACATACTTACTATACTCATGGGCAATACGTACATTTTCTTCAATTGATCTCCCTGATAGTGTTAAACAGAGCAATGTACCACTCATACGGAACTCCTTTTTTTAGTTATATTATATCACATACAATGTATAAATATTCATAGAAAAGTGCATTTTTTTTCTTTTTTGTGCTTCTACACCATCTAAATTAGTGATAGTATACTACTATAAGTTCTCGGCTTTGTAAAAGCCATTCCCATATAAAGGAGTTTATCATTACTATGGATCATTATGGACTATTAGGTATCATTCCACCTGTTCTGACCATTTTGCTTGCGTTCCTCACCAAGGATGTCGTTGTTTCACTGTTTCTAGGAATTCTTTCTGGAGCACTCATTGTTGGTGGTGGCAATCCTTTTACAGCATTAATGAATCTGTCTGACCTGATTGCTAATTCCCTCGCTGATGGATGGAACATCCGTATTTTTCTTTTCTGTGCATTACTTGGCGGTTTAGTCGGTATGTTAACAAAAACAGGAGCTGCAGGATCATTTGGTCGTTGGGCTTCATCTCGTCTCAAAAATCGCAGAGGCGGGCAGTTAATGACCATGTTATTTGGCATACTTATTTTTATCGATGATTATTTTAACTCTTTGTCAGTTGGAACAGTCATGCGCCCCATTTGTGACAAAACAAAAGTATCCCGTGCAAAGTTAGCCTACATCCTCGACTCAACTGCAGGTCCAGTTTGTATTCTTGCTCCAATATCAAGTTGGGTCGTTACTGTCATGTCTATTGTACGTGATGCACAAGGATTTGAAAAATTGGGAATCACCGAATTTTCATTCTTTATTCATGCCATTCCGTACAATTTGTATGCATTAACAGCTTTGCTCATGGTCTTTATCATTTCCATTACAGCACGTGATTTTGGTCCTATGAAGGAATCGGAACAACTGGCAAAAACAGGCGTTCTCTTCAACGAAGAAAAATACGGTCCTGTCACTGGTGAAGTTCCTGAAAATGATGTATCTCGCGCAAAACCAATAGATATGCTTTTCCCTATTGTGGTACTTATTTTCAGTGCTATCGTATTTTTCCCTGTAACAACATGGATTGGTGCAATTGGAGATGAAACTCCAACATTTATTGCTGCGATGCAGTCAATGACACTGAGCGATGCATTTAACAACACAGACTCATCAGTAGCTCTTTGCTATGCAATCATTTTCACCTTATTCCTGACTTACATTTATTATCTTGTACGCGGATTAATGTCCTTACAAGAGTCAGGCGAAGCATTACGTGATGGTATTAAGAGCATGGTTCCTGCATTAGTAATTTTAGCTATGGCATGGTCTATCGGAACCATCATCAAATCGCCTCGTGCTGATGGCGGTCTGGGATTAGGACTGTATCTTTCAGAAGTTGTAAAGAGTGGCGGTTTCCCGATTGGTCTATTACCAGTCGTACTCTTTATTTTGAGCGCAATCATTTCTTTCTCAACAGGTACAAGCTGGGGTACGTTTGGTATTATGATCCCTATTGCAATGCCAATTGTTACCGGACTTGCAGAAGGTATCGGAATGGCACAAACAGCTCTTGTCAATGCAGCAATGATTTCAATTGCCGCAGTATTATGTGGTGCTGTTTTTGGAGATCATGCCTCACCTATATCTGATACTACAATTCTTTCTTCAACAGGTGCAAGTTGTCCTCATTTGGAACATGTTGCAACACAAATGCCATATGCAATATTTATTGCAGTATGTTGTATTGCAGGTTTCCTTGCTGGTGGCTTAGCAGAAAACTTGGCTATTTGCTGGATTGCAGATCTGATTATATTTGTAGCTGGAATTATTATTCTTCCAAATATCAGATCAAAACAAAGTAATAACTAAAGCAAATAACACTTTATATAAACCTCGCATGCGACAAGCATCGAGGTATTTAGTACACATAAAAAAAACCGTAGGTCGATGACATTTACATCTCCTACGGTTTTTTTTATTATTGCACAACGATGCGCTTATGCTCTTTACCCATAATATTCATAATCAACGTAGAACCTTTTGGTACCGCATATGGTATCGATATCATTGATCCAGAATGTTTACAAGTTACCAACGTTGTCGTTTCACTTCCATTATCTGATATAACTTGTAAAGAAACCTCTTCCGCAATCGGAAACTGCTCTACGTTATCTTCAAAAATACCATATACCGTATTACCTTGTTCATCAGCAGGCAATGCTACATCAACACTTACTCGAGTACGTATAACGACAGGCTCATCAAATGCTTGCTGACCAGTTACCGTGCCAACACGTTCACCATCCCGCACTATATGACCTTTGAAATCAAAAGTAAGGCTTGTTGACTGCATAATTGCATATACTTCTGCAAATGTTTTACCCACAAGATCAGGTACTGCTACTTTCTTTGCATCCGGTCCACTGCTTACAACCACATTGAGCTGGACTGGTGAAGTAATCTGTGTACCCTCTGGAGGATCTTGAGCAAGAATAGTACCAGGAGCAGCTGCATCAGACTTATACATAGGCTCTGCAAGAACAAGAAGGGGAGATACCATACCAGCAAACAAAGTCTGCAATTGAATACGTAATTCCTCAATATTCATACCGACATAATTTTCTACACGATCAAGTACTACACCTCTACTTACGACTAGTGTAACTCGTCGCCCGGCTTTTAGAATGGAACCTGGAACAGGATCCTGCTCCAAGATTGTATATGAATCAGTCGGATCTTCTGAATACCGGAGCTGTATTTTAGGATACAATTCTTTTGCTTGCATTTCCAGCAATGCGTCCGTCAACATTTTTCCTGTTACATCAGGAACCATGACTCTTTCCTGACCTTTAACGGTAAAAAAGAAAACGGCAATACAAACAACAAACATAAGTAGTAATGCAGATACAACTGTAAACACCAATGTTTTGCCTGCATTCTGAAGATCTAAAAGTCCATTGTTTAAACTTACAAGAAAGGATTTCCACTCGCCTTTCCAATCATGAGTATGAATAGCTTTTATCCAATAAACAGGATTTAATACCATCGTCCAATTAGTCTTACGAACAAAAGTAAAAAAAGAGCTTTTCTTTTTTTCAGCATTACCCGTCTTTTCAGATACAGCTTCTTTATGTTCCTCTATATGTTCATCCATCATATGTATTCCTTCTTATTTGTGCTACTGTAGCACGGATCCCACAAAATTTCGACTGCCATTCATAAAATCTTTATAAAGCATCGCTTTTTTTGCTTGCCATTGTAACTCAAGTACTGCAAGCAGTCCATCACCTGTCTGTATCAAAATGCCTTGTTTTTTATCATAAGCAACTACAGTACCAGGAGCAACAGTACTCTCCGTTGAAACATCTTTTGGCAGTGCAGCTTTTAAGATTTTTAAGCTCACATCATTACACATTGTCCAGCAACAAGGATCTGGAGTATATGCACGTATCATTGCTTCAATATCCGCAGCACTGTTTGTCCAGTTTATACGTGCATCATCTTTACTAATCATTTTTGTATAAGAAGGTTCTCCCTGCTGAGGAGTTCCCTCGGGTAAGCTTCCCGTTCTAGCTGCAGTACATAAAAGATCAGCAACGAGTTGAGCACCCACTTTAGCACTCGTTTCCAACAATGAAATTGTCGTTTCTGAGCCTACCAACGGTATCTTTTTTTGTGCCAAAATATCACCAGCATCCATTTCTAATGCTAATCGCTGTACACTAATTCCTATTTCTGTATCTCTGTGTAAAATCGCCGCAGGAACTGGAGTTGCACCTCGATATTTTGGAAGTAGCGACGGGTGTACATTTATAGCACCTTTTTCAAACAATCCAAGAAATTTTGGTCCAAATATATGACCATAGGCAAAACAAACCAACAATTCGGGATGTAATGCAATAATCTGTTCTCTACAGACACTATCTAAATGCTCTGGAGTAAAGACTGGAATTCCTGCCTGCCGAGCAACTGTTTCAACAGGTGTCGGTACAAGCATTTTATGTCTCCCCTGCATTGCAGGAGGATTGGTTAAAACGCCCACTATCTGTACATCCGCATTTTTGAGGCTATTATCTTCTAATAAAGTTTGTAACAATCGTGCCGCCGGCTCAGGACTTCCGGCATAGACAATAGATATCACTATTGGCTCTCCATTATTTTTTTGCTGCTTTAGCGGCTATTTTTGCTGCAATCCGCTTTGCTTTTGCTGCTTTTTCCGCTGCCTTTTTCTCAGCACGCTCAGCTCGCCGTTTAAAATTTGCAGTGGTCTGTGCCGCAAATTCTGGATCGCCCCTATCAATAAACAGGGTTCCATTTAAATGATCATACTCATGTTGAATAATTCTTGCCAGCAAACCATCAGCTTCAAGAGTAAAAGGTTTACCGTTTTCATTTAAGGCTTGTACCGTAACACGGGTAGGTCGTTGTATAGATTCATACACACCAGGAATACTCAAGCATCCCTCTTCGTAATCACTTTGTTCTTCTGAGGTTGCTATAATCTGAGGATTAATAAAAACACGGCGAACATCATCATCAGCAATCGCCACAAATAGGCGAAGACTTTTTCCAACCTGAGGACCAGCCAGACCGACACCATTTGCTTCGATCATTGCTTCAAACATATCCTCTAAAAGCTGTCTAATCTCGTCTGTAACTTCTGAAACAGGCTGGGCCTGCTCCCTCAGTACTTGTTCTCCCAATTTATAGATCTTAATCATCTTAATTCTCCTCTGTCATACTGTTAACGAAGACGAAGACGTGCAGCATGAGCATGAGCAGCAAGCCCCTCTGCATCTCCCAAATATCCTGCTGCAGTAGCACTTGCTTGCGAACCTGAAGCACCTCCAACAGTCCGTAAAGTCGTCACTGTCTTTAAAAAGACGCGAACTGATAATCCACCAGTAAACCGTGCACTACCAGATGTTGGCAAAGTATGGTTTAATCCCGCCGCATAGTCCCCAAAAACTTCTGCGCTCTCATGACCAATAAATAAAGAGCCATAATTATGTACCAAAGACAAGACGGTCTCTCTTGCTTTACCTTCATTCATCGCTATTTCCAAATGTTCAGGAGCCTTGCGATTTGCAAGTTCCGCAGCCTGTTCCAAAGAATCAGTTATGATGATACGACCACAATTTTTGATACTTTCAGATGCAATTGCTTTCGTCGCAAGGTGTTCCAACTGTTTTTCAATTTCTTCAGCAACAGCATATGCAAATGACTCATCTGAAGTCGCTAGCACAGGCTGAGCAACAATATCATGCTCCGCTTGCGCAAGTAAATCCGCAGCAACCCACTCAGGATTAGCACTTCCATCTGCTATAATGAAAACCTCTGTTGGACCTGCAACCATATCTATGCCTACGGTACCATAAACCTGCTTTTTTGCTTCTGCAACAAATTTATTTCCAGGCCCGACGATAACATCTGCACGAGGTATCGATTTTGTTCCAAAAGCCATAGCTCCTATTGCCTGAGCACCTCCACATGCAAATACACGATGCGCTCCACAAATATACGCTGCAGCCATAATACCTTCATCAGCATATGGTTTACCTCCGATAAAAGACTTACCTGGAACTCCCGTTCCCTGTACTGCAGATCTTTGTGCATCATCAGGATGTACCCGCGGTGGTGTACATAAAATAATTTCTTTTACACCTGCAGCAACAGCAGGTGTTATAGTCATAACAACAGTAGAAACTAATGGGAACCTCCCTGCCGGTACATATACTCCGGCACGATCAACAGGGATGTTTTTTTGCCCCGTAAACATTCCAGGTTCCAACTCAATCTCAAAATCATCAAACGATTCTCGTTGCTTTTTTGCAAAACGAAGTGCCAAATCATGACTAAACTTTAAAGCATTGTACAGATTTGGATTATCTCTACTCATTTTTTGTGCGGCAGCTTCTAATTCTTCTCGAGGTATTTCAAGACAGGCTGGAGCAGAAACATCAAACTTTGCCCCATACTTGGCTAACGCTTCATCACCAGTATCTTTTACATCCTGTAATACCTGTTTAACGGTATCGATAGAAGTTCCAAAATCCCTTCCATCAAAAAAAGAATCTTCTATTTCGCTTGCCTTTTGAATACGAATCATGGCAATAAACCCTCTTTTATTTTTCCTTATGTCTGCGATCAAGCTCATCACAGACATCTTTCCAAGAAACACCTTCTTTATACATCAAGACACTTACAAAATATAACAAATCGGCTGCTTCCCAGATTACATCATTTTTAGTTTCTGCCTCACACAATTCTTCTGATTCTTCTTCAACCTTTTCTCTAACACGCTTGTGATCCAAAGTTGCTGTATAAGAACCAGGGCGAGGATTAGCAAAACGCTCTGCAATAGTCCCATAAAGGCGTTCTAATGAAGAAGTCTCATCAGGATCACTTCCAAAGCAGGTAAAACTGCCTGTATGACAAACTCCTCCATGCGGTATGACAGTAGCCAGCACTGTATCTCTATCACAATCAACACGCAACTTAACCACTTCTAAGTAATGCCCGCTTGTCTCGCCTTTTGTCCACAATACATCACGAGTGCGGCTCCAGAAGGTCAACTTATTTGTAGCAAATGTTTTTTCAAATGCTTCCTTATTGGCATAACCCATCATCAACACTTGCCTATGAGGACTTTGTGCAATAACAGGGATCATATCGACTTTTTCCCAATTAAGGCAGGCTATAAAGGAATCCTTCAGTGAAACTTTCCCCGTATACAATGCCATACCTAACTGAACATCGCATCCCAAATGTTCAAGTTCCGTAATTTCTTCAATGGTTGATACTCCACCAGCTACAACAACTTTACAAGATACCGCATCACGTAAGGCACGAACTTGAACCATATCAGTTCCCTGCATACACCCTTCTTTTTCTACACAGGTAAACAAAAGTTCTGAACAATACTTTTCTGCGGCTTTTGCGCCATCAATTAATGAAATTGCAAGTGTTTCAGTCCAACCTTTTACGGCAATATGTCCCTCAATAGCATCAACTGAAATGATAATACGTTGTTTTCCAATAGCTTGGACCAATTCATCAAGAAAAGCTGTATTTAAAATAGAATCACCATCATGAGCATCAGGATTCCATGCAGAGGATCCAATAATAACTTTTTCTGCACCGAGAGATATCAATTCTCTTGCACGTTTAACAGTACGAACACCACCACCAGTACGAACATTACCTTTTCGTAACAAACTTTTTAAGAGCGGAGTATTAACTGTATTTCCCTTTGCATCAACATGTCCCATTGCTGCATCGAGATCAATGACAGCAACTTCTCCATATCGGTCAAAATCCTTTATCAAAGCGTCTGCATCATCACGTTGCAACACCAAATCTTTACCATTTTTTAATTGGACAATGTGTCCATCTTTCAAATCAATTGAAGCGATTACCATAGTATATAAGTGTATCAGAAACAATGATTAGTGCCAATTGCATAAAATCATTGCAAAAAAAACATATACTAGTTATAATCAAATAAGAAATGGTTAAAGTAGAATGCTTTAGTTATTTTCGTAATTTATAAATATAACAATTCAAGAAAACTTTTTAACTCATATGTATTATCTCGTATCAATATCATAAAAAAAGCTAAAGACTTTCTTGACTTATTCTTAAAATAGAGGATATTATTAATTTATGAAACACTTACCTCTATCAGTACAAGTTATCATTTGTAGTATAATCATCGTACTGTGTGTGGTAATTTTTTCTTTATCACTCTTTTTTAGTAAAAATAATGCTCCCTATCTCTATTCGCTGGCTTTAACTGAGACCCCAAGCGAAAGTGCGCCTATACTATACAACATGAAACTTGGCCAAGTATATTATTTTGTAATTAATTGCTATGATAAAGACATGGATATCAGATATGCCTGCCAATCCCTTTTTAATAGAAATACCGGGGATCATTATAATGTCCCCAAAGTTTATCTTACCAAGCAAACTGAACAAACAACCGTTTATTATGGAACCTTTGTTGCAGGTGCAGTCGGAAACTGGACAGTCAGTATCTATTTTGAAGATAAACAAGGGAACAAAAGCAATATCTTAACTCAAGATTTTACTGTTAGCCCGTAATAATCTTCTTTGTTCTTTCTAAAGCTGTTTGGATGTCAGCACAGATATTATCTGTACCAAGTAATTCAAACATGCCCGATTTTTTAAGCAGCTTCAACGGTTGCTGATGAACACCACTTAATACAATTGAAATATTTTTTCGAGAGCAGGCATTGTATAATTGTCTCAATACTTTTATACCACCCGCATCCAGATATGAGGCATTTCGCATACGAATGATGAGTGCTCGGAAATCTGCTCCAGATCGTTCAACGGCTACCTCAAACTTGCGTACCGTAGCAAAGAACAAAGGGCCTTCTACTTCATAAATCAATACACCATCAGGTACTGCTAAATGCTCCTCTGGCATATCGGTATAATTTTGTTTTACACCATCATCAAAACTTCCATATTCATATACAGAAGACAAAAGTGCCATTTTTTGAATAAAGAAGAAAGCAGCCAATAGAAGGCCTACTCCAATAGCAACAGTAAGATCAATAAAAACTGTCAGTACAAATGTCGTAGCCAACACCGTAATATCTGACTTCTGTCCCTTGAGCAATGCTTTTATCTCACCAAAACCGGCCATATTCCAAGCAACAGAAACTAAAATCGCTGCCAATGCCGGCATTGGAATATATGCAACTAATCTACCCAAAGCCAAAAGAATTAACAGTAATACAACTGCATGAATTATACCTGCTACTGGCGTACGTCCACCATTTTTAACGTTTGTTGCCGTACGTGCAATTGCACCTGTAGCAGGAATACCGCCAAAAATAGGAGTTACCATATTCGCAATTCCTTGAGCAATCAATTCTTGATCAGAATCATGTTTTGCACCAATCATACCGTCTGCAACAACAGCGCTAAGCAATGATTCAATTGCAGCAAGTATAGCTATTGATGCTGCTGTTGGAAAAAGTTCTGTAATTATAGCGACACTAAATGCTGGCAATTGTGGTTTTGGCAGCATAGTAGGTATCTGATAACGATCACCGATCGTATCAACAGGAAGATTAAAAATCGTACAAATAATCGTTGCCAACACAATAACTACCAATGAACCTGGTATCTTTTTGTTAAAACGAGGCCATACAAAAATAAGTACCAAGCATATAGTTGCCATTACAAATGCACACCAATTTATCGTACCAAAACTATGTGCATACACCATAACTTTCCCTAAAAAATCTCCTGGCATTTTGCCAGTTGTCAATCCAAAAAAATCACCTATCTGGGTTGTAAAAATAGTTACAGCTATACCGGCAGTAAAACCCGTTATAATCGTGTATGGAATAAATTTTACAAGGCTACCTAATTTAAGCACACCAAGCAAAATAAGGATAACACCAGCCATAATTGTTGCTGTAGCCAATCCAGCCATACCATATTTTTGTATGACACCATATACGATAACAACAAAAGCCCCTGTTGGGCCTCCAATCTGTACCTTTGAGCCTCCTAAAGCCGAAATAATAAAACCTGCTACTATAGCAGTAAAAATTCCTTCTGAAGGACCAACTCCACTTGCAATACCAAAAGCTATTGCAAGTGGTAGTGCGACAATACCAACAATGATACCTGCACTTATATCTGTGACAAATTTTTTGCCATTATACTCTTTTAAAGACTTAAGTAATTCAGGTTGTAACATAACCGCTCCTTTCAATTTAGAAAAAAACAAGATTTGGTTTACACCATTCCATGCGTATCGGTCAAGAGAAAAAGAAAAGAA
Organism: Treponema sp.; assembly: GCA_024695475.1. Classification (GTDB taxonomy): domain Bacteria; phylum Spirochaetota; class Spirochaetia; order Treponematales; family Treponemataceae; genus Treponema_D. Next base: position 21,984 of record JAILIC010000029.1, read on the forward strand.
TGTGATATTATTTTTATCTTACTAAGATAAAAAAGGTAATCACCACCTGTACTATATGAAGTAATTGATCAGTGGTTAGATTTATACATAACTTATTTGCCTTTAGATGATCTATGATACTATGAACAAGTAAATCTGCAACAAAAACAACAAGCATACCTGTCGTCGCCTGATAATGGTTATACACAAAAACAGGGATAAAAATCATAAATGTCCAACTAAAAGCATGAATCAACAATGATATGATCCAATCATGAGCGTACAAATCATCTGGATAGTGTTTTTTCCACCAACTTTTCTGCTTAAAATTGGCTAATATCCCTTGTAGAGAAAAGTCATCAACAATATGTGCAAAAAGCATCGCTAAAAGAATAAAAGGTTTCATCTATCTATATTATCGTATTGTAAAGTACATTTTGAATAAAAAAAATATCAATTTCTGCAGTAAAACTCATTTCTATACATGTGTTAAGAAAAACGCTATCATACTGATATGAACAAAGATGTGAGCAATGCATATACAAATGAATTTTCGTTTTGTCCAAACTGTGGAAGCCCCCATATTTTTTATATAGATAACAGAAAATGGGGATGTACTGACTGCGGGTTTAAATTATATAACAATGTAGCTGCAGCGGTTGGTATGTTAATTACCGATGACCAAAACAATCTTCTTTTTGAGGTCCGTGCAAAAGACCCTCAAAAAGGCAAACTAGCTATACCTGGAGGTTTTTGTGATCAAAACGAAAGTGCCGAACAAGCAGCCATAAGAGAATGCCGGGAAGAAATCGGTGTTGAACCAGAGTCTCTCGAGTACTTATGTAGCTTTCCAAATACCTATGATTATAAAAATATCCGTTATAAAACATGTGATTTATTTTTTATCGCAAAAATCACTGGTACTGGTCCTCTCATAGATCGACTTCACATACAAGAATCAGAAGTTACAAGCCTTGTCATGAAACATATCACTACAGAGCAAGACATCAGAGACTTACCTCTAGCTTTTGAATCAACAAGAAAAACACTCTACCTATGGCTCGAAAGGAATAAAAAACAATGAACATACACACGTATATTCCAAGCATAATCTCCTGTATCCTCATAATTATTCAACTGGTAATACTTCCTTCACGTAAAAAGAAAATCATACGGCAGGGAGGTACATGTATTTTACCTCTAAAACGACGTAAAAGTTTTGTTTTACCAGCAGCAACAGTATTCTGTATTATTCTCAACATACTAGTAGCATTGCGTAGTTTTGAATATCTATACCAAGTAATATTATGTGCAACAAGTGCCTTAGCATACTACATTGCTTGCAGAGAATACATAACATCTCTTCTAGGTGGTATATACCAAAGTGGTATATTTATCACAGGATCTTTTATTCCATTTAATTCAATTACAGCTTTTCCTGCTGCACAATGGGACGATTATGAAAGTTATCTTTCTGACAAAACAAGTTTTGAACTTCAAACAACCCGAGGTTCTACCACACTCACTTTTTTTTCGATCGATGAGTGTAAAAAAGCTGCAGATTGTTTATTAGAGCAAATACCTCGCTTAAAATGCGAATAAACCGTATAGAATTTTATTTTTTTTACACAATCTCTATTGCACACTTATCTGTTTTTTGATAATATATCTACATCTTGGCGTCTTACCCAAATGGGAAGGGGATGGTCTGCAAAACCTTTATGAAGCAGTTCGATTCTGCTAGACGCCTACAAGCTGGACAACATTAGTTGTCCAGCTTTTTTTTCCGGATTGGTCTGGCAAAGCCGCAATCCGTTTACATATACGACGGAACTAATCATAAAAGGTTCAGTTCCGTCTTTTTTTTTGCCTCTGATTCCTGTATACTAATTTTATGTCTTCACTTTACGATTATATTATAATAGGTTCTGGCGTTGCAGGACTTTCATCAGCTCAATACAGCGCCAGATCAGGTTTAAAAACATTAGTACTTGATGTATCCAACCCTGGTGGACAAGCTATAAATATTTCATATCTCGAAAACTATCCTGGTATTTACCCCGCAATATCAGGAGCAGAATTTATCAACACATTAGAAAAACAGACACGGGCCTTTGGAGCCGAAATAAAACAGACTCAAGTACACGCTATTGATAAAATCGGACGTACCTTTTCAATAAAAACTGCAAACGGGACATTTACATCTTATGCACTTCTCATTGCAACAGGAGCCATTCATAAACCACTTGGAATACCTGGCGAAAAAGAGTTGCTCGGTGCCGGCGTATCTTACTGTGCAACATGTGACGGTCCTTTCTTCAAAAACAAAAAAATTGTCGTTATTGGTGGTGGAGACTCTGCCTGCTCCGAAGCAATCTACCTTGCTTCACTTTCTTCATCCGTGACTCTCATACACCGTCGAGATACACTGCGTGCACAAAAAGCTATTATCCAACAAGTTGAAGCAAACAGTCATATCACCGTTCTCTACAACACTGTTGTCTCTGAAATTCAAGGTGCAACCCAAGTAACCGGAATTGAAACTGAAAACGTAAAACAACGTACCCATAGTCACATGGATTGCGATGCTGTCTTTATCTTCGCCGGTATGAGTCCTCGTACGACACTTGTTTCAATGCTCAAAACTGATGAAGAAGGATATATCATCACAAACTACCGCATGGAAACTCCTATTCAAGGACTATATTGTGCTGGGGATGTCAGAGCAAAACCTTTTAGACAACTTATTACTGCAGCAGCAGATGGTGCCATTGCTGCTCATCAAGCACAAGAATACATTCACGATTTAAAACATACCGATACGGGAGCTGACTACTAATGCGTACTTTTTTTGCACTACTGTTAGGATTGCTTATATCTACATTTCCCTGTTTTTCTTTATCCTTAACAGATTCCCCTGCATCACTTCCAGCAGATGTTACATTTTGGAGTGATTATCCAGCAGATATTCTTGCTGATACTTTAGTTAACAGAATGTCAAATGAAGAATTACTATCTCAAATATTCATGTTTGGCTGGGCTGGTGCTGAGCCATCATATTTACTCAATGAATGGGTACAACGAGGTCTTGGAAGCGTCAAAGTCTTCGGTTGGAATACTGACGATATAAATCAAGTATCAAAATCAATTGCTTCGTTACAACGCATAGCACAAGAACTTCCTTATAAGATTCCTTTGTTTGTAGCTACAGACCAAGAAGGTGGTTGGATTCGACATGTAAAAGGTGAAACAAGCATCACCCCTGGCAACTTAGCTATTGGAGCGTCCGGCTATCCGATTGACTCATGGTATAGCGGATATTATATCAGCAGAGAAATTCGCATTCTCGGTATCAACATGAATTTCGCCCCCTCTGTTGATTTATTTACCAACCACCGTTCCACTATTATAGGAACCCGTTCCTATGGTGAAGATCCTGACAAAGCAGGTGTATTAGGTGCTGCTTTTGCCGCGGGAAGCATGGCTGCAGGCGTCATACCGACCGCAAAACATTTTCCTGGGCATGGGGATACCGATGAAGATTCACACCTATACCTACCAACTATAGATGTTGACCTTACTGTTCTACAGCAGCGAGAACTTGTACCTTTCCGTTATCTAATTGCAGCTAATATTCCTGCAATAATGTCAGGACATTTAGGATTTCCTCGTATTTCACCTAATGGAGAACCTGCCTCACTTTCAAAAAAGTTCTTAACAGAACTGCTTAGAAAGCAAATGGGTTACACAGGTCTCATCATTACCGATGACATGATGATGAATGGCGACACCCTTTATGCCGGTTCTATATCAAATGCATTTAGATTAGCCATCGAGGCAGGTAATGACATTATCATATCCTCAACCACAGCAAGGCTAAATGAGCCTCTATGGAATGTAAACCTTAATCTAATGAATACTAATCCTGACTTTTATCAACAAGTTAAAACTGCTGCACGTCGAGTAATAAAAGCAAAACTTGATTATTTTAGAATGGATAATCATGCCCCACTATATCCAGAAATCAAAGATATTCCCACGAGCATTCCTGATAAAGATGGCGAAACATTCTTCCTTGAACAGGCATGCCGATCCATAACTCCTTATAAGACAGGCAACTTATACCCTTTATTACCAGAACAAGCAGGCAGAGTATTGTTAGCAGGCTCACTACCCGAATTCTTTACTGCGGGTAAAGCGCGTTATAATAATTCTGCCGACTTTAAGTTTACGTATGATATGGGCCCTAACGAAACCCAATGGATGTATGATAATATTATGAATACTGCTCAATCATTTGATACTGTCATCTTTTGTGTTGCAAACAGAAATGATATGAAAGTAGCAAATCGATTAAAAGGAACTAATAAAAACGTCATTATATTATCGATCATGTCTCCTGTGGAGTCTATTGATGCCACTTGGGCTGATACGATCCTGCTCGGATACAGCTACTCTCCATTTACTTTTGATGCCTTATTTGGAGCTTTGCATGGAGAGTTTGTTCCAAAAGGAGTCCTACCCATAAAACAGTAATTTTTATTACTACTACAAACAACAAAAGATTTTTTTACAAAGGGGAAACATCTTTTTTCTTATTGTACTTCCAATCATAATTGTGAGTACTAGGACGTTTCCCTTCAATTCGTTCATTTTCAGCCTGGAGCTGAAATTGTATCATTTTTTTAAATACCGTCATAAGACATTCTGGATCTGCAGCCGGATTAGCAACTCCAATAGGTTGTAACTCTTTTATCAGGTAATAACAACTTTCAATAGTAGAAATATACTCAGGTCGAGGTTCCCGCTTAAATGTAAAAATTGATCGATAATCACCATAGAAAGAAACTCGTGGTAATAACAGTAATTGTGGATTATGTTCTATCAATTTGCGGGAACAAAACCAAGTTGCATCTAAAACAATCACTAACAGCTTTTTATTACCAACAGACTCAGCAAAGCCTTCTTTTTTACCATTCCATGCATTTTCACCCGGATAGAGTAACACAGGAAAATACTGAGGATCAGACAACAATTCCTGTAAACGTTTATTATGTGCAAACTCAAGTCCTATCAACAACTCAGCACCCGTCATGCTAATCTGAGCAAGCCTACCTGTACCCGTTCGCTCATGTTTAGCTTCTTTTGGATGCATCAAAAAAACAAACTTCATTCCAGGATCAAATTCCTGTATGTATTTACAAAAGCAATTTGCGACAGGGCGCAAACATCGATAACATCTTTCACCCATAGTTGTGACACTATAGCATAAAAAAATCCGAAGATACTAGTCATACCTTCGGATTTACAGTAAAAAAGACAAGGTTAGAGTCTTACATATTACTCTCAACAAAAGCCTTTAAATCTGCCTTTGAACAACCACCTATACGAGTTGCCTTGGCTTCACCATTATTGAAAACAATAAATGTTGGTATACTCATAATGCCATACTTCTGAGCAATTTCTTCATTTTCATCAACATCAACTTTACCAACTTTTACTTTTCCATCAAATTCCTCTGCCAGTTCTGCAACTACTGGAGCCATCATTTTACAAGGTCCACACCATGTTGCCCAAAAATCAATAAGGACAGGTTTATCAGATTGCAAAACCTCTTGCTCAAAATTCTTTTCGTTAATTGTTAATTCCATCGTATACCTCCAGTATATATCTAAATGTTAAAAAGTATTAAAAGTAATTGTATACAACTAATATACAGTAAAACTGTCAATAAGTAAAGGAAAATCGTAAAATCTCTTGTATCAAGTCTTATTTTGCTATACATTCATTCTATGATAAAGGACTTAACAGAAGGCAAAACATTATCACTGATCTTAGGTTTTTCAATTCCTCTCTTATTTGGATATCTATTTCAACAATTTTATAATGTTGTTGATACTATCATTGTCGGTAAGTTCTTAGGTGTCGATGCCTTAGCTGCAGTAGGGGCAACAGGTCCTGTCAATTTCCTAACTATAGGATTTGTTCTTGGACTCTGCAGTGGCTTTTCTATCCCGATTTCGCAAAAATTTGGTGCAAAACATTTTGACACCATGCGCAAATACGTCTATACATCAGCTCTCTTGTCAGTTGGTTTTTCAGTACTTTTAACAGTTATCACTGTCGCATTTTGTAAACCACTCTTACGTATTATGCTCACACCACCCAATATTATAAATCAGTCAACATCCTATATAAGAATTATCTTTTTAGGTATTCCACTTATTTTTTTATATAATATGGTTTCAGGTATTATTAGAGCTGTAGGTGACAGTAAAACGCCTGTTATTTTTTTACTCATTTCATCAGTCTTAAACATTGTACTTGATCTTGTATGTATAATAAACTTACACCTCGGTATTGCTGGTGCTGCATTGGCAACAATCATTTCAACAGGCATTGCTGGTATCATCAGTTTTATTTATCTTATAAAGACGTACGATATCTTAAAGCTAAAACCAGAAGATAAAAAGATTGGTATAAAACACATAGTAACATTATGCAATGTCGGTATTCCCATGGGACTACAATATTCTGTAACAGCAATCGGTTCGGTGATTCTTCAGGTATCTGTAAATACACTTGGGTCAAATGCTGTTGCAGCTGTCACTGCTGGTGCTAAAATTAACATGTTTATCTGTACCCCGTTTGATGCATTAGGGGTAACAATGGCGACCTTTGGTGGACAAAATGCAGGTGCTGGAAAATTTGATAGACTAAAAAAAGGTGTCGTGCAAAGTTCACTTTTGGCATTTGCCTACGGCATTATTGCATGTCTTATACTCATTCTATGGGGAGATACCATCAGCCTTTTATTCTTAGATGCATCAAATACAGAAATAATACACAATACTCATACATTTCTTATAATGAACAGTAGTTTCTACTTTTCCTTAGCATTAGTAAATATTGTCCGTTTTATGATCCAAGGGATGGGCTTTAGTGCCTTTGCAATTCTTTCCGGTATATTTGAAATGATTGCCAGAACTTTTATAGGACTTTTTGCAGTCCCCATTTTCGGCTTTGGGGCAGTTTGTTTTGCATCCCCTGCTGCATGGATATTGGCAGATTTCTTTTTGATTCCAGCCTTTTTACATTGTTGGAATCAACTTATAAAAATTTCCAACAATACAGGGCCGATGAAATGGTAATCAAGAACAAACAACAAGACGCTGCTTTGTCAATTGTTCCAACTCAGATAATTCAGCACACAACTGAGTGCTATCAGTACCAGCTAGAACACTATCACAACAAGAACTTACCATTGTTAATTTTTGTGCAATAGCTTGTTCCATTTTTGCAGTCGTAACAGAAATATCAGGCTGTAAAGTAGTCAATTGTTTTGATACCATTTTAAGACGCTGGTAGATAGCATCATATTTTTCTTTAAATCCCTCAGCTTTTTCACCAAGGATGGATGCTGCCGATGCGAGTTGCTCTACAGATTTCGTAGCAGACTCGATATCTTCATTAGACTTCTGTCCAGACAATACGGTTGCTATTTTTTCTAAAACAGATATGGGATTTTCCATAATTATTGTATTCTAAATCTTACAAACATAATAATCAAGTAAAATATACTTAAACACGCTTTGGTACATTACTAGCAAAAAAAGGCTCCAAGTCTAAAAAAGACTTGGAGCCTTTTCCAACCATATCAGGCTGAAAGTGCTATTTTAAAACTAGAAGTCACGTTCAGACAGATACTTGTATTCTTTCCATGTACGTTCTGCTTTCTTTGTAGCTTTGTCAAGCAACATAGCAGCACGTTCTGGATTAGCAGCCTTAAGAGCCTTGAAACGACCTTCTGAATACATGTAATCAGCAAGTTCGTAGTTTGGTTCTTTACTATCAAGCTGGAATGGGTTCTTACCCTGATCAGCCAAACGTGGATCATAGCGATACAGAGGCCACAAACCACAAGCTACTGCTTTCTTCTGGAGATCAAGACCCATACTCATGTTAATTGTATGGTTGATACAATGTGAGTAAGCAATGATCAATGAAGGACCGTCATAGCTTTCAGCTTCACGGATAGCTTTAATAGCCTGAGCTGGGTTAGCACCAAGAGAAATCTTAGCAACATAGATATAACCATAGCTCATTGCGATAGCACCAAGGTCTTTCTTAGCGATATCTTTACCACCAGCAGCAAACTTAGCAACAGCACCGATTGGTGTTGCCTTTGACATCTGTCCACCAGTATTTGAGTATACTTCAGTATCAAGACAAAGGATGTTTACATTGCGTCCCTGTGCCAAAACGTGGTCTACACCGCCAAAGCCGATATCATAAGCCCAACCGTCACCACCAATGACCCAGTTGCTTCTCTTTACAAAGTGATCAGCAAGAGAGAGCAATTCTTTTGACAACTCATCAGTCTTACCCTTAAGAGCAGCCTTCAAAGCATCAATGTTCTTGCGCTGCTGAGCGATTGCAGCATCATCTTTCTGTTCGTTAGAAAGAATTGCAGCAATTTCAGACTTAGCAATACCAGCATCGCTAGCCTTCTGAGCTACTTCACAAGCATACTGTGCAAGTTTTTCAGTTGACAAACGGATACCATAGCCAAATTCTGCAGCATCTTCAAACAATGAGTTGCTCCATACTGGACCACGACCATTTGCATCTTTTGCATATGGAGTAGTTGGCAAGTTACCACCATAAATTGAAGAACAACCGGTAGCATTAGCGATCTGTGCACGATCACCGAACAACTGGCTAATCATCTTAATATATGCTGTTTCACCACAACCTGCACAAGCACCACTGAACTCGAAGAGCGGGCGCTTCATAGCCAATCCCTTAGCAGTACTGAGGTTAAGTGTTGCTGGATCAACTTCTGGCAAGTCGAGGAAGTAATTCCAGTTCTTTTCTTCCTGTTCTTTGTATTCTGGTGTAAATGGAACCAATGACAAAGCCTTCTTTGGTACTGGACAAGTGTATACACACAAGCCACAACCTGTACAATCTTCTGCAGAAATTGCCAAAACAACTTTCTGTCCAGCGACAGCCTTTGGCTTAACATCCATTGTCTTGAATCCTGCAGGAGCCTTAGCAGCCTGATCATCAGACAAAGTCTTCATACGAATACAAGCATGAGGACATACCAAAGCACAATTACCACACTGGATACAAGAAGAAGTATCCCATGCAGCTACCTTTTCACCAATACCACGTTTTTCGTACTGGGTTGTTGCTGTTGGGAATGTTCCATCAGCAGGAATCTTGCTAACTGGAAGCTTATCACCTTCCTGAGCTGCCATAGCACCAAGAACATCTCTGATAAATGGATCATTGGTATTCTTGATAGAAGGCTGCATGTGGAGGCTGCTGTCAGCCTTGAGGCTAGAAGTATCAACTTTTTCAACAGCTGCAAGAGCCATCTCAATTGTAGAAATGTTCTTCTGAACAACTTCTTCACCTTTCTTGCCGTATGTCTTAGCAATGAATTTCTTCATGTATTCAACAGCTACGTCTTCTTTCAAAACGTTAGAAATCTTGAAGAATGCAGCAAGCATGACAATGTTGATACGTGAACCCATACCAGCTTTTTCTGCAATCTTGAAAGCATCGATTACGTAGAACTTAGCTTTCTTTTCAAGAATACGTTTCTGCTGTTCAACAGGAAGCATTGACCAGATGTGATCTTTGTCAAATGGGCTGTTCAACAGGAATACGCCACCTTCTTTGAGGTTTGCAAGCATGTCATAAACATCCATGTAAGCATATTTATGGCAGCCCAAGAAGTCAGCAGCTGTAATCAAATATGGACGGCGGATTGTGTTTACACCAAAGCGAAGGTGAGAAACGGTAATACCACCAGATTTTTTAGAGTCATATGAGAAGTATGCCTGTGCGTTCAAGTCAGGACGAGCGTTACCGATGATCTTGATAGCCATTTTGTTAGCACCAACAGTACCATCAGAACCAAGACCGTAGAACATAGCTTCTGTCATTCCCTCTTCTGCGAGGTTGAAGCTTGCATCATACTTCAAGCTGAGGTTAGTAACATCATCTTCGATACCAATGGTGAAGTGGTTCTTCTTTGCACCAGTAAGGTTGTCAAAACAAGCGAGAACCATAGCAGGTGTAAATTCTTTAGAACCGATACCATAACGACCACCAAGGATTTCAGCCTGGCGACCAGCTTCTTCAAATACAGTACAAACATCCTGATACAATGGTTCACCGATAGAACCTGGTTCCTTTGTACGATCAAGAACAACAATCTTCTTTGCTGTTGCAGGAATAGCAGCAAGGAACTTATCAGCTGCAAATGGGCGATACAGGTGTACCTTAAGAACACCGACTTTCTTGCCCTGTTTGTTCATGAATTCTACAGTTTCGTGTGCAGTATCTGCTCCAGAACCCATGATGATCATGACTTCTTCAGCATCTTTTGCACCAACATAGTCGTACAAATGATAAGCACGACCTGTCAGTTTTGCATACTTGTCCATTTCTTCCTGAACAATAGCAGGAACTGCATCATAGTATTTGTTAACAGCTTCACGACCCTGGAAGTAAACATCTGGGTTCTGAGCTGTACCACGCATTTCTGGTTTTTCTGGATTGAGACCACGAGCACGATGTGCACGTACTAAATCGTCGTCAATCATCTTCTGCATGGTTTCAAATGTAACTTCATCATACTTCTGGATTTCGTGAGATGTGCGGAAACCATCAAAGAAATGCATGAATGGAACACGGGCTCTCAAAGTTGCTGCATGAGATATAACTGCCATGTCCTGTGCTTCCTGAACGCTGTTTGAAGCCAACATTGCCCAACCTGTCTGACGACAAGCCATAACGTCTGAATGATCACCAAAGATTGACAGAGCGTTAGTAGCAATTGCACGAGCTGCAATATGGAATACAGTACTGGTCAGTTCACCTGCGATTTTGTACAGGTTTGGAATCATCAAGAGCAGACCCTGTGATGCTGTGAATGTTGAGCTCAAAGCACCGCCAGTCAATGCACCGTGTACGGTTCCTGAAGCACCAGCTTCTGACTGCATTTCTACTACAGTTGGAACTGTGCCCCAAATATTCTTTTCATTCTTTGCTGAAAGGTCATCAGCAACCTCACCCATTGGGCTTGATGGAGTAATTGGATAAATAGAAATTACTTCACTCAAAGCATGGGCAACACGTCCGACAGCCGTATTGGCGTCAAGCGTTACCTTTTGTTCTTCTGACATAATACCGTCCTCTTATAAAATGATTTCTAGGGTTTTCAGAATTTTACGCTACCTATTCTACATCGGTTATACCGATTTTACAAGTACTCCCCTATTTTTTTCGTATAAAGAACTATTGCTCCTTTAACTTTTAGATTCGTAACATGCAAACATATTATAAAAAAAGGCTGTCCAATTTATTGGACAGCCCTCGCTCAGCATTTTATAGCAACGCTGCTACTTATTTAGTCACACGAACTGGCTTTACATTTGGTGTTCGACCATCTGATGAACTAGGTATTGTAATTTCACCACTCTTAATCTTTGCTATAGTAGCCGGATCATTATATGTTGATGGTAAACCTACAATTTTCCAGTTATGATCACAACGAGGCTTTAACTCGCCCTTCAGATTTTCCTGTGTATATTTAACAATCAAATCACGACAAGTAGCGGTCAAAGGCATCTCATTATAACTGTCAAAATATATATCATTCATTGTTACCCAATGATTTGACAACAATGTACCAAAACGATAATTGTTTACGGCCAATTTGTAGGTAGCGTTTGGATCAACAGGTTTTCCTTTAATTTTTGCATTAACAATACGAGATCCACTTGGTTTACTCAAATCGATTTCATAATCAATACCTGCCAACATATCATAATTATATGCTCTAAAATCATGATTAAACGTAATAGTTACATCACCTTCCTGAGAAGTCTGGAAATAGCCAACTGTCCACTCCATGTAAGCAAGCAAGTTTTTACCAGTAATATTGGTACCCATCAAGGTATTATCATATTTATAGATAAAAGCAACATCCTTACGCTTAAAGTCACCAGCCTTTAATGTCTGATCAAAGTTAAACAATGCAGCAGTAGAGATTTCTGCCTTTGCATAATACATCTGTACTTCATTGATCAAGTCCATCAAAGCAGTATCTTCTACTTGTGCACGAGGCATTGTAGTTACATTGTCTGCACCAGTGATAAAGTCTGTACCCTCTGGGATAAAGTTTGCCGCAACCTTGCCAACGACAGAGTTAGCATTTTCTTTTGCCTTATCATCAACCCACTTGAATTTATCAAGAACAGCCTGAGATGAAGCAAGATTTTTGGTAGGAATATTTTCAGCAGAAATGTCTGTGATTTTCCATGCGCCATTTTCTTTTTTGAGGTTGAATTTGGTAAATGCAACATGTGAACCGTATTTTCCAGGTTCCAAAACCCATGTATCATTTACTTTTTCGCAGTAGAGTGCATGTTCATGACCAGCAATGATTACATCCAGTTCAGGAATTGCCTGTGCAATCTGGAATGCACCAGTTTTTCCTTCCTGATCATATTCACCCTGACGGCTGATATGTACTGCAGCAACTAAAATATCATACTGACCTTCGATTTCCTTTACTGTTTTTTTCATTGATTCAATAGGATCAGTAAAGTCCAGATTCTGGAAATGCTCAGGAGCAGAAGCTTCCCATGTAGAAACATGAGGTGCTGTACTACCAATTACTGCTACTTTAACACCGTCAATATCAAAAATCTGATATGGGAGAATATATGGCTTTCCGCTATCTGCATATGAAATATTTGAACAAACAACGCGACCTTCAAAGTTCTTAAAGTTTCGCTGCAAGAAATCAAGACCAAAATTAAACTCGTGGTTACCAGGAACCCATACATCATAGCCAAGGAAATTAAGAGCCTGAATCATCGGATGTGTATCCATGTCAACGAACAATTCAGCACTATTGTCCTGCATAGAGTCACCGATATCTATGAGCAAAGTATCAGGGTACTCAGACTTAATCTTCTGTACAACAGTATCAGTCAAAGCAAAACCTGCATCATTGTCAGGAGCATCAATAGCATATTCCCATGGATAAATACGACCATGCATATCAGATGTTGCGGCGATTGAAATAACAGCAGTATCACCAGAGCCAGCTTTTCCCTTGGTTACTATACCGCTTTTTTCGTAAGAAAAAGAATTAACTACTTTTTTAGCAGCTTTGTCTTTCTTACCTCCTGCAAATGCAAATGACACAAGACTTGTACACAACAATGCAAGTGCCATTTTTTGTACCGTTCTTTTCATAAAACCTCCTCACGTTTTATTTTATTAACGAATATTTATTTTTTAGACGAACCCTCACGTCTAAATATCATTACTGAAAGCAGTGCCGTAAAAACAACACTGGCAACCATTCCGATTGAGCCCGCCAATGCCTGCAAAATCTTTATTACAATAATGGGAATATTAATAAACTGCGGATAATCCATATGATAGCCCCATATCATCATGGCCAATGGCAGTGATGCCCCGCAAAATGCAAGAATCAAAGTATTTGTCATCGTTCCGATAATATCCCTGCCGACAGCCATAATTGACGCAAAATACTGTTTTAGAGGCATTGCCGGATTTGCCAGATACAATTGCTCGGCACTGCTGGCAATAGATACAGCAATATCCATCGTTGCTCCCAAACACGATATCAGGATAGATACAAACAGTAGCGAAGATATCTTAAAATTACGATTTTGTGCCAAATACAACAGGCTTTCGCCTTTTTCCATATCGACACCAGAAAGGTTCATGATCTTGCCCAGAAAATAAGTCAAAAAGCCTGCAAGCAGAATACCTGCAACCGTACCCATCGTTGCAACCATAGACTTTTTTGTAACTCCCGCAATCAGTATAAAACTGACAACACAAATTACTGCCAATGAACATATTGCCACAAACATAGGATGTGGAGTCCACATGCCAGGCACGGTAACGTACAACAGTACCACTCCGGTAAACAACAACGCAAGTAAACTCCGCAACCCCTTAAACTTACCCACAAAGATAACGAGCGCAGACAGTACTATCGCCAGCGCATATACAAACGGTGTACGATTATAGTTATAAATCCAGACAACCGGTTTATTGTTTTTATCAATACGTATAGTAAACACAGCTGACAACCCTTCATAGGCAACGGCACTGCGCAAAGAACTCAGCGTATTGGTAGATTCAAACTCCTGCCCCTGATACTCTCCCTCGTTAATGCGCACAAGTATTTTCTGATTACCAATATAGCGCCCGTCTACAAAAGGGTCTTCTTCAATATTGTTTTCGATTATTTTTAAAACGGTTCCAGATACAAACTGCTGATTGAACATCGAGTGCTGCCGATATCCTTCAGTTATATGAGGAGCAATTAGTATAATAAACCCTATAGAAAGAAATGTAGCAATTATAGCATAAATTTCTTTTTTTAGGTCAAACTCTTTTTTTGGTTTGAGCATTTTCTTAGTATAGTATGTTTTATATAATTTGCAATAAAAAAATCTGGATTTAATGTGATTCTAAGTCTCACTAAAATCAATATCCATAGCAGCATGTAATGTATACTCCGGATAGTTCTTTTTAATATCTTCACACACCTCGGTATACACTTTTGTACGGTCCCCTGCATCAAAGCTGATTACTATATCAAAGCGAATAACTTTTTCTATTTCGTTGACATAAAAACCATGGAGAGACAAAACATGTGCATGTTTAAGAGCCAGTGCAAAGATAGCATCCCGCAACTGTGCAGAGCTATCATTTTTGGTGTTTACTGAATAAATTCCGATTGCTGTCAAAATCACATGATGTTCTTCATATACTTTATGAGTAATCGCCCGGGTTAAATCATCCAAATCATTTGCAGAGTATGTATCAGGTACACCTATATGGATAGATCCATTAAAAGCGTCAGGACCATAATTATTCAAAACCAAATCATACGCACCGCTTACATCCTTAAAAGAACGCACCGTTGCCTTGATTCCCTGGATTAAATCTTTTTCAGCGCGCTCGCCAAGTACTTTTGACAAGGTTTCGCGGAGCATTTCAATACCAGCTTTTATAATAAAGACTGAAATAACCATACCCAACCATGACTCAACCGCAATTCCCTTCCATATATACAACAATGCAGCAAGCAACGTTGAAGCAGAAATAATCGCATCAAGAGTGGCATCCTCGCCAGAATTGACCAATGAGTCAGAACTCGTTTTTACACCCACTCTTTTAACAAAACGCCCCAATATCACTTTGACAATAACACCAACAGCGACAAGTATTATAGAAACTATACTATAGTTAGGGACATCAGGGTGTATAATCTTCTTAATCGACTCTGTTAGAGAAGTCACACCCGCATACAGAACAATCAGCGAAATAACCATAGCAGTTAAATACTCAATTCTTCCATAACCAAAAGGGTGCTTACGATCCGGCTCTCTACCCGCAAGCTTTGTTCCTACAATAGTAATTAAAGAGGATGCCGCATCAGAAAGATTATTTACTGCATCAAGCACAATAGCAATGGAATGTGACATAAATCCAATACATGCTTTAAAAACTGCCAAAAACACATTTGTCACAATACCAATAATACTTGTCCTAATAACAATCTTTTCACGTGTTTTTGTCTGTTCAAACACAGCCCCCTGCGTATCATCAGTATACATTTTTGCAATTTCCTGTAACTGAGACTCAGCCATACAAAATCCTCCTTACGATGTACATGAACACTTACACCTAAACCCGCATGTTATTTTATGATTTAATTCTCCAAGCGCTGCTGTGACAACCAATCCATAAGACACAAATCACCTTCATAACACATATTATTGAATACATTTACCCATACAGAGTGACCCGTATACTCATATTCTTCAGTACCACCATATACTGTTGGTATATTATCAACATTTTCGACCCAATCAAACAAAGTGTAATGACAGTTTTTTGCACCAGACTGCACCAATCTATTATACGTTGCCATATCATATTTTACATAATCAACAGCGTTATCATTACGTGCATGAACAAACCAGATGGGCAAATCAATCAGATGGTTCAACTGCCAGTCAGCAATTTTAGTATTTAAATAATTTTCGCACAAAGGAACCGCAGCCGCAAAGTATGACGGATACTGTATACACATATTCATTACCATATATCCTCCAGCCGAGGCTCCCATAAGGTATATACGATTACGATCTATATGAGGATGATCGCAAAGGTATTGGTCAATAGTATATTTCAACAGTTCAGTATAATAAGAAACACTTGCATAAGCCGCTTCTGTTTTTTCTTCGATTCCAGCAGAATTCACATCTTTCTTTTTACCAAAAAATGTAAACGGTGTCTTGATAAGTCGTACTACGCCATCTTTATCAACAGGTGCCCACACACGATTACCGGTAAAATCAGTTGTTGTTGTTTCAAGCCAATTGCCAGGACATTGGGGAACAAGTACACAAAGTCCATCTGCAAAATACTGCTGAAACTCTTCTGTTATTAAACTTGTCACCTTGCATTTTAAAAGAGGAAGGTAAGGATCATTTCCTCCTTCAGCGACGGTATGGAGCCAAATCAATAACGGCTGAGTATTTTCTAACTGCGGAGGTTCCCAAGAAGCATAATGCATTGTCATTCCACCATACGAAGCCTGACACAGTGAAAATTGACCTGCAAGAGTACTAACCATACCAGAAGATTTATTCAAAGAAAGATGTAATGCCCTATTCTTAATTTTGAGTGAATACGAATCCTGCCAATGTTTGTACACCAGCTCATTCAAAAATGGATTGCACCACATATTTTCTGGCTCAACAGCCAAAGTGCAGGTAACATAATTGCTCCACAACTCGACACGATTACCTACACCATCAGAAAGATATGCATCTGTTACGATGCGTTCTCCATGCGAAAAGTTTTTTACAATTGAACCTAGCGTATTTTTCACTTTGGGAACAACTTCTATTTCAAAATCTAAAAGATTGATATCCTGAGGGCATAATGTCCGATTAGTATGTATTACCACTTTATCAACTGCAGGACCAAAGTCGTAACCAGTTACATACAATACATACTGATTTTCATCTGGAATACACTGTGTCTTTATTACAAAGTATTGATCGTTCTGATACCCTGCATTTTGCGTAACCTGATTTTTATGAGAAGCGCACGAAGTATACAGCCATACTACAATGCAGATTCCTATTACCGTTTTCAAATTCATACTTTCCTACTGACAGTTTTTTATCATACTCTAGAATTGTAAATCGCTCAATGATTCTTTTATCCTTACAAATCTGACATACTTACACATACTTACAAAACATTGAAAATCTAACCACATTCAGGTATAATGATATAAAAGTATTTTCGAGGGGATTTTGTATACCAGAGACCTAACAGAGCCTCCTTTTAAACCAATCAAAAAAGGAAAGCCGGCTTTTGGAAACTACAAAGGGGCACCACAATTTTTAGATATAAAAGGGATAGAAGCTCCTTTTATTAATATACCCCTTCCATCGGTTATAGCCCGTTTTGCAATCCGAAGCCATCTCAGTTTTATTTTCTCAATTCAAAATTACATTGGATCGGTTGAATTCTTTGACTCCAAGCTTTTTGGATATGCTGAAGTTGTCATTTGGAATATGAAAACCAATACCAAATTGGCATATCATGTCTATACTGGTCCACGTAGAAGACTTATCCCTATTAAACTGACAAATGCCATCTGTGCAAGTTTTAGAAAAACACGCTACATACGTATTGGCTGGGATAAACGATACAATCGCATTTCCTTGCTTTTTAATGTAAAGGGCGACTCCATCCGACCAAATGCCAATGGGGCACTCATAGGTAAATTTAACGCACCTGATACAGCCGAAATGACTATTATCGCTCCATCACCTACCATGAGACGTTGCTCAGCAACTTGGACAACAGTATTTTCTATACATGGGGCTATCACTCTAGAGGGAACCCAAAACACCGATCCAAAACACATGACAGATGATGATGGTCTTGCGGTGCTCTCAATGTATCGAAATTATTACAAGCTCCACAATAAAACAACACAAATTACAGGATTAGGAATTATAGATTCTAAAAAAATTGAGTTTAGAATAGTAACATCTACCCTCGATGCTGCCGATACTAGTAAATATAATACGAATGCGCTCTTTGTAGATGGAGAAATAACCACATTGCCCCAAATCTATATCACCCATCCTTTTGGTATAACAAAAAAATGGGTAATACAAGATACAGACAGTATGGTCGATTTAGAGTTTACCCCGTTGTCTGATAATGCCCGCATGATGAACGCTATTATTATCAGCACTTCGTATCATATGATATATGGTACCTTCAACGGCATATTACTCACCAACGCAGGTGAAAAAATAACACTCAAAAATTTTCCAGGAATTATCAAAGAGACGTTGCTTCGGCTGTAATTTCATTCTCAAGAGGAGATATACCCATGAGTGATTTTAATCAACAAAAGCACAATACAGCTATTTATGAACCAGGTACCCTTGACCATACCAGAAAAAATATTGGTGCAATTAATGAAGAAGAAGCAAAACGTATGACAAAAATTCTTGGTGGTCAAATCTTTACCGAGAAGTCAACACCTATAAACACTGCCAATTTGCCTAAACCACCAATTAAACATCACGTAAAAGGCTCAACTCCTAAAACTCAGGAATCAAGAAGCACCTCTTCTCATACAAGTTCTTCAGCATCCACCACTAGCAGCTCTATTTCAAAGGGAATATCACTTCCTTCCCTTAACCCAAAAACAGAGATGAATATTGACAGGTTAATGATGTCATATGAGTATGGTATCAAACCAAATTACGGTCTTTTTAATTTTGTAAAAAAATTCCAAAAAAATGGCTATGATAGAGTCAGTCCCGACTTTGTCAGCACAACACTCAGCAGACATATCGATCACCTGCAAGCATTTATAACACTCATAACGTCGCTTATAGAGCTTGCACCAAAAATGTACAAGAATAAGATTCAAAAAGACGATGATTTGAAGTTTAGATTTTTACGCAGAATTTCTTCTTGGTCAGTCAGACAGCTCAAAGTACTCTATCTAGATATTGCAAACAACGCAGGAAACACTTCAATTGCAGACCTGATTCCGTTTATCCGCGAAATATATGGAATGCTTATTCAAATCTATTACTTAGGACTGACTAAAGTATCGCAAACCCTAAAAGACGTATATACCGATCAGATTCAATATCCTGAAGCTGATAAAAAAAAGGTCGGTTCTCTTGCACGTCAATGTGTCAGTGAATGGGGGTATCTTTATAATGAAGTCATAAAAGGTCTATACCCCCTTCTGATGCGTATGACCAGTACCACGTATCAGGTTTTTCCTAACTTTTTTACAACAAATGCAAAACAAATACTCTCGTTTCTCAACAAAAACAAATTTGATCTCATTCTCGAAGATAGAGAAGTTGAAGATGCAGAAAAAACTATAGATAAAATAGCCAGTGTAGAAGAGCCAAAAGAGGAAGAAGAAGAGAAGAAAAAGGAAGAATCTAAAAATGGATCTCTAACAAATATGGAATTGGTAAAAGCAGGGTTATCACTGCTCAACACACTCTTTCCTGAAGCTGGATTCAATAAGTTGGATAAGTATCCAGACCTGTACCCGTATTTTCAGCCAATGTTTGATTTTGATGATGGCTTTAACCTGCTCGATCCCGAAAACCCACTTCAAACTACGATTGTTTTAATTCGCATAATTGAAGATTTATTCCACGGATGTCGAAACATCAATTTTACAGAAGATGGCGCCACCTCCAGTACAGCTGACAAAAAAGGTGACAAAATCAGTTCTGTCATGAATGACTGGTCTATATACCAGGAATTTTTATTTGAAAAAAGCTATGCAAAAACACTTGTTGACTTTGTTAATGAGCTGTATTCACAATCAGACTTTGCTTATAGTCAGTTTGGTAAAAAGACATTAAACAACTTACTGTGGCATACTCGTTTCCACTATCTGCCGCTCTTTAAGTTTGAAAAGTTAACTCTAGAACGCCCAAATCGTGACAACTCCCATATTCCACTCTATTTTAGAACACGGTTTATGGTAGAAGCATTCAACGAAATAGCAAAAGATATTGACCGTGCAGCAAAATCAAAGGCACCGCTAACCAGCATGACAAATCCTTGGGATCACTATCGATTTGATATTGCAAATCCAATA
This sequence comes from Treponema sp., assembly GCA_024695475.1. Lineage (GTDB taxonomy): Bacteria > Spirochaetota > Spirochaetia > Treponematales > Treponemataceae > Treponema_D. The sequence continues at coordinate 42,226 of JAILIC010000029.1, forward strand.
TCAGAACGTCTTGATGTACTCCTTGCTGCCAAACGATATGGCGAAAACATGACCGCCACTAATGCCAATTTAGTAAAATATACCCTTTGTATTATTGCAGTTCTTGATTGGTGGATAAACGATCCTAACAGCCCTGCATACCAAGCTAATCCTATGAAAATTTATCGTATTTCACCATCCGACAACACTCCAGTTTTTTCTGTTCCTGTAAGAGAAGACCAGAAAAAACTCTTTGCTAATAATTTAAAGGCAATGGCACAAAAAAAACTTGCACAGAACAAGGCCACAAACTAGTACAGACTCTTACTACCATCTACCCTTTTTATTGCTCGTTAGGAATATCGTCAGACACCGCTTCAACAGAAATAACAATAGGAGCGGTTTTGACAGTATAAATAATAAGAGATAATGCACACAGTACCAAAATTACACCTGCAATTCGGATAAAGGTGATACCAAAATCAGCAGGAAATAAAAACAGTATGACAGCACAGAATAACGTAATCAAAACTTCGATAATATACTGATGTACCTGCTGACCGCTCTGCTTCAACACTGATACAGCATGAACTTCCAGTACTGCTGCAACCAGAAGATATGCAGCCAATATATACATCATAGCAGTCCACATCACCTCGGCAACAAACAAGGGTAGACATACAGCAAGCAAGCCTATTACAATACCACCCACCCCACGAACAGTCATATCACGCTTAAAAAAGCTATCATCAATCAATGAACGAGTTACAATAAGATTTACCACACCAGAGATAACAGTTATCGAACCTAACAGAATGACAACAAATTTAATAAAAACAGCAGGGACAATAAGCATCACAAGTCCCAGTATCAGAGCCAAAATACCTGTAATTATATTTGTTTTATTCATACTTCCTCCCTTTTTATACTATAATACAATGATTATTAGGATTTTTGAATACAGCTTAGCTATAGTCAAGGCACACTAACGCTTAAAGCCTTGACTCTGTCGCTTTTCAGATTGATAAAAAAAAGCCTAGGTAATCTACGGCACCGTTATCATCAACATACCGTTGCTGTCTTCCGACTCTGGCGGGGTTTTGTAGCGATAACGTGCATAGCACCTAGGCATATCGGAAAGAGGGGGATTCGAACCCCCGATAGACTTTCGCCTATGCATCCCTTCCAAGGATGTACCTTAAACCACTCGGACATCTTTCCTTAGCTTTGCAAAATAGAATATGTTAAAAAAAAGGGAGCAAAATTATTTGCTCCCTATATCTCTGAGACTAACACGATTCGAACGTGCGACCCTCACCTCCGCAGGGTGATGCTCTAATCCAGCTGAGCTATAGTCTCAAATCATCGAACGGAAGCGACAGGAGTTGAACCTGCCCAGCCCGTAAGGAACTGACGGATTAGCAATCCGTTGTATTACCGCTCTACCACGCTTCCGAGTACGGAGCGAGAGGGATTTGAACCCCCGATACCGGAAAGGTATAACGGTTTTCAAGACCGCCGCGTTCGACCACTCTGCCATCGCTCCAACAGATGTAGAAGTAATATATCAACAAACTACCATGTATGTCAAGCGATTATCATTATTTTTTTTATTTTTTTTCACTTGGAACATATCCTACTGCTCGTATACGTTCCAAAAGTGGCGGATGATTGTAATTAAATAGCGAATAAACCTTTGGCGGTACTAATTCTGACAAGTTCTCCTTATTTAAAGCAATCAAGCCAGTTGCTAAAGGCTGTCCAGAACCACACACCTTTGCCGCATAAGCATCTGCCTCAAATTCATCTTTTCTTGAAAAATAATTACTAATCAATTCTGTCCACACACCATATCCAGAAAAAACAGTAGAAAGTAAAAAAATACCAATATAATGCATATGAGTAAAATCAGCAGCAACATTTCCGAAGCCAAAACCTTCATAAACACTTGCAATACCAACAAGTTTACTCAAAATAAAAAGAGAAACAAAAATCAGTGGAATCATCACAACCAATCTCTTAATAATATGGTGACATTTATAATGTCCCAGCTCATGACCAAGCACAGCTTCGATTTCATCAACTGACAACTGCTGAATCAATGTATCATACAATACAATGCGTTTACTCTTACCAAACCCCGTAAAATATGCATTAGAATGTTTACTGCGCTTGGACGCATCCATAACATACACGCCCTCCGCCTTAAACCCAACTTTTGACAACAATGCAGTCAAGCGATCTTTCAGTGCCCCTTCTTCAAGTGGCGTAAACTTATTAAATAAAGGAGCCAGTACTAGCGGGTACAATACCGAAATTCCTAGCGAAAAGAGAACATAAACAACACTTAAAAGTAACCACCACAGCGGAGTAGATTCCAACAACGCAATCATAATGCACAACAGTGGAATAAGCAAAACAGCACTAACCACAATTCCTTTTATCTGATCAATAATCCACATCCGTACGGTCATCGTACTAAACCCAAATTGCTTTTCAATCTTAAACTCCTGATATAACTCAAAAGGGAGTGCAACAATTGTTGAGGGAATTCCAGCAAGTATAAAAAACAAAATTGCTTTCACATAAATAGAAACAGATATCGTTGCGATACGAGAATAAATAAAAGGATAATAACCTAATACAAATAGTAAAACACCACAGATTGTCGTCACCACACTCATCGGAAGCCAGGCATAGTATTTAGCATTTTCATATGCACATGTTTTTTGAAGTGTAGGCACATCAATACAATGAGCAAGTTCTACAGGAACCTCAGTACCATGTTTTACCCGATGTTTATAATCGATGTATTCCAGCCATAAATTTATTGAAAAAGAGGCAAAAAGACCAACAAGATATAAAATAACAAAAGGATTTGAGTATACCATATCTCATACTATACTCAAATCCTTAATACTAGTGCAATGAGCACGTTTCAAAAGTTATCGATTTTCAGATCGATTAAGACGGTATATCACTACCTGCTGGTAAAGAGGCAAGATAATCCCTTGTCAGCTTTACAACAACACCATTTAGAGCCAACAGAGAAATAAGATTTGGTATCGCCATCAAGCCATTAACGATATCCGCAATAGTCCATACAGCAGATACAGTCATGTATGGACCGATACACAAACAGATTATGTATAACCAACGATATATATATACAACGGCCATATTGCCATTTGACATATATTCTATACAGCGTTCACTATAATAATCCCAACCTAAAATAGTAGTAAAAGCAAAAAATACCAAACACAGCATAAGAATAAATGGTACTGCCCGTCCTAAAAACGGCAGCCCCGTACTAAATGCTGCAGAAGTAACTGCTACTCCCTGTAAACCGGTATTCCAACTACCAGAAATAACAATGGCAAGCCCTGTTATAGTACATACAACAATAGTATCCAAGAACGTGCCCGTCATAGAGACTAATGCCTGTTGTACGGGCTGTGACACCTGGGCTGCAGAAGCTGCTATCGGAGCACTACCTAATCCTGCTTCATTAGAGAAAATACCACGTGCAATACCCTTTTGCATGGCAACAATCATTGCCCCCATCATACCGCCAGCAGCAGCCTTCAATCCAAAGGCTCCTTGAAAAATTTCCACAAAAGCAGCAGGAATTTTTGCAGCATTTACGAGCAACAACACAATACCCATACAAAAATACAACACAACCATAAACGGTACTATAACCTGTGCAACAGATGATATACGTTTTAAACCACCTATAATAACCAACGCCGCACACAAAGCTATGATAACACCAGCAATCACAACCGTTAATGAATATGAGTTTCCAAATAAAGCAACCATATGGGTATTCTGAGGATCAAAGAAATTATTAACAGCACTCGTAATACCATTTATCTGGGTAAATGTTCCGATACCAAACAATCCAACCAGAGTACCAAAAAAAGCAAAGAGCATTGCTAGCCATTTCCAATTTTTACCCATACCTTTTTCAATAGCATAAAAAGGACCACCCAGAATATGTCCATCAGCCTTTACTTCTCGATATTTGATAGAAAGTAAACACTCTGCATATTTAGTTGCCATACCAAACAATGCTGCAAGCCACATCCAGAATAATGCCCCAGGACCACCTGCGACAATGGCTGTAGCGACACCAACAATATTACCAGTGCCTATGGTAGCAGAAAGAGCCGTACATAATGCACCAAAACTTGATACTTCACCAGCTGCATTTTTTTCCCTCCCCAACCGCATCAATCGGAATGCACGTGGAAGATTACTGAATTGAACACCTTGTAAACGAAGCGTCAAAAACAAACCTGTCACCAAAATAGCAACAATAAGAGGGATACCCCACACCAGATTATCGATGCGGTCCAAAAAAGAATTAATTGTAGCAAACATAGAAGTTTGTCCTGCGACTGTAAGGCAAGTAAAAAGCACCCTGCCTCAGTCCTCTTTAAAAGAATAAGAGCCCGGCTTCTGATATTTTCATATCAGTACGGGCTCTCTAAAGAGTTTTTGCGGAAAAGCATTTTTTATCACTGCTCTGTCCTTTCTGCCTGAGATATCTACGACAACCCTAATGCTTTTTAACGGTATTATCGTATTAAACCTTCGGCGCCTTGATTTAACAAGGACTCTCCAGAGAGATGTCATACACCACGGTGCAATAACAACAGAAAGTACTATACACTAAATTGTATACTTATGCAATACAGTGTACTAAAAAGCATTTTTTTACATATTTAGTGTATATACTTCCTTTCCTCCAATAAATGTAGCATGTACGCGACCATATACCTGCATACCATCAAAAGGAGTCGCCTTACCTTTACTGCAAAGCTCGTTGCTATGTATCGTCCATTTTTCATCAGGGGCGACAAGTACCAAATCCGCATCATACCCCTTGCACAACAATCCGCAGGGTCGTCCTAATATCTGAGCCGGCACCTGTGACATTATCTGAGACAATCGTTGCAAATCCATACCATGTTTTTTTATCAGCATAGTCTGAGACAAGGCATACGACAGCTCAATACCGGTAAAACCAGGAGATCCCATCGTCTTATCTTCAAGTGTATGGGGAGCATGATCCGTAGAAATGACGACACCTTCTCTTTGCTGCAACTGCTTCACCAAAAAAAGACGATCGTTCTCACTCCGTAAAGGGGGATTTACTAAAGCATACAAAAGCGGAGGCTCACTACCGTCAAGACAAAAATGGTGTGGTGTCACCTCACAAGTAACAACATTTGTTCCTCGCCTATCTTGAGCACGTAAAACAGCTTCCATACTTTTTTTTGTACTTACATGTGCTATATGAATCCGACAACCTGCCATATCTGCAATCTCAAGATTACGCAGTGTTGCAATATCTTCGGCCAAAGCAAGCAAGCGATTTGCCTCCGATAGAGAATCATTGATACATGTCAAAGCAGAAGCAGGAATACTCTTTTTATCTACCGCAGCACCCCATGCAGGAATATGATATTCATGCATAACTGCAAGCGCTTTTTCACGATAAGGTTTTGCTGTAGCAGCCAAGGCAACATCTTCAGAATGGCAACTGACAACAATATCTTTACGCGCAGCCTTTCGCATTACATCAAGCATCACAGCAGCAGACCCAACATCTCTACCATCTTCAGTAATCACAGGAACATGTTCCTTATCAAATTTATCAACATGAGAAGTATCTGTTCCTGAAAAATTTCCCGTCAAGCTCGCACTTTGATAAACATGTGCAAGATGATACGCAGCAGCTTCCCGATTTACGCTTACCACTTGTTCAATAGAAGAAATAACAGGAGATGTATTAGGCATTGCAACAAGCGTACCAACACCACCAGCGACAGCGGCATGTAGCCCCGTATTAAGATCCTCTTTTTTTGTTTGACCAGGATAACGCAAATGTACATGCATATCAACAAAAGCCGGCTGCAACGTACGACTTAATGCATTATACAAAATGTCAGGTTTCCTCTCCCCACACAAAGCACGAGCCTGCGCTTCAGTAGTGCACGGGGTCTTAAACACTTCTACAATCTTACCATTTTCGATAAAAACAGCACCTTTTGTATCAGTATGAGCATCAAGCAGTCGCGCATTATAGATCAAAAGACTGTCACTCACAAACTGTGCTCCATCAATTCTTCTGCACTGTTAGCCTTATATAAGGCATCACAGTACTGACAACGATATAAAGAGTTTTCTCGACTTACAAGCCGGAATATCTGCGGAACATAATGTTCTGTTGTAGTAATACAACGTGGATTTTTACAACGAACAACATCTTCAACTTTATCAGGAAGAATCATATTAATTTTACGAACAATCTTTTCATTTTCAATTACATTGACAGTAATATTTGGATCTATAAAACCAAGTACAGAATAATCAATATTAATGATATTATCGATTTTAATGATATCTTTTTTTCCTGAGTTTTTCGATTGTACATTCATTATCAATGCGGCGCTAAACTTAGCTTTTTCCAGACCGAGCCATCGAAAAATCCGAGGACCATAACCAGCACGGATATGATCAATAACCAACCCATTCTTTATGGTATCAACATTCAGCATTTTGAGACCTCCGTAATTTTGTTATAAGCTACCTGTTACTTTTGCAATAAGAGCCATACGTACAAACATACCGTACTTTACCTGCTTAAAATAAGCAGCACGAGGATCACCATCAACTTCTGGTGCAATCTCATTAACACGGGGTAAAGGATGGAGAACAATCATGTCCTTACGTGCAAGTTTCATTTTTTCATTATCAAGGATATAACTATCCTTTAAGCGGATATAATCCTGTTCGTTAAAAAAACGTTCCTTTTGTACACGAGTCATATACAAAATATCAAGATCACCAATAACATCTTCAAGTTTAGTTGCTTCCCGATATTCAACACCAGCTGGCTGCAGCACATTCTGGATAATATAGTCAGGCATACGTAGTTCTGGAGGACTAATAAATATAAACTTATTTCGAGGGTATAAACTCATTGCCGTAACAAGACTATGAACCGTACGACCAAACTTTAAGTCACCACACAAACCTACAACATGATCCTCAAATCCACCTCTAAGCTGCCGTATAGTAAGCAAATCTGTCAGTGTCTGTGTAGGATGAAAGTGGCCTCCATCACCTGCGTTTATAATTGGACAAAAGGAATACTGACTTGCTAGTAACGCAGCACCTTCTTTCGGGTTTCGCATAGCAATAACATCAGCATATGATGATACAACACGAATTGTATCTGCCAATGACTCACCTTTACTTGTTGATGACACTGCAGCATCAGAAAAGCCCTCAACCGCACCACCCAATCGTAACATCGCCGCCTCAAATGATAAGCGTGTACGAGTACTTGGTTCAAAAAAAAGTGCCGCGAGAATTTTCCCGCGGCACACATCTTGAAATGATGATGGATCAACAATAATTTGTTCGGCCAATGTACAGATTTCATCAATTTCTGATACTGATAAATCCGTCGTACCGATAACATGACGTCCTTTTAGCATGAGCCCCTCCAGTTTTAAGTTAAATTACTAAAGTATATCACAAGGCTTCCTTTTTAGCTATAGATATTTACAAAAAATAAATAATATCATTATAGATAAAATACAATAATCTTAATAAAAATAATCTATAGATAAAATGTATTTGACACTCTTGATTTTTAAGTTTATAGTAGTGTCACTATTTTAACCAGTATAAACTGGGAATAAGGAGATTTTATGAAACTTTCTAAATTCTTTGCTGCTGCATTGCTTTTGACAGGATCTGTATTTGCAGCAAGTGCTCAAAAGGCAAAAATCGATTATCGTTACAATGTTGCTTCTGACGATGCTGGCAGCAACTTTTTTAACTGGTCAGCTGATGCTGAAAATGTAAAAGACGGTTTTGATGCTGCTTCTGGTGCTTCAAAGGCACAGTCTACAACTCGTTTTAATATCGTTCGTTTTGACTCAACTGGCAAAGCAAAAGCTATTCCTGCTGGTCTCCGCTTTGTCATGCTCTACCCAATAGCTAGCCGTGCAACTGCAACAGGTGACAACCTTACTGTACAGGACAATGGTGGCGCTCTCACCATCAGATTCATTCACCGCGGTACTGCATACCAAATTACAACTGACAAAAAAGGTACTATTGATTTAAGCAACAGCTTCAAGATTTCTGGACCTCTTGCTGATAACAAGGGTGGCAAATTTATCTTCAAAGATGAATTCCTCAAAGCTGGTGGAGACAACACAAAAGCTAGTGATGTTGACTGGTCAAAGGTAACACTCAATACAGATGTTGCAGACAGCAATGCATCTTACAAATACACAGGTACACTCAAAGCAGCTTACAAAGGTGGCATTCTCACCATTAAGGGAACATTGTCAAAGTAAGACACTTACTAAATATTAATTAGTACCAAACCTCTTATTATGGACAGATGATTTATTGCTCCATTCATCTGTCCTTTTTTATTTGCCTGGTCCACTACTTTTTTCTCAATTACCTGCAACTTTTATATCGTTTCGATGTCTAATAATAGGAAAATTATAATATCATAACTATAAAGGGTAGTAGTTTTAGCACTTTACATATTGACGGAAAATGTCATTCTAATTACACTGCTCTATACAAGGAGTTTATATGTCCTTACGTCGTGTTGTAGTCACTGGACTCGGAGTTATTTCTCCCGTAGGAAATTCTGTTGATGAAGCTTGGGAATCTATAAAGAACGGAAAAAGTGGTATCGGTCCCATCACCTTATTCGATGCCAGTAATCAGCAATCTCAAGTAGCTGGAGAAGTCAAGAACTTTGACATCACAAAATATGGTATAGAACATCGTGCTACCAGAAAAATGGCACGCTTTACTCAGTTTCTACTAGCAGCGAGCGCACAGGCTGTTTCTGATGCAGGTTATACAAAAGAATCCCTACAAAAAGAAAAAGCAGGACTTATGATCGGCAACTGTATTGGTGGTCTAGATGTATTGGAAGAGTCTTTTAAAAAATACTGCGCATCAGGACCATCTCGCATTCCACCGTTAACAGCTCCCATGTTTATCACTAACGAAGCAGCTGCAAACGTCAGCATGTTCTTTGGTTTAAATGGCCTATCATGGACACTTGGTACAGCATGTGCTTCAGGTACCGATGCCTTAGGAGCAGGATTAGACCTCATCCGCAGCGGAAGACTTGATGTCTGTATCGCAGGTGGTACCGAAGCGCTCGTTAACGGTTTTGGAATTGGTGTTTTTTCAGCATTGCAAGCTCTTTCAACTCACTATAACAACACACCACAAAAAGCAAGCCGCCCTTTTGATAAAGACAGAGATGGATTTGTTTTAGCAGAAGGTTCTGCAGTCCTCATACTTGAAGAACTAGAACACGCAAAAGCTCGTGGTGCACATATCTATGCAGAACTAGCAGGCTTTGGTGCATCTTGTGATGCTCATCACATTACGGCCCCAATTGCTGATGGTTCTATCGCAGCAAACGCTGTTGCAGGCGCACTTGCAGACGCAGGTCTTAAACCAGAAGATATTCAGTACTATAATGCACACGGTACTTCAACTCATGCTAATGATGAGTCTGAAACTAAAATGCTCAAAAAAGTATTTGGTGACCATGCATATAAAATGAAGGTTTCTTCAACAAAAAGTATGACAGGTCATCTGGTAGGAGCAGCAGGCGCCATAGAAGCTATCTTTACTATAAAAGCTATACAGGATGGTTTCTTTCCACCTACAATCAATCTTGATAACCCTGATGTCGAAGCGGGTTGCGATTTGGATTATGTACCAAATAAAGGCGTATCAGGAACAATCAATGCAGCAGCAAGCGCCTCTCTCGGTTTTGGAGGACACAACGGCTGCATAGTAATACGTCGATTTAAGGACGCAGACGCATAAGACCTTGAGTCGCCAATTTTAGGAGAGGGCTAAAATCCTTCTCCCTACATAAAAAAATACGCAGAGAATTAAAACTTGGTGTATTATAAATAAGCATAACAATTTATATATGCATATAAATAGGAGATAATGACATGATAATCAAACCGATGATCCGTAGCAGTATTTGTATCAATGCTCATCCAGTAGGATGTGCAAAAGAGACAGATCGCCAGATAGCCTACGTGAAATCTCAAAAAGCAAAAAGACAAATTAAATCTGCAGCCGAAGGCGGAAAAGGCCCAAAGACTGTTCTTGTTTTAGGTTGCTCTACAGGATACGGTCTTGCAAGTCGTATTTCAGCAGCTTTTGAATACGGTGCAGACACAATCGGTGTATCTTTTGAAAAACAACCAACAGAGTCACGTGGTGGCACTCCAGGTTGGTATAACAATATGGCATTTGATCGTGCAGCAGCAAAAGAAGGTATCAAGAGTATTACCCTTAACCTCGATGCATTTGCTGACGAAACTCGTCAGGCAGTTATCGACGAAGTAAAAAAATGGGGTAAAACATTTGACCTCGTTGTATACAGCCTTGCAAGTCCTGTACGTGTTGATCCAGATACAAAGACTATGTATCGTTCAGTTATCAAACCTCAGGGTAAAACATACAGCGGTACTACTGTAGACATGATGACAGGCAAAATGTCTACCGCAAGTGCAGAACCAGCAACTGAAGAAGAAGTAAAAAACACCATCAAGGTAATGGGTGGTGAAGACTGGGAACGCTGGATGAAAGCATTAAGCGAAGCTGGTGTCCTGTCACGTGGTGTACGCACTGTTGCATATTCTTACATCGGACCAGCACTGAGCCATCCTATCTATCGCGATGGTACCATCGGTGCTGCAAAAAAAGATCTTGAAGCAACAGCACTTCGTCTCAACGATAAACTTAAGGCAGAACTCGAAGGCGCTGCTTTTGTATCAGAAAATAAAGGTTTGGTAACACGTTCAAGTGCTGTTATCCCAATCATTTCTTTGTATCTGTCAATCATGTTCAAAGTTATGAAAGCAAAAGGTACCCATGAAGGTTGTATCGAACAGATGGAACGTTTGTTTGCTGAACGTCTGTATACTGGTGCTAACAGCGAAGCTGGTATACCAGACACCGACTCAGAACATCGCATCCGCATCGATGACTGGGAGCTTGATCCAGAAACCCAGAAAGAAATTGCAAGACGCATGGATATGGTCACTGAAGAAAACCTTCCAGAACTTGCTGATATGGCTGGCTACCAGCATGACTTCCTTGCTATTAACGGATTTGACATCGAAGGCGTCGATTACGAAAAAGATGTCGAGCGCATGGACGTTATTGACTAAGCAAAAATATCATTACTGATATCGTAAGCACTACAAGCCAAGTGATATGAAGCGCACTTCAACCATCACTTGGCTTTTTTTTATTTAAAAAGTAAGTCACTCATCAGTTATAACAGTTTATTATCTTGTATAACAAGAAGTTATCGTATCAAATCTTCCTATTAGCCGGTTTCTATTATATATTCTAATTCATAACTTTTAAGATAATACAAAGAATGGAGGAAGTATGAAACAGCACCGTACTTTATTAGTGGCGGCACTCATATGTATTTCTGCAAGCTTCTTGACAGCACAAGAGACCCAAAAGCAGGAAAAAAGTAAGATAATCTCTTTAACAGTTAACACCGCAGTACAAATGGCATTGGATACAAATATCACTATCCAGCGAGAAAAAATACAACTTAATCAGACTAAACGCAATTATGATCATAGCTGGAACAAGGTACTGCCTTCGATTAATGCCAGCCTATCGGGGACACCTGCAGGAGAGCTTTCTCAGTCAGACAAAAATACTATACTCACAAAAGCAGGAGTCACAGCATCTCTTACTCTAACAACAGGATTAGGTGCCCAAATTAAAAAACTAAAGGCAAATTACAAGGCTGGATTAGCCTCTTACGAAGATACTGTACGCAATACCGAAATCGAAGTCAGACAAGCCTTTTACCAACTCCTCTATAAAAAAGAAGTCTACGACGTAGCAGTAACCAACCAGCAATCTTACCAACAAGCTTATGATTTAACAAAAACAAAACGAGATCATGGCATGGTACCAGAAATTGATTTACTCACTGCACAGGTTAATTTAGAATCTGCAAAACTCGATACTACATCTGCTCAAATCGATTATATGACATGCCTTATAGAATTTATCGATACCATCGGGGTTGAACCAGATCCTGACATGGAAATACATATTGTTGGTACTCTCGATGTAGCTGATACCGTCAGTGACATTCCTTTTGATGTTGCCCTCGAAGCAAAAAATACTTCATCAGAAATCCGCATTCTCAAAGAACAACTTGAAGTTGCAAAGCTAACCAAAGCAGATACAGCACTTAGCAGTTACTTACCCTCCCTCACATTGTCAGGCAGTGTCTATCCCTATGAGTCTACACAGCAATTATCAAGCAATACAACAACAAAAAGTGATTCTTGGAGTGCGTCGATCGGTATAACCATTCCTTTGGATAGTTATATTCCTGGCTCTAGCAAGAGCGACAGCATAAAAGACGCAAAAGATACGATACAAGATCTGGAACTCCAAATAAAAGACAAAAGCAACTCAATCACAACAGATGTCATTAATAAGCAACAATCCATTAAGCTTTCGAAAGAAACACTGGAAAGTCGACATCTCAAAGTGGAACTTGCAAAGCAGCAACTTGAACTTACACAAGAAGCATACAACAAGGGAACAAAAGATTTGGAAACATTAACCTCTGCAATGGATTCATATCGATCAGCACAGCTTGATTTACGCTCACAACAATATAACCTGCTTAACAGCGTACTTGAACTTGAAAGCACCATAAGCTGTCCTGCAAATACTTATATAAAAGATACAGATTAGACTATTAAAGGAGACTACTATGAAATTAACAAAGAAAAGAGTACTACTTATTGCTATTGTTGCCGGTATACTCATTGTTTTAGCTTTATTACCAAAGAATAAAATGGGGCGACCCGCAATGCATGAAGAAGCAGAAAATATTGTTTCAGTAACCAGTCAGACAGTCCAAAAAACAGATGTTCAGGAGTACCTTAAAATGAACGGTTCGGTACAGGCAGACAATACTATATCCGTCTATCCTGACATCAGCGGTAAAATCATAAAAACCTATGTTTCACTCGGAAGTACCGTCAAACGTGGAGATATCATCGCAGATATCGATCCATCAACACCAGGAAGTGTTTATTCCAAAAGTTCCGTAACCGCACCTATTGACGGTACCATTACCTCTTTACCACTAACAATTGGCACCTCAGTATCAACAAGTACGGAAGTAGCACAAATCGGAGATATTCATCGCCTGCAAATCAAGGCCAATGTACCAGAACGTGATATTGCACCACTTAAAGTAGGACTCTCTGCAATTGTCTCCCTTGAAGCATACCCTGGAGTGATCTTTAGCGCACATGTATCAAAAGTCTCCCCTGTCGTAGACGAAACTTCTCGTAGCAAGGAAATCTACTACTTCTTTGATACCAATGATGAGCGTATCAATGCAGGCATGTACGTTAAAATCAAACTTGATACCACCTTACATAAAGATGTTTTGGCAATTAATGTAGATGCAATTACAACAATCGATGGTAAATCATATGTATATGTCATAAATGAAGATAACACAGTATCAGCTCGTGAAGTAACACTAGGTACCAGTGTAGATAATGTTACCATCATCCTCTCTGGCTTAACAGAGGGAGAACAAGTTGTTACAGCTGGCATACAGGCTTTAACAGATGGAAGCAAAATCCGTGTAATTGGAGCATAGTCATGAGTATCTCTAAAAAAATCCTCGAGCACCCCGTGCTCACCTTATGTGCATTTGCACTTATTGCCATTGTCGCCCTCTTTACGCTTGGCAACATACAAATCGATTTGATGCCTGATATGGAAATGCCAACTGCGATGGTCTATACAAGCTATGACAACGCCGGACCAGAATCAGTAGAGTCAAGCGTAACAGAAGTATTAGAAAGCGGCTTAGTCTCTGTCTCAAACTTAAAAGAACTGACCTCAACTTCATCCGAAGGCTCATCGCTTATTCGTCTTGAGTTTAATTATGGTACTGATATGGACGTTGCCATAAATGACATCCGTGATAAACTCGATATGGTAAAAGGAGCACTCCCTGATGACTGTGACAATCCTCAGATATTTAAGTTTTCAAGTGACTCAATGCCTATCATGACACTTGCCATCAATGGAAACCGAACTGCCGAAGATCTCCGAAAAATAGCCGATGACACCATAGCCTCTCGTATTGAGCAAGCTTCAGGTGTTGCACAGGCAAGCGTTTCCGGAGGTAGGGACGCTATCGTACGTGTAGAGTTAAGCCAAAATCGCCTTGACGCCTATCAACTCGACATCACTACGATTGCAAGCAAACTCGCTGCCATGAACCTGGAAGTAGGAGGAGGTAATGTATCAGAAGGAACAAAAAAATACATGGTACGTACCACAGGAGAGTTTACCTCACTTGACGAAATAGCAAATACCGTAGTAGGAACGCTCGGCACCTACAATGTTAAACTATCCGATGTCGGCACCGTCCAGATGGGATACGAAGACGAGTCTAGCCGTGTATACATCAACGGTAAACCAGGCGTGTATATTTCCATCCAAAAACAATCTGGCTCAAATACGGTAAATGTGGCAAACGCAGTCTATGAAAAAATAGCGCAAATTCAAAAGACATTGCCAAATGATGTCAAAATCGAAATCTTAAGTGACAGCTCAACAGAAGTCCGTGACACCTTAAAAGAACTGATAAAATCTATTCTTGAAGGCTTTATTCTTTCAGTTTTAATACTCTTTTTGTTTCTCCGTAGCGGTAAGTCAACACTGATCATGGCAATCTCCATTCCTTTCAGTATCCTGATTACACTCCTTGTTATGACCATGATGGGCATAACACTCAATATGATTACTATGACCGGATTAATATTGGGATTAGGAATGGTTGTCGATGCCTCAGTCGTTGTACTTGAAAATATCTATGCATATCGAGAACGTGGCACAAAACCTGGGGTATCTGCCGCCATCGGTACACAAGAAGTTATTGCATCAGTTGTTTCGGGCAACTTAACAACCATCTGCGTTTTTATTCCCTTCTTTGTATATAAAAGTAAGTTAAATATGTTAGGAGAACTATTTGGCTCTCTTATGACAGTCATCATCGTAGCATTACTTTCTTCTCTATTTGTTGCCATGTTCTTGGTGCCGATTCTTGCAGGAAAATTCCTTCCTGTTGATAATCGTAAGGAAGTACCAATTAAAAATCCTGTATTAGCAAAAGGAGATAAAGCTGTTGGCAATGCAATCGATTGGGTTACCGAGCAATACCGAAAAGGACTCCATATCGTTTTACAGCACCGTTTTGCAACCGTCGTTATCGCTTTTGGCATTTTAATGGCAAGCATACTCCTCTATGGACATTTACATATTGCCTTTATGTCCAACTATAATGACACTTCCGTTACACTTAATGTTGAGCTGCCGTTAGGAACAAAACTATCAGAGACACAAAAGGTACTTGATGATTTTTATACTACCGTTGAAAAAGAAATAAAAGGCTATGAAAACATTGTTGTAACCGTTGGATCATCAGGCGGAATGGGTTTTAGTGCAGATTCCTCATATAAAGGCTCTATCAAAGTAACACTTCCTGATGCCTCACAGCAAATTGACAATGCTACAACAGTAAAAAACAAATTACGAAGTCATTTTAGTGACTATCCGACAGCAACATTCACCTTTAACGAAGGTCGCATGCAGCAAATGACAGGTTCGGACATAGATATCGCATTCCGCTCAGATGATCTGGATGCTTCCCTTGCATTGGCAAAAAAGATAAAAACACTGATATCAGAGCATATTTCTGATATAGCAGAGCCAGAGATTGATTTGGATGACGGTTTACCACAAGTAGAAATCCAAATAGACCGTGACAGAGCTTCTCTATTTGGTCTTACCGTGTCACAAATTGCCAATGAGATTAACTATTGCATCAACGGAAAAACAGCTTCTACCTACCATGCAAATGGGGACGATTACAGTATAGTACTCGTATTACAAGACTCAGACCGACAGGATATTCCTGATCTTGAAAAGATATTCGTCACTGGCACTTCGGGCAGATACTCCGTAGCAAACTTTGCAACAGTAGTTCGCGGTACAGGACCGGTATCTATTGCACGCGAAGACCAAACCCGTATCATCCATTTGACTGCAAGTATTAAAGGCAATGCAAATGCAGGTACCGTTGAACAGGAAATAAAACAACTTATTGATCAGTCAATCGTTGTTCCAGACTCTATAACCATATCATATGAAGGCTCATGGAAAGACACTGCCCAAACCGCAAAAGTCTTTTTGCTCATTATCATTCTAGCTATCATTCTTGTATTTGGAGTCATGGCCGGTACTTACGAATCCTTTAAGGATCCATTTATAAACTTCTTTACCTTGCCATTTTTAATTGTCGGTGTTGTTCTCATCCATTTGATTACCGGGCAAAGTTTTAGCATGGTCTCAATGATTGGTATTGTCATGTTGGTAGGCATTGTCGTAAACAACGGTATCATCCTAGTAGACCAGACAAACCTCTTAGTAAAAAGAGGTATCCCCGTTCTCCAAGCGTGCGAGCAGGCAGGTGCGTCTCGTCTCCGCCCAGTCCTCATGACCACCTTAACTACAATCCTTGGTATGATTCCTATGGCATTCTTTGCAGGAGAAAGTGCATCAATGACACAACCAATCGGCTTATGTGTTGTTGGCGGGCTCACCTCATCTACTTTAGTAACGCTTTTTATTATTCCAGTCATTTATTCGCTGCTTAACAAAAATGCTGATAAAAGAGATGATTTTGCGCTTGCGCCAGAACTTGTTCAGGCTTTGGAGACATCACACTCAACAGGAGAAAACAATGATTAGAGTCGAAATAATTGCAAATCAATCTGTCCAGGACGAAATTGTCAATAATCTCGTAAAAGTCATCCCTGACTTTTACTACAGCATTATTCCTTTGGTTCATGGACGTGGAAAGGATTCTTTTAAACTTGGTACTACCACCTGGCCTGAGACAAACTTTATCTTGATTGCGTATATACAAGATGATGCTGAACACTCAGTACAGACAGTCATAGAGTATATAAAGAAAAAGTTTACAACAGAGGGAATCAAGTTGTTTGTACTCCATGATCATTGTAGTACAGAAAAGAAGTAAATCTCGTTACACTCAGTTCCTTTGCTAAAAAGGAACTGAGTAGCTTGCAGCAATATATAATTGATTTTTTACAGCTTACGGATTTCTTCTAGAGGTAAACCGACACCTTCTGCGACCTGCTCCGCTGCAAGCCATTTCTGCATATTCGGGTCGTCCTCGCTAATATCCGCCTGCCAATAGGCTGCATCAAGTTCACGAAGGTCGTCTTTTTTGCCCAAGCGGATTTTGGAGAGCGATTTTTCAATTTCCTTGTCGATGTTCTTCAGCTCGTCAAGCAAATCAAGCGTTTGCTTGTCCAGGTCTTTGCCACGCGTTTCAAAGATTTCTGCGCACTCAAGGCGGAAATGGTCGTAGTTTTTTCCTTTAAGGAGCGAAAGAAGGTGCTTACCGCGCGCCCGGTCGTCCGAATCAGGAAGCTGCGAGATAAATTCGGAAAGCTTTTTCACCCCACTATCGTATAAGGGACATTTTTTGTAATCTGACGAAATCGAAAACGTGTACCCCTCCAAAAGCGACACGGCTGTGTGCGGGTCATTGCTACACAAAATGCGGAAAATGAGCGGAATGTTTTCCTCACTTTCAGCAAGCTTGTGTATTTTCTGTGCATCAAACGAGGGGCACTCTATGTATTCCCAGCGTTCTTCCATCTCAAACAGACTAGACCGACTAAGTACGCGTTTTTTCGTGTATTTCGTGTATTCAATCGCGTATAGGTAACACTTTGCCATTTACTCTCCCCTACAAGATCGGATTTTTTATTTTATCATTTCCAGAGGCTGGCCAGTCAGAAATCCTCCGAAACATCAGCCACAAAAATCACAATCAGTTTTTTCATTTTGCCAAATCCTCTTTTTCAATCAAGCTGCAGATTTGCTCGATAGTCAGTTTGCTTATTTTTATAGGTGGGGTGATTTTTCGTGATGTAGTAGTTGATATGCCTTCAAAGAAAAATGTTGTTTCTATTTCGTAAAGGGATGGTTCACCATGTAATTCTTTGAAAAAGAATCTTTCTCCGCCATATTCTTGTTTGTAAACAAGATAAAAGCCGTTATCCATTTCTCCCAATGTTGCTTCAAGATTCAGGTTTGTTGGGATTGTTCCCAGGTCGATAGTCCAATATCTGCCATCCGAGCGTTTTAAACACAGGCAGCTTAATCTATTCTCAAAAGGTTCGTCGGGCGAAAATGCAGACCATTCATAATAGTATTCTGCCTTATAGGCATATTTTGTCGTAGTACACGAAACAAGCAGCAACACTGCCACAAGAATCGCAATCAGTTTTTTCATTTTAGTTCTCCTCAAAATCTAAAACTGGGAAATTAAAAACAAGGTTGTAAAATCATATCTGAGTTGCAATATAATCTAACATTTTAAGAAGTAACGTTCTATTCTTTGTACTTAGATTTTCTAAATGTGCTAATTTCATGGCATTTTTAGCTGCAAGTTGATATTGATGAGACAGAATATTGTTTTTCACAAAGAATTCGATTATCCAATTTTCAAAATCTAATGATAATGTTTTTTTGTTTATGAGACTTACTATGTGCTTTAAGGCATTGTCATAATCATTAATTGCATAACAATAATTAAAGCAATATTCATAGTATTTTGCCGTTTTTCCTTTTTTTTCTAAATACTCGTCAATTAATTCTTTAAGTTTATTATAATTTTTTCTTCCCAAATAATAATAAAATTTTATTTCTAAAAGTATCATTTCATTTCACCAATAGTGTAAAAGCTATATGCCAACATGATAAACACACATATACAGCAACGCATTCAAAAACAAATTTTTTTTCAAATGAAAATAGCACACAATAACAACAGAGATCCCATAAGTACTGACATAAAAATACCCTTTCTTTCAGTAAATAAAATTGGTTCAAAGTTTTCTTCAGCCTTTTTTATTTCTCTGCAACCATCAAATGCTAACAAAAAAAAACCTAAAGAACAAATAGAAAGAAGAAATCTTATAGTATATCTCTCGTTCAAAAAGTTATATCGCATTTTAATAAAAATCATCAGAAAAGATGAAAAAATAAGGAAATAACCAATAATTTTTATAAATTTCATTTTTCTTCCCCTATAAAATATGACTTCTACTTCAGAAAAAATACTGTTTATTTCCACATAGCTTCTGGAATAAAGTGGGGAAATAATTTAAGCATAATACTATTTCAATAAATAATACGCAAAGCCCCCTTGATCTTTGCCAGAGACTAACTTATCTTCATTTCATGTAATTCAAGAATATTTCCTATCAATCCAACAATAAGTAAAGGAATACAAATTATCTGTTTTTTTGTATAGATTAATAAAAATAATAATGCATTTCCTATAATAAAAAATCACTTTTCATTATTAGAATCCTCTTTGTTCTGTTTATTTAATAGACAATCTGCAACTTTATCAATGGAGCTGGTAGAAAAACGCTTTCCAGCAGTACCGGACTATGAAGAGTAATCCGAAATTTTCCAAACAATAAGCTATAAGGTATAGTTTTGTACGTACATATTAATTCTCAATTACGTACATATTGAAAATCAATTACGTACATATTGAGCTTCAATCGTTAACATATTGAGCTTCAATCGTTAACATATTAAGACTCAATCGTTTATATATTGATTCTCAATATGGTCGATTAGAAGAATCATTTTAAGGCATAATAGATTTTATTTTTAAACTATCAGAAAGATTCTGTAAGCTTATGGTCTGAAAAATATTACAATTTTACTTTTTCAGGGGTGCAAATCATACCAAAAACTATATAATAGTCCTGTGGTTGCTGTTTTTAAAAAATTATCCGTTTGTTCTGTTTATTTAATAGCCAATCTGCAACTTTTAGCGTTGAGGGACAACTACGATTACTTCAGCCCCACTGAGATAACTGCCTCACAAAGTCTGATATTACTATAGTAAAATCTTACACTACCGACAGGTGTCCAATTGCAGTTACGTGTAAATTTTAGTATGAATTGGTACATAGAATGTTTACAAGAGAGGTCGTTAAAAAGGAGTAAATAAAGAAACAGCAGCTTTTTCACCCTACAACTCTTTTTTTTAAGGAAAAACATGGAGAACCGTATCTTTACGAGATAGAAACTAGTTTTTACTATGATGGCATTTGGACTACATCACGAAAAATCAAACCGCCTGTAAAAATATGCAAACTAACAGCGGAAAAAATCTGCAGTCTGCTTGAAAAGGAAGATATAAAATGAAACTCTTGCTCCTTGTGGCACTTCTTACATTCTGCACGCTTTTTACGAGCGCAATTTTGGTGGGGCATTTTGTTAAACTCAATTACGAATACATTGAGAATCCAGAAAGTTCTCCAGGATACAACGAGAATACTCCGTTTGGAGACGGCGGCGATGTGTGGCGGGAACTTGGAATATACCTGCCCAGCGTTTTGCTCACCAGCACGGTTTTATTGAACGCAATAGGAACTGTCATGCACTTTTGCGCCTCGCCCGTCAGCCTACGCATTTTCGTACTCGCTTTTCTATCTGCCATGATTTCTGCCGTGATTGGTGTGACATTCAATATTTCTCCTCTGTATTTGTATGTATATGTGCTTTCTTTTTTTCTTATATTTGCCGATCTAGTTTTGATTCCCGCGGGAATCGTATGCGCCATAGTTCTCTTGTTCGTGAAGAAGTTTGTTCTTGCAGGCCATATAGCTCTGCTTTCTGTGTGTTTAACCGCTTCGTTTGCCATGGAGATGTTTTCGTGTTTCTTGTACTTAGATTAGCGCAAAATGTGTGACACGGAAGTTGCAGTCCTCACACGGCTTGACTACTAATGTCATCGGAAGCATGTACAGTACTGTGGCGTCGTGTATATACAAAGAAAGATTTTGAAAAAAAAGCGGTGTATCGTGATACAATACAGTTATGAAAATATTGAAATCGATTACATTTAAAAAAATCAACTTTAAGGGGCTTCCCCATTTGCACTTACCTGAAAATTTGTCACGTCTGCTTAAAAAGCTCTTTTTCGCTGGCTTTTTTACGGGAATTGTCATTTTTCTTGGGGCTTTGGCAATCAATATTTATATGATTCAGTATTCAAAGCCGTACATCTATTCTGATTTTTCAACACTGCCTAAAAAATATACGGTCATCGTACCAGGTGCGCGAGTTTATAAAAACAATATTTCGTTCGTCGTTCGAGACAGGCTTGAGGCGGCTTCTACTTGTATAAACGGCGGAAAGGCTCAGAAAGTGCTTATTTCTGGCGATCATGGAACAAAAGAGTATGACGAAGTGAACCGTATGCGCCTTTACATGCAGAATATTTACAAAACGGCTGGCGAGATAATTTTCTTAGACCATGCAGGTTTTTCCACCTACGAAACAATG
This sequence comes from Treponema sp., assembly GCA_024695475.1. GTDB lineage: Bacteria > Spirochaetota > Spirochaetia > Treponematales > Treponemataceae > Treponema_D. The sequence goes on from JAILIC010000029.1 coordinate 63,796, forward strand.
TACCGCGCAAAAGAAATCTTTTGCGTGAACAATGCAGTCGTTGTTACCCAACGCTTTCATCTTACCCGTTCTGTTTACATCGCAAAAAAAATGGGAATTGACATCGTTGGTTTTGAGGCAAAAGAACTCAACCCGTACTCGGCAAAAATCCATAGAAGCTGGACAATTCGGGAATCTTTAGCGCGAGTAAAGACGTTCTTTTTAGTTCTTTTTAAAACAAAGCCAACTTATCTCGGTCAAATCATTCCCATAACAGGCGATTCATCGGCTTCATGGGATATGATAAAATAGAACACACTCATTAAAAAACAGAAGTTCCTTATACATACAGAGTGACTATGAACAGGAAAACGACGAGACACAACTGAGATTTGAAGAAATATTTTAGCACGGAGAAAATACAAATGAAGACCTGTATCCTGTGTTTTACTTTGCAAAAAAGTATGCTGATGTGCCTGGAACATATCTCAGCGGCACCCGTTTTGAAAAAGGCTGGTATATACCATCTATTGCAGAAAATGTGTTGGTATACGAACTGCACTTTTTTTCCGGAGATTGGCATGGACGTGAAAAAAAATATCATAGCCTAGCCTGCGCAATCCGTGAGTTTTAAGCCCAGTGCGATTGAATTACATGCTGAGGTTTGGAAAAAGTTTATGTATATTTAAAGTCGCGAATTTAAAAAAGTAGAGGATTTAAGAAATGAATGATAAAAAGATTTTGTTTAACTGCAAGCCGGATGATGATTCAAAAGTAATTTTTGAAGAGGTCTGCAGACAGATTGGCCTTTATTACAAGGACAAAGAAAATTTCAAATCTCTTAAAAGAAAACTCCGCTGGCAGAATGATGTTGTACAGCTGGAATTTGGATTCTGGTCGTCACATTCAAATATGCGGGGCGACTGGGTTAATTTTGAAATTGTTCCAAGTATATATGCTCTTGATAATTCCGGGATGGAAAAGAATGGACTTGTGTATACACTCCGAAAGCCGATTAATTTTAATGTCTGCCATATTGAGTCAGAATTGTTTTATAAAATAATAGAAGCTATTGAAAATGAAATTAAATTTGCCCAGAAAATATGCACTAAAGAAGGTTTTTCTGATTTTTTGGAAGAAAACAAGAATAGAAATTTCATCGCCAAGGAAAACAATAATTTAATATTTATGGAAAAGCTTTCAAAACAAGTTGATTGAGGAGCTGGTATGAAACTTTATGAA
>JAILIC010000083.1 GCA_024695475.1 Treponema sp.
AGTCTTAGCTTATGAATATAGGGAAACAGAAATGCCATCTTATCAACAACATGTTATACTTGTAATTACAATTATTTTGGGATTATTATTGTTCCCATTAAAATCGCATTTTCAAGAAGATACAGCTGAGAAAGTTGAAAATGAACAATACAAAAATGTACAGACAATTGTCCAAAAAACAAAAAATAATAAATCAACACCATATGTAGAAGAAGGAGTTTTATACTTAAATGGAAATTAATGTTATTCCTTTCGATCAGCCTATTGGACATTTTGCAATGGGGGTAATGCAAGCTAAAGATATATTATCTATTTCGACCATTGATAGAGTTGAATATGACCCAGAATCACAAATTCTTAATGGAGGTCCTCAAAGAGATTTATCATCATCAAGAGCTACAGAAATTGCTAGATATGCAGCTACAGTAGATGCAACATTTCCTACGCCAATTCTTTTAGCATTGAAAAAGGATAAATATATCCCTCAATATGATGAAAATGGGAAAATAAATAAAATTGAAATTCCTGAAATTTCCACAAGTGTTTCTCGTATTTTGGATGGACAACATCGAATAAAAGGGATTGAACTATCAAATAAAATTGATGATTTTGAATTACCAGTTGTCTTTATTTTTGAACCAACTGAAGAAGAACAAGCATTAATATTTGCAATAATAAATGGAAAACAGACAAAAGTTCCAACATCAGTAATTTATAGCTTATATCGTGTAATAGAAGAACGAAACCCTTATAAAGTTGCTCATGAAATAGCAAGAGCATTTAATGCAACAGAGGATTCTCCTTATTATAGACGTCTAAAAATGTTGGGAAAACGAACACAGGGTTCTGATGAAATTTTGTCTCAAGGAACATTTGTAAATGAATTATTAATTCATATTTCTGGGAATAAAAAAAATGCAGATATAGATTTTGAAAATGCGAGAGCGCATAAGAAACCTATTGTTCGGAAAGATTGCATATTTAATAGTTTTTACTTAAATAATCAGGATTCTATTATTTTAAGAGTTTTATTAAATGTTTTTAATGCTGCAAAGAATGTATTTCCAAAAGAGTGGGAAAACTATGAAGAGTTTATTTTATCGAAAACTACAGGTTTCATTGCAATAATGCGATCTTTGCCACATTTAATGGAGTTTGGTGTAATGAAAAAGTCTCATGATTTAACGACTTTTGAGGAAGTGTTTTATAAATTGAAAAGTATACTGGAGCAAAACAATGTACAGTTAATTAACAGAAATTTTGGCTCAAGTTCTTCTGGTTCAGATCAATTAAAAAATTATATTATTCAAGCAATTAAAGAATGTGAATAAATTGATATGCCCCCAACACTAAGCTGTAGTTCAAACATTAGAGTGTCTCGGTGAAATTGCCACACTTGGAATTTTGTATCGGGGAGTTTTCAGTACTTTATGTAAAATATTACATAAGGAGTATTGTATGGTATCTTTTGCACGTAATGAAGCAGCTATGATTCCTATTGCTGAATATAAGCTTTTAAAATCTTTGGACGATATGAAGGAACGTAAAGAGATTTTTCCAACTGTACAGGCAAGAAAAAATATACCCTCAGAATATTATATATCTTATGAAGATGCATTAAAGCAAGCGGGGTATAGTGGAATAGGGGTTTAGATATTGCAAGGAAAACTTGATTATAAGTCAGCTTGTTGGAAAAATTCAGCCTGTCCTTAGTAAAAGAACAGGCTGTTGACGCAAGGCTTTTAGCCAATTCTGCCTTGGCTCGACCTATTTATTTGACTTTTTCGTAAATATAGACTTCGTGGATTTCTTTTGTGTATCCTTCTTCTTTAAATGGGCCTTGGCTCATTCCAAGGATAATCTGTGTACCTCGGTTGTTTAATACAAGCAAGTCATCAGTTACCGGGTCTATGGTAAGCCCTTCGATTTCTCCTGCGCGGCGGAAGTCTTTCATTTCTCGTAGCATTGTCAACGGTTTTGCAAAGGCTCCACCTGCAATTAAACCTGTCCGTGTAACACATTTGCCGTTTTCGAGTTTGACGCTCCAGGGATTTTCTTTTACCACTTCTGTTCCCTGAATAAGTCCTGTATAGGGAACTTCTGAAACATCAGCTTTATAGATACAGTCTGGAATATGATAGGTAGACTCGCCATCATCAGCAGAAAAAAGCATTGTTCCGTCAGCAATATAGATGCCCTGACACCAGTATGGTTCTGGACGGCACTGCATCTTTGTATAATATTTTTTAGTTTCAAGACTGTATGCATATACGTAACGGCTGTCTACCCAATCGGATAACCATACAAGTCTTTTTTCCCTGTCAACAGCAACGCCAGAGACCTCAACTTGTCCCGATTCCGCACTCCATGGGATGTCTTCTATCCATTCCAGCGTATTTGCATCATAGATAGAAACAGCTATATTATATCCACGACCATATTCAAACTTTTCATTTCCGGTATAGATTTTACCTTCAAATACATCTATATCGCCAAAATGATTAGCCTGATCGGGATGTGGAAAAAGACCGTCACTTTTCGTCTGAACACGACTCTTCACAAGATTCCAGTTGTGATCATACTTGTATAATCCTCGTGTGTCGGAAACATAAAAGTAGTCCTTGTCGGCGGCAATTCCTTGCCTGCCAGGAACTTCTACCACTTTTTTAAGTCGATATTCCTTTCCGATATGCTGGGCAGATAATCCAGCAGTAAGTGTTACTGCAGCCACAAAACATAAGAGTATTTTTTTGGTAACTTTTATCATTTTTCCTCCTTTTTTCAATTGCCTAAGCATCATAATAAAAGTTACGTTTAGTATAGAGGCAGATTTTCAAATTAACAACTTTTTTTTGTTTTCTTCTTTTAGTTATATTTGGAAAAGCAATTTTATATGCGAGTTCCTTGACCAAAGTGCATTAGCTGTTTACAATTTATGCTAGTGGATTCTTCGTATACGATAGTAGTACCGGATGTAGATATATTAACACGTGTATGCGGTACTAATGACAGCAATTTAAAACTCATTGAAAAACATTTGGGGGTTCCTGTGTTTACTCGGGGTAATGAGTTGTCGGTTGACAATGCAGATCCCGAAGTACAGCAGGAATTTCGGTTTATTATAGATAGAATCATTGATGAGTTAGGAGATGGGGAAGAAGGAAGCGAGGATATGATCGCTTCGATTTTGAACACCGATATTCACTCCATATCAAATGATCCGTTATCTATTACGGTTCCTGGTGGAATCAGGAAAGTGTATCCAAAAACTGCCAATCATGCTCGCTATATCCGTGCTTTACGTGATTATGATATGGTATTTTGTACAGGAGCTGCAGGTAGTGGTAAAACTTTTTTGGCGGTAGCCGAAGCACTGCGACTTGTTTTATCCCATAAAAAGTCTACCATTGTTTTGACCCGACCTGTTGTCGAAGCCGGCGAAAGCCTTGGCTTTTTACCAGGCGATTTGGAGCAAAAAATAAATCCTTATTTGCAGCCTTTGTATGATGCAATGGGAATGATAATACATCGTGAAACCATTCATAAAATGCTTGAAATGGGTGCAATTGAGATAGCCCCATTAGCATATATGCGTGGTAGGACGTTACATAATAGTGTTATTATTTTGGATGAAGCTCAAAACACTACTAGAGAGCAAATGAAAATGTTTTTGACTCGTATGGGCGAAAATTCCAAAGTGTTTATAACGGGGGATGTGACACAGATCGATTTACCGCGACGTGTTCCATCTGGATTGGTCAATGCAATGAAGGTTTTGGAATCTATTCCTGAAATTGCGATGATTACTATGGAAATAGGAGATGTAGTACGAAATCCTCTTGTACAAAAAATAGTACAAGCGTACGAAAATGAACAACAAGATGAATAATACAGAAAAGAAAAAAAAGTTTCATCTAGGAAAGATAATAGTACAGTTTATTACTGAAAAACGACTGTTTATCATCCTTTTGGTCGTAGGATTATGTGCGGTTTCTGGACTGTGCTTTTTTAATGTAGCAACCAGAGAAACTGTTGCAAGTTTTTCGATTGATGAGTTTGAAATAGGGATGATCGCAGATAGAAATATTATCGCAGACAAATCTTTGCCTCCTGATATTGATAATCCTGTTGCTATAGAGCAGGGCGAAAAAATTATCAAAAAAGGTTTTCCTATTACCGAAGAGGGATTTAATAAATTAAAAAAGATTGCCGAGTCGCCGATTTATATGGATTATCGGGCTTTTGCAAACTCGATTCTCTATTTGCTTTTGTTGGCGGTAATATGGTGTTTATTGTATGCCTCTCCAACATTGGGACGTACAATAGAGTTTAAAGAAGCTCTTATTGAGGTTATCTTTTTTCTTTTGACGTATGGATTGGCAATATATGGTCGTAAATCGCCAGTATTTGCAGCTTCGTATTATTTGCCGATTATTTTGCCGTCAGCTTTTTGTATTTTTTTAGTTGCCATTTTGTTTGGACAGTTGTCGGCGTACTTTTTTGCTTTTTTATTGGCACTTGGTGTATTTAATGCAAGTAATTATGATATCATTCCTGCTTTGTTTACATTGGTAACTTCTATTGCAGCGACTCGCATTGTACGTAATATCTACAGACGTATCGACATGGTTTTTGTCTCGTTGCTGTTGAGCGTGATGAATGTCGTATTTGTAGTACTAGTAAAAGTTATGTTCAATAGCGACTTGACAGAATTGCTGCCTCTCTTTGCCGGTTTGGCTTTTAATGGCTTTATTTCAGGTATTCTTGCATTAGGATTTTTAACTCCTCTTGAATTGCTGTTGAATACGGCGTCGGTTTTCCGTCTTATGGATTTGAGCGATTTGAATAATCCGCTTATGCGTCGTATGTTGCTTACTGCAAGTGGTACCTATAACCACTCGATGATGGTTGCAACACTTGCAGAAAATGCCTGTCGTGTTATTGGCGCTAATCCTTTGGTTGCTCGTGTTGGTGCGTACTATCATGATATCGGAAAGATGGATCAGGCTGAGTATTTTGTTGAAAATCAACAGACTGGCATAAATAAACACAATGATATCAATCCATCATTGTCTGTATCTGTTATTCGAAGTCATGTAAAAAAGGGTGTTGAAAAAGCGGTTCAGATGCGCTTGCCAAAACAGATCGTAGATATTATTTCAGAGCACCATGGTAATAGTCTTATCGCCTATTTTTATGGAGAAGCAAAGAAAAAGGATCCTTCTGTTGCTCCAGAAGATTTTTCATATACCGGTACTCCACCAACCACAAAGGAATCTGCTGTTGTAATGCTTGCAGATACGGTCGAAGCAGCTTGTCGAACACTTGAAAATCCTACTATGCCACGTTTGGATAAGTTTATTCAACAGCTACTCAACGGTAAAGTTGAGCATCATCAGTTGGATAACTGTCCTTTGACATTTAGAGATATTACGTTGATTAAAGAGTCGTTTGTGCAGTTGCTAGGTGGCTATTATCATAATCGTATTGAATATCCAGACCAGAAAGATCCAGATACTGTTAAATCTGAAAAGAATGATCATGCTGATGCCGATAAAGAAGAAGATACATTAGGTGACAAAACTATGGAAGAGGTTCGTAACAATGTCTAATTCAATACTTGTATCTATGCAGGATGATGTTCCTGAGCCTTCTTGGTTGTCTCATGTCGAACCTTTTGTTCAGTCTGCCATGCAGGCTGCTGGATTTGATGGAGAGGAAGTCTCAATTCTCTTTTGTAATGATGCGTTTATACAGCAGCTCAATCATCAGTATCGTGATATCGATAATGCTACTGATGTTCTTTCATTTGAGAATGGAGAGTCATATGAGGATGAGCATGGTACTGTTTGGAAAAGTGTAGGCGATATTGTTATCAGCTTAGAGACGCTTCCTAAAAATGCAGCCTATTTTACATGTACCGAGGATGAAGAATTAAAACGTTTGCTCTTGCATGGTTTATTGCATTTAAATGGTATGGACCATGGAGAAGAACATATAGAACCTGGTGTTGCTCCTGCTGGTGAAATGCTTTCATTGCAAGAAAAGCTGCTTTCGCAACTTCAGGATAAAACTATTATGAATGGCTGAAAAAGGGTATGGGTATATTTAATTTTTTTCACAAAAAAAATATTAGTGAGATTGACGAAGCACAGCAAGAAATCTTAAATGAAGAAAAACAGGATATGATTCGAGGTATCGAAGACTTATCACAGACTTCTGTTAAAGAAGTTATGATTCCTCGTATCGATGTTGATTTTATTTCATTGGATATTCCTCAAGAAGAATTGATGGAAAAAATTGCTGCAAGCGGTCACTCTCGTTTTCCTGTGTATAATGAGTCCATTGATAATGTTGTTGGCGTTTTATATGTCAAAGATCTTATTCATGCATTTTCACGGCATGAGGCAGTTTCGTTAGAAAAAATAATACGTAAACCATATTTCGTTCCTGAGTCAAAACGTATAGACAGCTTGTTGCGTGAGTTTAAACGCAGACACTTACATATTGCCATGGCAATTGATGAATATGGTGGAATTTCTGGTATTGTTACCATGGAAGATATTATCGAAGAAATTGTTGGTGATATTCAGGATGAATTTGATAATGAACGTGAAGACATTCTTTCTGTTGGTGACAATATGTGGTTGTGTGATGCTCGTGTAGCAATAGATGATTTAAACGAAACTATTGATGCTCAATTTCCTAATGAGGAATTTGATACATTGGGTGGTTTTGTATTTGATTTGTTTGGAAAAATACCTGTTAAATATGAAAAAGTTGCATGGAATTCTTTTGACTTTATAGTACAGGACATGGAAGGTCATCGTATAAATGTAATAAAAGTTATTCGCCGTACTGGAGACGATCAGAAAAATGAAAAAAGCCCTGAATCTGAGGATTAAACTACTAGATAGGCCTCTTTTACTTGCTGTAGTAATGCTTATTACCTGTATCTTACCTCTTGCAGCTCAAAAAACTGCAAAAACAGCTTCTGAGTTGTATACCGCTGGTGTTGAAAGACAGTCTTCAGAAGATTGGTATGGGGCTACGGAGCTTTTTCAGGAGGCTCTGGCAAAAAATCCTACCTATGGTGATGCATGGTTTAATTTGGCGCAGTGTGCGTATCAACTGGGAGATTTTGAGTTAGCAGTAACGTATTCTGAAAATGCAGAAAAATACGCTAAGTCAAATACGGCTATTTTAAATCTCCGTGGTATGGCATATATTGCTTTGGGTAAGTTAACTGAAGCTCGTACTATATTTGAAAAGATACTGTCTGTTTATCCTAATGATGTTGAGGCACGCTTTGGACTTGCAGAGCTTGATTTATTTAATGGCAAGCTGACAAGTGCAGAAAATATTTATCGAGACGCCCTTAAGCGACAGGGAACAAATCGTAGGGCTTTGTTAAGTCTCGCTTTGGTCAGTGCAGAGTTAGGAAAAAATGATATTGCATCTATTTATATCGATCAGGCCTTGCAATATCATTCGGGGGATTCTGGTGTACATTATTTGGCAGCATATTTGAGCGCTAAGCAAGGTGATTTTGCAGAAGCAGAGCACCAGGCTCGTGCTGCTGTGCAAATTAGTCCTAACTATGATAGGGCGTATTTACTGCTTGCATCGATTTTATATAACCAAAAAAAGTATGCTGAAGTTTTGGATATCTGTGAGTATGGAATTTCTCGTTATCGAAAAAGTCCATCGATATGGTATTTGAAAGGTTTGGCCCAATACCGACTAGGCGAAGTGAGTGATGCTGTCGATACCTGGGCTATGGGCGTGAGCATAAATCCTCAAGATGAAATTATGAGGAGCGCATTGGAGTTGGTTGCAGGCTCTTTTCTTCCTTTAGAAGACTCCCGTCGTGCGGCTTGGGCTGACTACCATAGTAAAAAGGCTATTGAGTATAATAAGCAGTTTTTGAAATCACAGGTTGTGTATGAATATCAGCGTGCATTAAAAATTGATCCTTTGAATATCAGTTCTCGTTCTTCCTATGCGGATTTGTTGCGTAATGATGAGCTGTACGAGCTGTATTTGGATCAGTTGCGGTTTATTCAAGAAAATGGTGATTTTACGCAACGAAAAGAAGCAGCTGTACAACTTGCGGATAAAATCGAAGCTTTTTCGTCTTTGTTGTCAGATACATTGTCCTTACGTTGGAATGTAAAGCCGCTGTACTTGGATAAAATTAGATGGAAGCTAGGAATCTATTATATGGATACTCCTGTGCAGTTGTTCCATGCTGATTCTGAGTGGATTACTTCTGGTATGGTTGCAGAAATGTTTTCAGGAGTTTCTAGTACTTCGGTTAGTGCAACCTATGCTCCTGTAGCGGATTATGGACAGGCATTTAGACATGCTCGTGAAAATGGATTGGATTATTTTATCATTATTTCTATAAATGAGAATGCTAGGGAAGTAACTATTGATGCTGATATGTATTCTGCTCGTACAGGAACAAAAACGGTAAGTTTTTCTGTATTCCGTACTGGTAATGATCGTTATGCAAATGCCTTGCGTCGTTTACGACAAGGCATTCTTGAAGTACTTCCTATACGTGGTGAAGTAATCGCACGTGATGGAAAGAGTAAATTACTGATTGACTTGGGACGTGCTGATGGTATTGTTGCTCATTCCGTATTTGAAGTAGTAAAGCAGGGCAGTCTTTCGACTGCTGATACTGGTCCGGGATTGAGTTACGATAAAGATGCGGTATTAGGTCAGTTTACGACTACGGTATGCGATGAAGAAATTTCAGAAGGTGATTTTAAGCAAAATGGCTTTTTTGATCGCCTTAATGTCGGTGATGAAGTTGTTGTTTTACAGGTACCTAAGAAGAAAAAAGCAACAACGCAATCTGCTGTTCCCGTATCTCAAGAAACTGAGCCTGCAGCAACGGTATCAGGTACTCCTGTAGTTGAAGAACCTGACGCAACTGATTTGACCATAAACGGTATGGGGCTGCGCAGAACTCCATTGCTTATTGATTTAATTCGTAATATCTATTGAATCTAGCGAGGCATATATCCATTCTCTTGAGAGGTCTGGATATGTGTCTTTTGTTTTTAGAAAAACAAAAACGGCATTTTCATATTGGCTGGTAAAATAATGACACTCACCCAGATAAAAATAAGCACGAGTTGTTAGACCTGGTTCATGGTTTATCGCAAGAAAATCTTCTAAACGCGGAATTGCCTCTGCATATTTTTTTCTCGCAAAGGTTTCGTGCAAAATGGTAAATAATAAATAGGCATCTCCGCCTGTGGGTGAAATCATATCTTCTTCAAATGCGTATGGTTGGATACGTTTATGGTTGGAACTGTCTTTTCCCAGTGTTTTTGCCTGCGCAATGGCTTTTTCATCCATTTGCAATGGGGTGTAATTTTGATTTTCAAGTATATCAGGTATTGGTAGAGGCATCGAGCGCTTTGTACCTGCAGGATATGATGGAAGAGCTGTATCTTGTTGTACCGTTTGTATGGGGGGCTGTCTTTTTTCTTTTCTTACAGCAGTTACCGTAGTATTGATCGAAGGTAAGATGATGGAATAGGGACCTGATTCCGTTATAGCGATGACGGCATAGTAGTAGTCACTGTAATTTGAGACAGTATCAATATAGTTTGTTTGTTCTTTTTGCAATTTTGCGATAGGAGATAATGCTGCAAGGTCGACTGTTGTTACAATAGGAGTGGTTGAGCGATAGAGATACAATTCATTAATTGTATTTTCATGAGGAGCTGCGTTTTGTTGATCTGGACAATCCCATGAAATAACAATTTGTGCTGTTGCAGTATCATATATTGCTTTTATATGTGATACGATAGGTTGTGTTGACTGACAAAAGACAGATGCAGTGGCACATAAAAAAAGAGTGGAACACAGAAAAAACATCTGTTTTATACTATTATTCATACGATTATCATATATGCAACTTTTGAATAAATCAATGGTTTGTCAGAATTGAGATACGGTTTGACAAGACAGTATCTTTCTTTTATTCTCTTATAGAATAGAGAGATTTTTACTTAAGCAAGGGGTATATAATGCTTGAAGATTGGAAGGTTCCGATTTCAGAATTAAAAGAAAATATCATGAATGTTTGGGGGCGTCTTTGACCCCGATGCAATTGAAAAGAAAATAGCAGAAAAAGAAGCTCTTACTGCTGCTGAAGGTTTTTGGAATGACCATGATAAAGCAGAACGGATAATGAATGATATTAAGCTTCTGAAAGGTCGTATTGAGCCGTGGCGAGAATTGATGGCTGCAGCTGATGATCTTGAGGCGATGTATGAATTGGGTATCGAGAGTAATGATCAGTCAGTTGAATCTGATATTAAGGAAATGTATGATGATGCCCAAAATAAGTATGAAAAACAAAGTATATTGAACTTGCTTTCTGGTGAAGTTGATAGAAGTAGTGCCTTTTTGACAATCCATTCTGGTGCTGGTGGTACTGAAGCTTGTGACTGGGCATACATGCTTAGCCGAATGTATATTCGTTGGGCAGAGCGCCGTGGTTTTAAAATGGAAACAGTCGATATGCTTGAGGCTGAGGGGGGAATTAAATCCATTACTTTACAAATCAATGGTGATTATGTATATGGGTATTTAAAAGGTGAAGCTGGAATTCATCGCTTAGTCCGTATCAGTCCATTTGATGCTAATGCCCGTCGTCATACCTCTTTTTCTTCAGTATTTGTTTTTCCTGTTTTGGATGACTCTGTAGAAGTTGAAATCCGTCCAGAAGATTTACGAGTGGATACATATCGAGCTGGAGGTAAGGGCGGTCAGCATGTTAATAAAACAGATTCTGCAGTTCGATTTACACACTTGCCAACAGGTATTGTTGTTGCCTGTCAGAGTGAACGAAGCCAGTTGATGAATCGTGCAACGGCTATGAGTATTTTGAAGGCAAAGTTGTATCAGTACTATAAAGAAAAGCAGGATGAAGAAAATGCTAAGTATGGTGCTGAAAAAAAAGATATCTCGTGGGGTAACCAAATTCGCTCCTATGTGTTTCAACCATATACGATGGTAAAGGATCATCGTACAAAATATGAAACTGGTAATATTCAGGCTGTTATGGACGGTGATATTGATCAGTTTATAAATTCTTTTCTTGAGGCCCAATGGAAGGGCCTGCCGATGGGTACATCGGACGATGATGCAAAAGACGATTTGGACTGATTGGAATAAAAAACGCGCACTGATATATATTGTCCTTGAAGCTTTGTTCTGTTTCTTTTGTGGTTCTCTTATTGCAGAAGAGACGAGTGATTCTTCATGGACGCTTGCTGCAGTACGTTTTACTTATGATAAGCAATATTCTTCTTTACCATCGGTGACAACTATTGCACAAGATATTCCTCAATTAGTATTAGAGCATATTGCAAAAGATACAAAACATATCGTTGATTCTCGAGAGTTATTACAGCGCGAATTTGAGGATTTGCATCAGGAGAGGCTTTCTCTCTTGGTGCAATTAACGAGTGCCTCTAAAACTCGCGATGCATTAGTTTTGCAGTATGATAATCCAAAGTCTTTGAGTAAAGCTATTATTGCACAAGAAAAGAAGATAAAAGAAATAACAGATCTCTTAGATAAAAATACAATAGCAACACAAGAGTTGCAAACAAAAATCCAGACAAATGATATCACTTCTGTAACACGCGAGGAACAAAAGATACAGACGGAATCTGTGGCCTTGTATAAAAATTCGCCAACAACTTTGTATACAGTTCCTTCTGAGCTTGCTGATGATGACTATGATTCGTATGCGTTTGTACAACAGGTATTGCAGGAGCATATAAATGGTCTTTTAACTGGTACAATACATGTGTTGGGAGATTATGTTGCCGTAACGGTTGATCTGCGTTTGTATCCTGATGGAAAAACAGTGGCAACTGTTACTGATGTGGGTAAGTTGTCTGATGTGATTCAAATTGCCAAGAACTTAGCGAGACTGCTGACTCCTAAAATCACAAATAGTAAACCAGTTCGCCTTCATTTTTTTCTCGAACCTGAGGTTACTGCACTGATTACCATTGATGGTTCTGTTGTTAAAGATATACATAGTGATTATGTTACATCTGCAGGCATTCATACTATGTCAGTTGAGGCAGAGGGGTATGAACGCATACTTTTGGATTATGCGTTTGTTGATATGCCATCGTTTTCAATACATATTCGTATGAAGGAGATAACGTGTGGATCAGTCAATATATCATTATTGCCGAATGTATTTGGTACTTTATATACAAATGTTGTTGATGCTGTAGAAATAACACCAGACCATGATAGTGCGTCCATTTTGGTTAATGGAAAGCCGCTGCTTGGTGGTTTGGTGAATGAAAATAAAGAAGCGTTGTTTTTCTATATCCCTGACGACCTTGCTGTTGATGGGAATGACTTAGAGATACGTGAAGAGCCTTTTGATGTTTCTGCTGACATTGAAAAACATAGACGCAGAATGTATACTGCATATAGTGCATTGGTATTGTCATTACCGCTTACATTTTATACGTATGGAAAATACGTGAATTATGGGCGGGCTTCAGCTTTATATTCTATACAGTTTGATGAAACTGGCATGTGGCAACGAAGATGCTGGGCATCTATTGGACTTTCGGTTGGATTAGGTGCAGTTTTTGTGTATCAATTGATTCGGTATTTAAAAGCTGCTGATAATGTATTACCAGTGGATGTTGAACAACCTAGAAAAAAGAAAAAATAGGAAAAACAATGAAACTTTCTTTTGCTGAAAAAATTAAACAACTTTTTACACAACATAAAAGTCTTGATGACTCCTTTTTTGATGATATGATTGATTCACTGATAGAAGGTGATATTGGAGCTGCTACTGCTGTTGCCTTGGTTGACGAGTTGCAAAAAGAATGTAAGGAAGAGCATATTAGCGATAATGATATGGTACTTCTACGAATGAAAGAAAAGTT
>JAILIC010000084.1 GCA_024695475.1 Treponema sp.
AGGGTTTGCACCTAAAAAAAAGGGATTATCAGAATCTGTATAATATGCAGCTGTTGTTAAACTTGTTAATGGTATCTTGTTATCACCAAATTGAAGAATGATATCCTTAACTAAATTTGAGTTCTCTTTCGAAGTAATAATAATACTGGATGTATCAAAAACATTAGGCACGTCTTTCTTTTCAATTTCCAAAACATTTGTATAAAAACTTATTATTGAGCCATTATTTTTTGAACGAATTCCTCTTCCGTCCTCTCTTGTGGATTTACCATTGTACGGAGCTATTCTAGTCCAATAGTCTTGTGGTACAAGATTATACTCTTTCCCATCCTTTTTATTTTGTGATAACTTTATGTATTCCCTCTGATTTCTGTATTCTTTACCTTCGTAACGATATCGTTCACTTTTCTTTTCACCTTTATATAAAACCATTATCCCTTCTTCTAAAGAACCGAGAAAATCATCTGGTGTTGTTTCATTTGAAATTAAATTTATAATAGCAGAAAATGTAATTGATAAAACATCAAAACAAATTGTATTCGGATGAAAGACAATCCCAACATTATGGTCATCTTTCCTAAAAGATAAAGATAGATAACGGATATAAGCTTGTAAAAGAGATGGAGTTGATATGCATTGTTCTTTATAAAGAATTCTACATTTTGTTGTTATCTTTTTAAGTTGATTCTCAATTTTCCCCATAATTAAGCTACTCTACAATGTTAAAATAATATATATATTATACCACGAATATCCTTAAAACGTAGACAAATCCCGAGTTACACAATAATATTTTTATATGGATGTCCTAACTCCTGAAAACCGCCGTAAAAACATGTCTCTCATCCACTCTAAGGATACAAAGCCTGAAAAAAAGATACGCTCTGCCCTTTTTAAAGTAGGTTTTCGTTATCGTATTTGTGATAAACGGTATCCTGGAAAACCAGACCTAATCTTTCCACGATATTATGCAGTTGTGTTTATCAACGGTTGTTTCTGGCACGCCCATGAAAACTGTCGTTATTTTGTTTTTCCAAAGTCCAATCAAGAATTCTGGAAAAAGAAGTTTGATACAAACAAAAAGCGTGATGCTGAAAATCTGAAATATTATCAGGAGCAGTGTCGGCGAGTTTGCTTTGTATGGGAATGTGCAATTCATGGTAAAGATTCCAGACAAAAGATCGAATCTGTCAAAGACCAGATTATTCAGTGGCTTGAAGACTCTGATAGTGCTTTTTTGGAAATTAAGCAATAAAATCTTTTGGCTAATGTTTTTTAGCCTATTTTATTTAATCAGATAAAAAGAACTAGCTTTCAATAATTCATTATACCTGCTTAGCCAAGTTAAATCCTTATTTCTTAATTACAACAATTCTGTCAAATCGGTACATGTCGGTTTCAAATAAAATGATAAACGGTATTTCAATACAGTAAGCATTGCCATAATCAAAAAGAGCTGCAGCATAATGCTGTCCGCCATAGCCTTCAAAATATGCTGCTTCAATAGCCGGTATAACACTCTTATCAATCATGACACGACATTTTGCTGATGAAAGAATGCCTTTTGTTAATCCTTCAGCTTCACCATCACCGGATTTAAAATCATTTACAATTGCATTATTATCGCTGCCGAGCAAGAAAGGAATATAACACATATTACCAGATATAGTTGGCAATAATGATTTTTCAGTTGCATCAGTAGTTTTTGGATTTACCTGTACAGAAAACTCTGCTCCGACTTCCAAATCGGTATTAACAGGATTAACGTATACATTAGCCGGAAGGCCGCTTAATGCTTCTTCATCAAAGACTTCAAACATTTCTTCAGGATCTTCATCAGCAAGTTCAAAAAGCACTTTAGAAAGCGTTATCTTATAATAAAGCTGGTATGTTCCCTTTTGATACGTGATGGTCTGAACGTAATCTACGCAGGACATACAAATAAAACAGACAGCAGATAAAAATAAAAGTGTAATTTTATTCTTCATACATACTATTTTACACCCATACGCTTCTAGCTGTCATTGTATGTAACAAATCATCGCTGCTTTTTAAGTGCTTCAAGGAGTAAAAATAATTCTAGCTAGGTTAAAAGACTCTCCTAGTGCTGTTAAGGTTCTTCTCCTAGAGCCGTTAAGGAACTTAACCTAGGTGCGGTTAAGTTCCTTAACCGACTTAGTGACCGTTAAGTTTCTTAACCGTCACAGTCACTGTTAAGTTTCTTAACCGACCTATTTTCCGTTAAGTTTCTTAACGGAAAATATATTCACTTTTTGTAAATATTACTTGACTTACAAAAATAAAAATAGTAATTTATAAATTGCAAAAACGAGAAAAATGAGGTAACTGTATGAATGCTTTGACAGAATACGGAAAAATACTTCGCCATTACCGCGTTGATAACCAGATTCTGCTTGCTACGATGGCTAAAGACGTAGGGCTTTCACCAGCATATTTATCTTCCATCGAAACGGGAGCAAGACCTGTGCCTGTCGGTTTGACTGATAAACTGACTGCAAGATACGGTTTTGATGCTGAGATGAAAACACAACTTATGAAGGCCGAAGCCGAGACAAATAAAGCACTTACCATCAACTTGGCAGATGCAAGTCCTGAGGCTATTGACGCCACAGTGATGTTTGCACGGACTGTAAAAAATTTAACGGTAAAGGAACTGAGGGATATGTGTGCTAAAATGCACGAACTAAAGTAACGGAGGACGCATGAGTATAGATGAAAATCAAAATCTGATTGTTGCAAAACCAAAAAGTCGCAGAGATATTGAGTCACTTGCAATGCAAGTACGACAGGCATTACATATTGCAGAGAGCCTCTTGTACATAGACGTACTGTCTATTTTGGAGTTTCAGCTGCAGTCTTTATTTCATGATGACATTGCATTTTGTGTGCCGGAAGTCTGGTTCGCAGAAGAAGAAGCCTTTTATGACTCTCAGAAAAATATGATTTTTATCCGCTCTGATGTGTACGAAAACGCTGTAAACGGTAACGGCAGGGCTCGATTTACCATCATGCACGAAATTGCTCACTATATATTAATAAAGCACTGGGGTGCACCGTATCTTTTATCGCTTGCAGTGGTCAATGGGTTATCCAATCCTTCATTAAAAGCTAGGGATCCTGAATGGCAGGCAAATACGTTTGCAGGGGCTTTTTTGTGCAGTAAAAACTATATAAAACAGTTAACCCCAAAAGAAATAGAAATTCAATGCGGAGTAAGTCGTCGTGCTGCAGAAATTGCATATTGCAGTTCCCGAGGTATACCCTACCTCAAATGTCAATATGAGTTTCTGTCATGGTTACATAGTTATAGTGTAAAACAGGAGGTTGTTTAAACTGAAAACAGATGCTGACTGTCTTTCTGCTGTATCCGGTGCAGAAGGACATATAAAAAAAGCTGCAAGTTTACGGCAATAAACTTACAGCCCTCATAAATGCGTGAGCACTTATGCTTTCGTTGAATTTCATAGTATCACGCATGACCGCCGGGGTCAAGTAATTCATAATCCATGAAATAATGCATGGATACAAAATCTCAATTACAAGGTGATAGTATGAACGATAGAATAAATGCTTTATCAGACACGGTAAATGTCACATTACACAAAACCAATTTTACGGACAACCATGTTTCGTATGCTAAGGTTAAACGTAATACGGCGTATATTGGCAATATTGTTTCGATGATACTTGAAAAAAACAAGGTATTAGACAGAGAAACACTATTGTATTCTGCAGGTCTTTTAAGAAACGCAATCCTTGATCTGTTAAAATCGGGCAAAGCAGTTGATCTGCTGGAAATGGGTATTTTATATATCAAGCCATCCGGCAGCATCAGCTCCGATACTCCCGATATTTCTGACGTGCCGGAGATGACGCTTGGTTTTACCCCAAGCGATCTAGCTGTAGAATCGGTAAAAGATATAACTGTCGGTGCTGATGTCTCAATAGAAAATGTGCCTCAAATAGACAGCCTCTTTGACCTCCATTTAAAACAATCTGGTCAAAACTTATCGATTGGACATACGGTACGTATCAGTGGGTCTCGGCTTAAGATTGCCGGTGATGAAGACAAAACAGGAGTATATTTTGCTCCTTGCTCCGAAAATGGTACCTATGATTATGACTCTACAACCTGGAAATCCATCGGAATGGATAATGTGATAGACAACACAACTGGCAAAGTTTTGTTTAATATTCCGCAGGACTTTACCAGCGGTACGTACCGTCTCATTGTCAAAACTGCTTATGGCTCAGGCAATCGCATAAACAAAACAATACGTACGGGAGTGTACCAAGACATAGTTAAACTGGCATAGTGTTTTTCTTGTAGCTTCAGGCAGCCTTGTAGACTTCGCGTACAATAGTCTGCAAGGCTTTTTTACATGTAGCAGTAAATACGTCGAGTCAAGGCACGCTACCGCTTAAAGCCTTGACATCTCCGTTTTTCAGGTTGATAACAATTATCAACCTGAAATAAAAAAAGCCGTAGAAGTGTTTCTACGGCTTATGCCCTGAGGGAGACTTGAACTCCCATGAGCGTGGCTCACTAGCACCTGAAGCTAGCGTGTCTACCAATTCCACCATCAGGGCAACTATCCTACCATTGAGCGATAAGATATCAATTATTTTATAGATTTTTTGCGCTAATGTCAAGGCAAGTAATGGAGCATGGAGCTTGAGTAACACCATGTACACCACTTACAAATGGTATGATAGCTTCTCCCCGGTAAGTGGATGCTCAAACGTAAGTCCGGTAGCCTTAAACAAAAAAGGTGCAGGCTCCCCTGTATCGCTCGTATACGGATTATACAAAGGATCACCGCTTATTGGTAAACGCATCCATGCTAAATGAGTACGTACCTGATGTCGATAGCCTTCTGTTAAAGTACATACAACGTGCATCTGGTGGTCTGAATCACTCAAAAGCCGTATCTGAGTAGTATAGAGTTTTTGAGAGACATCCTTATGTTTCATTTTTCTTGAGGTTTGTATAGGTACAGGACGTACTTGCTTACGACCTTTGCCGTATGGTCTAAAAAAACTTTGAATAGATACGGCACCAGTGTGTTCAAATGTACGACGCAATGCAAGACCTTCTTCATCAAAGCCTTCAAAACCATCTGATTGCTCAAAAATTTTAGTACAGGTTGCTGTATATTCCTTTATAAATCGACCTTTCGCCTGGGACTGCAACAGCTGTTGATATGCTTGCTGAGTCGTAGCAATTAACAAAAGACCTTCTGTTGCTGTATCTATACGATGCAGTAAACCATACTCAATGTCTTTATAATGATTTTTTACCGTTTTTATCTCTGGATACAAAGTAGCTGCAATAGATAATGCACTAGTAGTATCAGATGCTGATAACGGGGCTGACGGTATTCCTGATGGTTTTACCAGAATAATAAAAGGATTTGACTCGTCAGGAGCATGTACTATACGGAGTGTTTGAGTTACCAAGTCACTCATGAGGAGTCTCCTTTTGATACAAGGCATGCAAGATATGCAATACTTCCTTAAATCGAGGTGGTACAGCAGCTCCAAAAACAGTTACTTTTTTACTATCTGGTAAACGTATTGCCAACAGTCGTGAGTGTAACTGCAAAGTTGCATTTTTTAATACAACATCTTTACGTGTATTATACAATGGATCGCCGACAATTGGACAGCCAAGATATTTCATATGTACGCGGATTTGATGAGTGCGTCCTGTTTTTAATCGTAAGCGCATTAGAGAATATGGACCATAACTTGCTATCCATTCGTACAAAGTTCTGGCATATTTGCCTTGAGCCGTATCAGGAACCGCTTTCCAGAGTTGACGATTTTTGGGATCACGTATAAACCCAGTTTTGATGTCACCTACTCTGTGTGGCGGTTTACCATACACGATGGCAATATATTCTTTTTTGACCAGTCGTTTTTGAAATTGTGTCTGCAGCCATTCTTCTGCATGACGATTTTTAGCGGTAATAATAATGCCCGATGTATCTTTATCAAGTCGATGTACAATACCAGGTCGCATTGCAACAGCCATTGAGGCTGGAGTATCGTCACGAGAGAGTTTTACCGCTGTTGCACCCCAATGATAGAGCAAAGCGTTTACCAACGTACCAGTCCAGTTGCCAGCTGCAGGATGGGTAACCATCCCCTGCTCTTTGTTTACCACCGTTACATTATCGTCTTCATAAATGATATGAAGGGGAATATCTTCTGGCTGTATGTCATCAGGTATTGAGTCTTCCCATTGGATAGTAATATGATCGCCAGGCTGGACTTTATATGATAACTTTGCCTTACGTGCATTAACAAGTATGTCTGTAACGCCATTCTTTAACTGGGAACGGTTCATTCCATCAGATAATTGAGATATATACTTATCAAGACGTACCGTTGCAGAAAAATCAGATGGTACATCATATTCAAAACAAGGCACTTTTTATATCTCCATAGAGAAAATCTGGTTGTTTGTCTTCATTCTCTTGATTTATAGGCATATAGAGTTCGTCTAAAGGCTCTATAGTAACATTATCACTGTGATATTTTTGTAACGCAGCCAGCCGCTCCTTTTTTTGACGTGATAAGGTAAAAATCAAATCTGTTATACCAAGTCCTATACAGATTATACCAGAGGCTGCCAAAATACCCATCTGTTCCGATGTACTTAAATTTGCAGAATCAGAGGTCTTTGCAAAAGGATTAGGTATATAGCTGGAAGAAAAATCATGGTCAATATATCGATACATTGAATATGCGATGGTAGTCCCCAGCGTAACAAAAGGGAGAGAACCAAACGTGATTATTTCTGTCCGACGTGCATTATGTGCCCATAACGGAAACTCCTCTTTGGTATAGGGTTCTGGAGTTTCAGATTCAGTTGTTGTGGCAGTTGTGGTAGCATCCGTCGTATCAGTTGTATCAGCAGCACAAAAAGCTCCTGAACAACAATAGAGCAAAAACAGTAAAATACAAAGTATCGTATTGTATTTTTTCATGCCTGTGTATAGTTCCGTTCACCAAAGATAGCGGTTCCAATGCGCACTTCGGTAGATCCCTCAGCAATTGCCCAGAGATAATCGCCTGACATGCCCATTGAGAGTGTTGTCAAAGGTAATTGAGGAAACTCATTTCTTACTTTTTCCGCAGTTTGTCGCATTTTGGCAAAAGCACCTCTCACAATTGTTTCATCCTGTGTAAATGGTGCCATAGTCATAAAACCTGCTGGAACAATATGTGGCAATGCTCCATTAGCACAAAGTGTTACCGCAGCCATGAGATCTTCATAGGTGGCAAAACCGGATTTACTCTCCTCGCCTGTATGAAACTCAAATAATACCTGTATTGTTTTTTGCTGTGCAACACAATATTTTTCAATATCCTGTAGAACTTCAATTCTATCAACTGACTCGATACAATCAGCAATTTTTACGGCATCTTTTATTTTATTACGTTGCAGTGAGCCTATGATATGTAATGTTGGAGTAAATCCTTTTTCTCTTACTTCGGTAAATTTTGCTTTTGCTTCTTGCACCCGATTTTCGCCAAATAAGGTCTGTCCGCAAGAGAGTGCATCTAATACTGATTGCGTAGGATGAAACTTGCTTACCGCAAGCAATGCAACAGAACCAGCAGTTCTACCTGCTTTTTGTTCTGCTACTGCAATTTGATCTTTTATACGTACAATTTGTTCTTTAATCTCGTCTTTTGTAAAATCCATGGTTATTTTTCCTTTCGTTCTAGTATACTCGCATCGACTACATCAGACAATCGGAGCAAATCTTCAATTGCCAGTTTTTCGCCTCGCACCAGCGGATCAATACCTGCCTTTTGCAATACGGTTTGTGCCAATTCTGAATCAGAAAAATAAGTCGTCAAGTTATTCTTTACCGTTTTGCGTCGAGATGCAAATAAAGAGCGTTGTATTTTACAAAAAAGTAATGGATTTTTACAGCGAGGAAAGTCTTCTCGTTTAGTGAGCACTACTGCCATTGAGTCAACATTTGGTTTTGGCCAAAAGTTTCCGCCCGTAAGGGTCATAAGCGGCTTAATGGTATATGCCCATTGGCATAATACAGAAAATGAAGAATAATCATCACTGCCACTAGGAGCGTACATACGTTGAGCTACTTCTTTTTGAACAGTAACGACAGCTTTATCAAAAAGTATGCCATTTTCGATGGTAGAGCCAATGATGGTAGCTGCAATGTTATAGGGTAAATTTCCAAAAAATCGCTGAGGAACACCATGTGTGTCACACTCTTTTTTCCATGTTTTTAGGACATCACCTTCTACAACAGAAAATCGCTGTTCTTGAGACTCTTTTTCAAAAAAATCTCTAATCGATGAGGCAAAACCATGGTCAATTTCAAATGCGGTTAGTTTTGCACCTCTTTTTAGTATTTCAGCGGTCATACATCCCAGTCCTGGACCGACTTCCCAGACGCTTGATGTATCAGAGATATCCAATGCATCTATCAATTTAATACGTGCAGTTTCATTTAGCAAAAAGTTTTGTCCAAACTTTTTTTGCATTGCCATGCCATTTGTTTCAAGATAGGCTTTTATTTCTGCGGAAGAATTATAATCTGGATGATGTTTCATATACTACCACCTTCCTTATAGATGAATACGAGAAAAAAATATAACGATATGAGAAAGTAACATATAGATTCCCTGAACAATACCAGTAACAATGGGTGCAATTTTGGGGAACATATAACACATACCTACTCCAAATATACCTGCATATAAAAATAGTATCAGTAATGGTGCGACTATGCACGATGCTATAGCACCAAAAGGTGCAACTGTTTTAAAAAAGAATAGTGTAACCGGACAGGAGCCGATTTGTGCCGCCATTGAAGTTGACAAAGCATCTGCAAATACCGGTGGTATATATCTAATAACATAGCGCTGACAGAGTGTTCCAAATAAAAAGATGCCTGCCAAGGATACATAGGACAATAGAAATGATAGCTGTACTGCATGTTCTGGTTTGAGATACAGATGAATTAAAAAAGTAAGTGCCAATAATAAAAGCATCGATGGTCGTGAAAAGCCCAAACAAGAAAGCGTGATTCCCAATAAGGCAAAGATACATGCTCGGAGAAGCGAGGGAGTAATACCTGCAAACCATGTAAATAAAAGCATTACCAAAACAGTAAAGCAAATTCCTGTAATTCTGTTTATCTTTTTACCAAAGAATCCTGCCATTGAGCCAAATAGCATCAAGTGCATTCCTGACAGTGCTAAAATATGTGATAACCCGGCTTTTGTAAAAGCATCGCTTAGAGAAGTATCAATGTATTCCCGGCTACCTTGTATACAGGCTAAGAGCAGTCCCCCTGCATTACCCCAAGAATACAGTATCCTTTTTACATACAAACGACTTAATGCTCTAATATGTGAAAATGTATTTGTATAACCGTGTGTCATACCGGTCGACTGATAGGATGTAACATAGAAGGCATCATTTTTAAACTGTCCAGACACCTGAAGATGACAACCTTGATCAACAATGCATGCGGCAGGATTTTGCACGTGAGAAGCTGTATACAGTTTTCCTGGATACAGGGCTTCTATGTCCGATGCTTTACAAAACACTGGTATGATGCCAGATGCTGAACAATACATACCATCAATTCCTTTTGTTGTCTCAACTTGCATCGATAATCTATATAAGCTGTTTTTTTTATTGGCAGAACGTATCAATACTGGTGAATCACAAACCGTTCCTGTAAGAGAAACGATTTTATCACAAGGAATAACCGTATGCAGGCTGTTATAGTGAGGTAAAGTAAAAAATCCTCCGTATATACAAATAATACAAATAAGCGTGGTATATACAAGAGGATTTCTAGTATATGCAGTGTTAACTACCATTTTAAGATTGTGAGTGCGTTACGTGCTGCTACAATAATATGTTCGGGATATGGTAAATAAGTAACATAGAGCAGATCATCAAATGCAACTTTATTTCCTAATGCTCCCAAAGCCTGTATAACAGCCTCAACAACAGCTGTAGATGGGACAGTACCCTTTTCACAAGTTTCGTTAAGTTGATTAAGATATGCAGTCAATGCCTTTGCTGCCTCTGTTGATGAAAGAGTTGACAATGACTGTATGGCTGTGATCATTTTAGACTCATCAATTTGATTTGCCGTATACAATTCTTTTACCTGTGCAAAAAAAGAAATCACAAATGACGCAGCTCGTGTCCATTTATGAGCTGAAATAACGGAAACACAGTCAAACTCTAAATTTAGTATTTTATCAGTAATTTTATTTTCTTTACCGACAAGATACAGCAATTCTGACAAAATATTTTCAGCAATCTCAGATTTTAGAGAGTCACCGATTGATGAAGAATTTACGATGATTGAAAACAATGCCTGCAAATTATCAGTATTACTTTGAGAAATAATATCAATAATCTCTGGTATTGATTTATCAGCAAGATTTTCTATTGCCTGCCCGATATCATCATTAAGAGTCGGCCAGTATTGGCCTACGTAAGCTTCATATAATGTTTTCATTGCCGAGCCGTTACCTATTGAACCGAGTCCAACAACAACCGCTTTATGTATATCAGAGACAGGCTCTTTTGCCATCATACTTTGAGATAAATACTCAGACAAAAAAGAGATAATAGTGGTATCAGAGTTTACCTCATATAACTGTACTAGTTTATTTACAACAGCAACACGAGTATTTACGTCTGAAAATAATGAAAACAAAGATGTCAACTTTTTGACAACAGATGTATCACTTATCTGAGCAGGAAAAGCCAAAACACCAGCAAAAGCTAAAGCTGACAACTCCCTATCATTTCCTAATTTTTCAAAATTATTCAATGCAAAATCAACAGCACTGATAGATAAGACTGAGACTTCTTTTTCAGAGGCATTTTTGACAGCTGCTATTTTATCCGAAATAGAACCTTTTATAAATAAAACTTCATTTTTACCGATAGTTTGTTGTGCATATAAGAACGTGGTTATAGTAAACAGATAACAAATCAAAAATCGCTTCATGTTTTATTCAGCCTCTTCCTCTTCTTCTTCGTTTTCAAATGGAACCGGCGCTACACCACCTTCTATTTGATTTACCGCTTCTTGCAATGCATCATCAGATTTTGTTGCCATCTCAGATTGTACCATAGCATCAAATACAGCTTTTTCATTCTTTGGCAATGTCTTATATACATATGATAAAACAATATTTTTCATAGGCTCTTCAATTTGTTTGCAAACAAAATGTAAACGACTTTGACCAAGTTTTTCATTATATTCAACATTGCAAACATAGCCATTCATAACAACTAATCGATAGTCTATCTGAAACTGCAGCTTTATATTGGAATTTTTAGCACATTTGCCACCAATTCGTATCAAGGCACCCGACTCGGAGATATCTTCAATAAGACATCGATATCCTAAATTGACATCGATATCTCGATTTGCTGAATCGCCCTCATCTTGTACAATAAACAACTGACCATAAATCTGACACTCAGAACGGACCGATTTGCGTTTTTGAGCTCTAAATAATGTATCTGCATGAGCTAAATACAAAACTGGCTTACCAAGGAAAACTCCATTACCTAAAATAGTCGTATCAAACACATAATTTGCATCTTTTTTACGCCATAAATAGACAGTAACCCTTTTATTTATAAACATCGAAGTATCATACAAGGTAACATTTTTTTGCACTGGTAACGTGATAATAAGTTGTTTACCAACACCGACAATACGTGAAAAAAATACGCCTTTATTACCTAAGATAAATGTAATTTTTTGAGGGGT
The DNA here is from genome assembly GCA_024695475.1 of Treponema sp. Taxonomy (GTDB): domain Bacteria; phylum Spirochaetota; class Spirochaetia; order Treponematales; family Treponemataceae; genus Treponema_D. The sequence goes on from JAILIC010000084.1 coordinate 11,829, forward strand.
TAAATCTTTTGTAGATAAAATTCCTCTTTTATTTGCAACCTCAATGTCTAATTGCGTACGATAAGCAAACAATCTTGACAGAAAGCCCTGTACCTCTTTTGAGTACTCGGTACCATCTTTTTGAGACTTCTCAATTATTTTTGTTATACTTTGTGTCAATGCAGGAGTAGACCAATACAATGAATTAGGATCTTCAACAGAAGTTTCTCTAGCCAATTTCCAAAGCAGGTTTATTTCCGAAAACTTGAATCCCGAATCAAAACCAACAATATAAAAATCAACTTTTTTCCTAAATAGAATTGATACAATACAAGAGAAAATAAGTAGACTTAAAAAAACAATAAGAACAATATACAAAGTCACTCCTATTATTTACTAGTGTATAATTTACCACAAAATAAGAAATGAAACAATGTATTCAAAAACATAATAAAAACAGAATTAGTAAAAAAACAATAGAAA
>JAILIC010000090.1 GCA_024695475.1 Treponema sp.
AACTTTTCGGTTACGTTTTCTTAAAGTAAGAATACCCAAATTAATAGTTTTTTCAATTTCAAGACCGGGAGCCAATTGTACATCCCAAAACAATGCAAAACTATAGGTTCGCGTAACAGCGGCCATAGCTCCATTATTATCAGGACGCATAAAAACAATTGGATTAGAACAAAATCCACTATTTTCATTTGGAGTTAATATAAATGAGATGCCATGTAATTCATCGACTAATTGTACCGCAGAAACATCTCCAAGCAATTCTGGATACTGCTCATACGTATCGATAAACTGTCGCTCGCCAGCATCAACAATTTCAAGACTATACTGTTTATCAAGAGTTGTCTGTGTAAAATTAAACTCAACAGCAAAAGTAACAGTCAGTGGAATGGGACTGTCATTTTTGAGAATATACTGTACAGCCATTCCATCGGCACGTGCATGATAATTTTTTCGCAAACTAACCGCCTGTCCTGATTCAAAACAAGAATCATAGGCAATAAGCGAAATATCATGCCGTTGACTATTAAATGAAGACTGTGAATACTGGGTTTGAGAAAAAACGATACTACCTGAAGATTTACCGACAATATAACGAGAAAACTGTTCTTTATTAAACAGGTGATCGACAAAGAGCCCTCTAAGATATCCGTCATCATATGCATCATAGCGCTGAAGTCTACTAAGATTTGTAGTGTAACTACCGCAATTTTTCATGACATCTAATTCAAATAAAGAGCCGCCATTTAAACCAATACAAGCGGTATATTGTTCCATTTGGCAAATATACTCGATTAAACCATCGCCATTGTAATCAAATGTCGTAATTGAGGGATGGAAATCTCCACTATCGCGTATTAATTTTTCTGCTTCAATTAATTTTTCAAAAGCAGCATTTCGCAATGGAGACTTTTCTAAAACAAGTGAAGGTGTACAAACATAAGCTATACCATTTTGAGCTTCCCACAATTTCTCGCGTGCAGCCTTTTTCCGCATTTTGTCACCATGACATTGATTAACCAGCATACTGACATAAAGCATTCGATTATACAAAACATGGTGTACCGGATACATATGCAGATAATCATAAACAGTAACAGGAAATTGTCTTGAAACAGCCATTTTCGTATACGGCTCTATACACCACTGTGCGATAGCTGGGTTAACACCCGAAGGTATATATGCAGGAATGCGATGAGTAGTACCACGCATATATTGCAAAGGCAATGACATTTGAACTGTAGAAGCATAGGTAGTCTGCAACAAAGAGCATAATTTTTCCCACCAGCCACTCGTAAGCAAAGACACTGCTACATCTTTGGGTAATAAAACTGGTACAACGGAATCAACAGTTTTATCATGTATTGTATTTTTTTTTCGTACAGTTTCACATACTATTTGTAAATAAGCTTCTGGAGATAAAGACAACGATGGTTGTAAATCATGATAACAAGGAATAATAGTAAGTATCTTTCCTCGTTCAGAGACCACAATAGGTATAAAGCTTTGTTTTTCCGGAGGAATTAGGGTACTATCTAATAATACATACTCCATACCACACGTCTCAAAACTTGCAATTAAAGAGGGATCCCAGCAATCTGCATGCAAAGATAAGCCTCTCGGTCTCCGCCCTATAGATTGTCTAATAGCAGAAGACAATAACTCTATTTGTCCACTACGGTCCTGAGGATATAACAAAGAAAAAACGGGAGTATAATACCCTCCTCCAAGAACCTCTATCTGTTTTTTACTACTTAGTTTGCTTACTAATTCGAGAAACTCAGGATGCTTTTTTTTATACCATGATAATTGAGTCCCAGAAAATGAAAATGCAAGACTACAAGTTGCGTGGGCATATAAATAAGAAATTATGGGTTTGTATAAAAGCTGGTAATTGTGCTCGAATTTCGACAAATCCTCATCACTATCATCTGAGGAAAGCACAAAGCAAACACTTATTGTACTCATAAACGACCTTTTAACAGTGTATAACAGGATTGCCAAAATTTAAAGGTATTATTTGCAGGCGGTGTACAAATATTTTTCTTTTGACACATAGAACAAGTCGTTTGCTCAGTTTTAGGAGCTGCACAAGTAACCAGTTCCTCTGTTTCTTTAGGGATCAGCGTTATCAGATGCTTTGGACAATAGGCAACACAACGTCCACAACCGATACAGAGATCTGTAATAACGGCAGTTCTATTTTGAATGACAATTGCCTGTTGAGGACATTGATATACACAATCACCAAACCCCACACAAGTATAACGACAATCATTATCTGTCGCATATACTGCATTAAATAATCGGCAAGTATGTATGTCAGAATATACTAAACGAGACTCAGAAATAGTTTTATCAGGGGAACATAAAACTACAGCTCGTTTCTTTTCTGTCATTGTATAAGGGAGTCCTTTAGATGAGCGAAGATCATATTCTTTTTTTAGAGGAAAAATAATTTCCTTAATATCATACCGACCGTTCATTGCTTGTAATAAAAAATAAAATATAAAAAAGAGGATACCTGTCAAAACAATATAAAAGAGTATCATCAAAAAAACAGACAAAATCATGGAAGCACTCCTGGATTTAACCAAGAAATATTATAGGCCATCAAAGCAATAATCATTATTGCAATACTTATATAAATAACACTTTCATTTTTAAAATGCGTACCTAAAGAGCATACTTTTAGATAATTGCGCAGAGCAAATACAAGAGGTACAAAAACAGTAAATGCAGTAACACAACACAATGATATTATCAAAGACTCTAAAAGACTGATACTTTCGCTAATAGATAACAGGACGCATAAAAAAGAGATAGAAAACTCTGCAGAAGACGTATTAGTAGTAATACGAATTAACACTTCACAAAAAACTGCAAGACACAAAAAAATTAAAACTGCAAAGAACGGATATAAAGAGACCAAGTGTGCAGGCATAAGAATTTTGGTAATAAACAGCCATGTTAAAACAACTGATGACGGAACAATAATATACATCTTAATGGTGCTTAAAACGTATCCATCGAGAGACTTCGTTACACTTTCAACTCTATCCAGAGCAACACAATAAAACAAAATCGAAATTGATAAGATTGATATAAACAAAAGAGTATTAACCATGTATTTTCTCTGCCCGACTTACAATCATTAATTTATTTTTACAATATGTCGCAATAACAAAGCATAGCACCGTTGTTGTCAATATACCAGGAACCGATGCAAAAAATGCTGTAAAAGGTACCATAGATGCATCAAACAGCATAAATTCTTTAATTCCAGCAGGTACAGGGAATGAAATAGTTCCGTACCCTAAAATATCTCTCACCAACATATAAAATAAAACAACAGCTGAAAAAAATGCAGTCAGGACACAATTATGAGTAAGCTCAGATTTTATCGTTGTACAGGGTTGCAAATAAAATAATGAAATGATAAAAACAGACAGCGCCGGTACAAAGACAAGAATTCCTAAAGCAAAAATAACATACGGAAAAAAGAGACACAATAATTGCTGAACAAATACAGAGATACCTATCAAAAATGGTACCAATATAATCGTTTTTAATGATTCCTGGTGCAGCTTATATAGTGCATGTAAAAATAAAGTTCCAAAAAGTATAATAAAGTTAAAAGAAATAACCAGTACAACACCAAAGGCAAATCGTCCTGGAACAGGAACTACCATAGGGACTGTTGCGATAAGAAAATATTTTAATTCAGTTTTATCGATCAGGGTAAAATCAAAGCTCCTTTATACGTTGCATAATAGAAGGAATACGACATGCCCAATAGAGAACACTGGAATTCATCGAGATCTGTTCTATTTTTTCACTTTGTGAGTTATGTAATAACGCAAACCCCGTAAAAGTCACACCGGTAACATCATTATAAATATATACAGCAGGCATAGGTCCAAAAAGCGTCAAAACTCTTACAACAACAACATACTCTTTTCCTGCAAACAAAGAATGAGCAGAATCAGTGGAATTTTGTATCAAATCATAGCAAACTACAGTAGTCTGCAATGGCGAATCAAGTCTTACAGCTTGACCAACCGTATATTTTTCAGGAGCATAACTATCAAGAACATATTGAGTTTCTTTTCTTAATCCTGAAGTTTTGACATTGTTAGCGATTATCGTCACAACCGACAAAACTAAAAGCATCACGGCAAAGAGTCCTACAAAAATACCGTAATCTATGAGTATTTTTTTCGTTTTTTCATTCATAACGATTCCTTAGTCTCCATAGATTCCATTTTATGTAAAAGAAGATGCATCTTTGCTTTTGACAGCTCATTTTCAAAAAACTGAACAAACAAGGAAAACACATTTAAAATTAAAACCGTAAATACAGAACCTATAGGGGATGTACCACAACCTATAATTAAAAAGGCAATTAAACCACCAATAAAGCCATAACAGATTTTTCCCCACATCGTAAGCGGAGTGGTTCCATACCATTGTAAAATAAAAACAGTACAAAATAAGGTTCCACTTGAAAGCAGTGCTAATAACATATCTCCATTTCCCGGCATGCCTGGAATAAAAATAGGTATACCAAAAAGAACAAGTAACAGATATGTCAATAAATAGATTCCAGGTATAACAGGATTGACAATTCCGTAAGATATTAAAATAACTGACGAAAGAAGACTAATTACATTAAACCGAAACGCTGGAATAACAGAATGAGTATCCCAAAATAATGAAACATACCCTTCTGGAACAGACATCCCAAATAATTCAAATACATGCTTATTTAGAAAATCAGTAATTTTTGAATCTAATGGCATAATAGGAAATGTTCCATTCTGAATAAGTAGTAATGAAGGATTATTAGAAAATAAATCAGCCCGTGATATTTGAAATGTCGGAAAACTTGAAATACTAAACAACCAAGCAATTGCAACTATCAACACAACAGGATTAAACCAAGAGTCGGCAAAACCAGTAAATGCAGAATAGAGAATAAGCATGACAAAAAAAATAATACAAAAAACACTTATTGGAGAATAGGTCGATGGAAGTAAAAAACCTATAATCAGTCCGTGTAATAATGTTGACACAGGATGAAAATAAAACTTTTTATGAAACAAAAATGAAGCAAACTTAGCAACAAAGATACCAAGCAGCGTTGCTAGCAAAATGAGTAAAGAATCATAGCTTTTTGTAATAAAAAGCATGAGCACTTGAAACATCAGAAGAATCGTCATAAAAAGAGCGGAATTTCCTATTGATGTTGCGAAATATACAAACGGTTTGTGCGAAACCTTTAAAATAACATCATTATTCATCATTTTTATCCTTTAATAATGCAATTGTTTGCGTCAAAGGTAAGCGAGACGGACAAAAAGCATTACACAGTGCACATTCAGAACAGAGATTTGAAGTTTTTAAATAAATCTCATCGATATCCATTGAACGAGCAATATGATTATACAATATGTCAGGATATAATCCTCGAGGACAAACATTACGACAATTTCCACAGCGAATACACGTTGTCTGTCTCTGATCCGAAATTTCATTCCTTGGTATAAAAGTTATTTGCTTCGTATATGAAGTAATAGGAATTGCAAAACTTGAAACAGAACACCCTATTATAATGCCGTTTATAACAATTTTCTTTATTGGACGCCTTAACCCACCACAAAGTTCAATCAATGATCCAATATTTGTACCAATACATATCTTAAAAATTCCAGTACTATTAAGACAAGAACTTGTAACTTGTACATATTGATGTATAACAGGCATATCAAAATACACCGCTTCATAAACATGAACCAAGGTTAAGGCATCAACATACAAGCAACTCATATCCACCGATTTAAAAGGTTCTTCTGGCAAAGAATGCTTTATTGCCAGATATAAATCACGTTTAAATCCGTCAGGATATTTTTCAGCATGCATTTTTACATAGCGAACAGGTGTATTTCCAAAAAGCTCCGTATCATCAGATTGATCAGAAACTTTTGTATTTTCTTTAGAGTAAAGAAACACAATGCCTTTACCATTCATAGCACGTAATAATAAAGCAACTGCTTTTTTTATTTCGTTAAATTTGATATTTCCTAATGTCGTATCAACCATACAACCAGGATCTTCATCAAATAGCCTTACAATAAGTAAATCACGAGTTACACTCAGCTGCCGACTTAAAGACACCGGTTTATTTGAATTAAAAGTATTAACAACACCAGTAAGTGATAACGTTTTTATAATAGCTTCTGATGTCAAAGAGTCTACATTTTTTTCTTCTAGCCTTTTACCACGATAGGAAAAGTTTCCATTAAGCCTAATTTTTGCAGCAAGACACTCTTTACCATTAGGTAGCTGAGACAAAAAAACATCATTAACGATTCCTGGTAATGATGAGTGCACGGTACAGGCATCGGAACTCGCTATAATTTGACCTTCTGTAACGACATCGCCTGCCGTAATTACAGGTACCCCTGTAACATCAAACTCCTGATCAAAAGGTATAGTTACTTCTGTAGGGAGGAATGCATTTACAATATCAGTAAAAGGTGTTTTTTCCGTTTTTACATAATTATAGACTGAGATCATAATTTTTTTCTACCAAAAATAGTATATAGTACAAATCCAAATATGGGAATTAATAAAGCAAAAATAATGACTATCAAATTAAAAATACTCAGTTGATATCCTGATGCAAACTTATAGGTGGCATAATTTGCGCTTCCCTGCTCTTTTAACAGTTTTTCGATTGCTGGATATTTTAATGTATCAATATAGTGTAATACCTGAGCTCTAAAATCCGAGTTAAAAGCAAAAACAACTTCATCATATGCCTGGATACCTTGAGAAGTTTTTTTATAATGGGTAATTAACACTTTCTCATCTTCTTTTGGTACAAGATCAAAGCTCTGCTCATCATTAAGAGATCGATATGGATATGTTACAACATTCCAATTCCAGGCGATATAGTCATCTAATGATGGTAAAGCAGCATCTCCAACATATCGTGTCGGTGCAGGCAGCTGTAAATCATCCGTAATGGTAGAAGAAACATTTTCCGAAACAAAAAAAGTACTTAGCAACAATGCAATACAAATGGTACAAAGCAACATATAATGAGCATTCTTTCGTGTTATTAAAGGCACATAGGTAGCTGATCTGATAAAAACAGGAGAAAAGACACTATGTTTATTCCATTCGTCTTCATAAAATGAAAAAATATAGAGTGCAGATGCTGAACATAACAACGCCAAAACAAACAAAAAAGAAGCAGAAACAGAACAGGTAAAGACAAACAGTACAGAAGGCAGTCCAAAAAATACCACCGCATAATGATGAACAAGATAGAGAGTGGCACGACGCCTCTTCCAAACTTTCTGCATGAGATAAAAACAAAATAAAAGAAGACAAACCGCAGCAACATTTACAGTAAAAGGCTGACTAAACGTAAAAAGAATTAAAAAAACACCTGCTATTCCATATACGATTTTATTTTCTGCAACCAAAAGAAAAAAAATAAACAAAAGTATACAGATAATGGGCGCAATCCATGGAAAACGGCTTTGTGCATCCATACCATATTCGACATGAAGCGATGAAACAGCTTCTGCAGCTTGGCGAGAATAGAATTCTGGAATATAAAACAAACGAAACTTATGCTGTTTATCAGAAAAATAGGCATTCCGCTTTTGTAAATATGAGGATGTTCCCAGATTTTTTTCAACAGGGCTCATTTGTACAGAAGCGGGTAACTGCTGATTAGACAATGAAATTACATCTTTGCATCCATTTGCATACAATGCATCCAATATAGTATTTTCCGGAACATCATTAGTCACATAAAGTACAGTATATTCTTTCCATAATCTGCTAATAGGGATTTTTCTAAAAGCAAACAAACAAAAAATTCCTGCGCATAAAACAGCTACAGGAATATAAAAATACTTTGGTAATTTCATACAATTTATAATACAGAAAACGCTACTCCAATAAAAAATCCCAGCAGACATCCTACAAAGACTTCCATCGGAGAATGGCCATTCACTTCTTTTAATGATTTAAAATTAGCATCCTGCTTTTCATTCATAATTTTAGTTATTTCATTGATTCGCTTTGCCTGTATGCCATTTGCACGTCTAACACCAAGAGCATCGCGAATAGTAACAAAAGTAAACGCAAAAGAAAGAATAAAAATATCAGAATCTATTCCTGAATGAAAAGCAATAGCAGTACTAAGTGAAGTAACAAAAGCAGAATGGCTAGATGGCATTCCACCTGTTCGCCATACCATAATTTCAAGCAGCTCTCTAAGACTATGAACACGGCCATAAAACAAACGTATAACAGTCTTTATAAACTGAGCACAAAACCAGCTAAACACACAAGACAGAAAAATATAATTTGTAATTAATAAATTAAACTGGTTTCTGGCATTAGCAAACATATATATAATTTTATCAACAGATAAAGTTTTGTCTAGTAGCATTAACCATTTTTTACATATATAATAAATGTCATATGGAATTCAAAAAGTTTACTTGTGGCACCGATGATGATAACCGACGTCTGGACAAAATCCTACGCAGACTATTACCTACCAAAAAAACATCAGAACTCTATCAAGCCATAAGAAAAGGTCTTGTAAAAATCAATGACAAAAAAGCAGCTCCAGAATATCGAGTGGCTGCAGGTGATTATATCCATATAGCATCATTTCTCATCGAACAAAGCGACTCTGTCGTTTTACCCGCACCCTCAAATCATATACATTTGGACTATATTCTTAAAAATGAACATATTGTAATCATAAATAAGCCATATGATATCAGCGTGCAAGGCAAAGATTCTATTGCACAAGCAATCACACATACATGGCAGACATCAACAGATACACACAACTCACTCTCCTTTCGCCCCGGACCATTACACAGACTGGATAAAAAAACGACAGGAGTACTAGTCTGCTCACAAAGCCTACAAGGATCAAGATGGTTTTCTCAAGCAATTGCAACTCATATCGTACAAAAAGACTATATTGCTATCGTTCAGGGAACATTGGCAGAAAAACAGACCTGGCAAGACTTACTAACTGCGGAATCAGATAATAAAACCTCCCCAAAACAATTTCATACAGTAAACATAGAAACTTCGCATGGCAAAACCGCAATAACCCATGCCTTTCCTCTTGCACACGGTATATACAACAACATTCCTGTTACGTTGGTACAATATCGTATCGAAACAGGTCGCAAGCATCAGATACGAGCACAATCCTCACACCATGGATATCCGCTATTAGGAGATTCCGCTTATGGAGGAATAGCCATCCATGAAGACCAGGACATCTATTTACATGCATATCAAATTACTCTGCCTGCTGACAATCCCATTGAGCTACCGCCTGCCGTGCAAGCACCGATTTCGACAAATTTTCAAAAAATGTTAAACAAAACCTTGCTTAAATGGAACGGTTTGCTTATAGTATAAAGAGCGTCACTATGAGTATTTTTAGCAAACTATTTTCACAAAAAACAGTTCAGGTTTATGCGCTTGTCGGTGAAAGCGGAACAGGAAAAAGTTTTAAATCTAAAATTGTCGCTCAAAAATTCGGGATATCGACAATCATCGATGATGGGCTTCTTATTCAAGATGACAAAATTCTTGCTGGTCACTCTGCAAAACGTGAAAAAACATACATGGGAGCTGTCAGAGTCGCATTATTTGATAACAAAGAACATAGAGACGACATTGCTAAAGCACTAAACAAGATTCACACAAACAAAATCTTATTGTTAGGTACATCAGATAAGATGGTAATAAAAATTGCAACAAGATTACAGTTACCACCACCATCAAAAATAATAAAAATAGAAGATATTTCCTCTCGCGAAGACATTGAAAAAGCCATTCGTTCTCGGCAAATAGAAGGCAAACATGTCATTCCTGTTCCTGCAATCGAAGTAAAAAGAAACTATCCGCAGATTTTCTACGACTCAATAAAAGTTTTGTTCAGACAAAAAAACATTTTCGGCAAAGGCAAAACAGATGCTTCACAACCGTTCGAAAAGTCTATAGTACGTCCTGAATTCTCAAAAAAAGGAAGAATTTCTATATCAGAAGCGGCGCTTACGCAAATGGCAATGCACTGTGTTTCCGAATTTGATCCAGGTGTCCGTGTCAAAAAGTTGACTATCAAAACTGATAGCCGAGGATATCGACTCATCATAACTATCGATGTTCCATTTGGAACACAGCTGACAGGAGAAATTCACAAATTACAGCAATATATTATCGACAATATCGAACGCTTTACAGGTATTCTTATCGAAGAAGTAAGTATCATTATTGACAAAATAACAGGTACTGAAAATATACGACGTTAACTGTTTTTTACTGTCGCCGACTTTCGCTTTTTTGGAGATTTACGTGGCATTCGTACAGTGACTCCCAAATCTTTCAACACAGCCCTAATAGCAGATTCCAACTCTGTACGCTGAGGATTCATCGGCAGGATAAAATTGCGACACTCCGTCCACGTACGAGTATAAATATCTCCAACAGAAGATTTTGTTTCTACCTCTTTCTTCCAATCTGTCAGATTTTCTATAAAATCATAGATAAGGTAAAAAAGTTTTTTCCCCAGCGGGGCATCAGGCTCTGCAAGTATCAATGCATCCAAATCTTTGAGATGTGACATGTATTTTTTTTCGAAACGTTTATCTGCATACATCATTGCTGTTGCAGACGGCTGCAAATACATATACACATCGGTATCCAAAGCTTTTGCAACAATATCATAGGAATGTCCACCGTTGATAATCTTAAGCAACTCTTCAGTCAAACGTGAAGGAGAAACCGGAGACAAGAGATGCGCAGAACGTCTAATTTTTCTCACCAACGAAAAAGGCATACGACAATTTGTTGTTGTCGCATATTTTATGGCCCTTAACATACGAACTGGATCATCAATAAAAATATGTTCCAATGGAATAACAGGACGAATAACACCTTTTCTTATATCTTGTACACCACCAACATAATCAATAACCTGTTCACGCAATGGATCATAGTACAAAGCATTGAGCGTAAAGTCTCGACGCATAACATCTTCGTCTATTGTTCCAAAACTATTGCCAACAGAACCATCAATTGTCGAGCGAAAGGTACTTACTTCAAATATTTTTGTTCCAAAAATAACATGAACCAAACGGAACCGACGTCCAATTATACGAGAATTACGAAAAATCTTTTTTATACGTGAAGGTGTCGCATCGGTAACAATATCAAAATCTTTTGGTATCTTACCGACTATCAAATCTCTAACCGCACCTCCAACAAGGTATGCGGCAAAACCGGTATCTCGCAATCTTGAAATAACACGTAAAGCATCAGGATCTATTTTTTGTAACTGAATGCCGTGCTCTTCTTTTGTATATATGATAGCTTTCTTTATTGGTTTGCCATTTTTATCTGCAGAATAACGGAATAACACAACAATAAATAGTATACCTTTCAAATACCATTAGTCAATACATGGATTTTTTTTACAAATGTTCTATACAATCCAATTTTGAATCAGTATACTCATGAACATGACTCAGCTATCGGTAATAACAACTTTTGAAAACTGGCTTAATACTTATCTCAACTTTGAAAAAACACCCAAAAAAGATATATTTTGGCTTGATACTGTACAGTTTATTTGCAATAAGTTGCACAATCCCCAAAATGACTATCCTTCAATACATATAGCTGGATCAAAAGGTAAAGGTTCCGTTTCGACCATGATAAGTTCCATTTTAACTCAGGCAGGATACCATACAGGCTTATACACATCTCCCCACATCATGGATTTTATCGAACGTGTTGGTAGAGCTTATGGCCCCTTTGATGAGCAGGTATACAAAAAAGCAGCAGACATTGTAATGGACAGTGTAACACACACTCCACTCCAAGATTTTCCTGCAGAGCGTCCGATAACATGGTTTGAGCTCATTACCATATTTGCATTCGTTTGTTTTTCTATAGCGAAGGTCGATTATGGTGTATTTGAAGTAGGTCTTGGAGGCAGATTAGATGCCACCAATGTTTTAACACCACGTTTATGCATTCTTACTCCGATAGAATTAGAACATACACAGTTTTTAGGAGACACCCTGGAGAAAATTGCAACAGAAAAAGCCGGTATCATAAAGCAAGGAGTTCCTGTTATAAGTGCAGTCCAAAAAGCATCAGTTTCAGAGGTATTTCTTCAAACGGCTCAAAAACACGATGCTCCCATTTCATTTATTACTGATTTGATACAAAATATGAAGTACACCTACAAAGAAAGCACGACGCATACTCCCAAAATGCAGATTACCTTGCAAAGTCACATTTTTAATCGGACAATACATGCAAATATGCAATTACTCGGAAATGTACAAATGCAAAATGCAGCTCTTGCATCCTGTGCGGTAAAAACGCTGTTACCTGATATAGACGAAACCTGCATCGAAAAAGGACTCGAAAAAGCATCATTGCCCGGCCGCTTTGAAATCATCACAAAAAATGAGATACCAACACTAACCATGCCACTGATTCTTGACGGAGCACACACCCTCAACAGTGTCAGATTTACAATGGAAACCTTTAATGCTTTATACAAACAAAAGAAAGCTCACCTTTTATTTGCATGTGCAGCCGATAAAGATATAGAGCACATAGCCACATTATTTAAAACGCGTTTTGATTCAATTATGATAACAAAACCTGGAAATGTAAAACAAACAAACCTTACTCGTATCACCAACGCATTTTCAAATAATCAACTATCTTTTACAGAACAAGATGACTACACAAAAGCAATTCCCCAGGCTATAAAAGAAGCACAAAATGACGCTGCTGTTCTTTTGATAACCGGGTCATTTTATCTTATTGCAGAAGTAAAAAAAGTATTACGAGATATAAACTCTCGGGACTCGCTTTGAAAGTCCCGTCAAAACCTCGTATGAAATAGTTCCTAAGGAGGCAGCTACATCATCAGCAGTCTGTAACGCGCCATCATCTTTATTTCCAAAAATGACAACAGTATCCCAGCGTTTGACATTAGGATTATTTTTTCCAATATCAACCATGCATTGATCCATACATATTCTTCCACGCACAGGATAGTTTTTACCATTTATAGCCACCTGCAATCCAGGTGATAAACGACGCAACAAACCATCTGCATATCCCACCGGCAATACAGCGATATCGGTATCAGATGTTGCAATCCATGTACGACCATACGATACAGAACGGCCTGCAGTAAATGGTCTGACGGCAACAACCGCACTCTCAAATGTTAAAACTGGCTTTAAATCGATTTTAATTCCTTGTTCTTCAAGATAACTTTTTGTGATTTGATCAGGATAATAACCATACGCAATAATACCAGCACGTACCATATCCATTTGCATAGTTGCTCGACTTATTATCGCAGCCGAGCTTGAGCAATGACAAATTCCCGGATCAATGCCTCGTTGTTTTATTGCCTCAATAGCATCGTGAAAACGAGTATATTGTAATTGTGTATAGTTTTTATGCTCTTCGCTGATACTGTCAGAAACAGCAAAATGAGTGGCAACGCCCCCCAGTTTTAAATGTGGACGAGAATCAATGTATGCAGCCATATCAGCGGCTTCTTCCGGCAAACAACCAATACGTCCCATCCCCGTATCCATTGCAAGATGTACAACAAATGGATTAGACTTGGAAGCTGCAGCCTTATCAAACAAATCAATATATTCAGTATCAAAGACTAATGGAGTCAAATCATTTTCTACTACAGCTGAAACTTCTTGAGGACTACACAAACTTAATACCAATACGGGACAAGTAATATCATGAGCTCGCAGCTCAATACCTTCGTCAACAGTAGCTACAGCAAGATATGAAGCACCTGATGTCAATGCCGCTTTTGCCATAGCAACAGCACCATGTCCATAAGCATCTGCTTTTACTGAGATACAGATCTTTGTTTGTGTATGTAAAAGAGCTCGAATTTGTGCAAGATTATGTTTAAAATA
>JAILIC010000115.1 GCA_024695475.1 Treponema sp.
ATCTGCTTACTCATTGGAGATAGCCCAGATTCAAACTTCATTTACTCAACAATTCAATCTATTAAGGATTGGCTTTCCAATTAAAAAAACAGACAATGATATATACAGCCTGGCCTTAAAAGGCTAGGCTGTTTTTCATAGCAAAAAATGTTTCACCATGAAACAAAAAAAATAAAATAAGGAGGTTCTTTTGATTATGAAAGCAAAGGTGTTAACACCACTACTTTTGTTGTTGATGATTTTTTCTTTTTCCTTAGTCACTCCCATGGTTGGTTATTGCTCTCCGAATAAAGATAAAAAAAGTTCTGAGGAATCATCATATGACAACGAAGCAAATTTTATGGTAGACAATGTTGGCGATAGCGATTTTAAAAAGCATGATTTATCGGATTCTGCCATGAGCTTTTTTTCTGGAATTACAAAATTTGTACAAATTGCATTTATCGTAGCAATTATTTTTAGAGCAATCGCAAAAGATGACAGAAGAAAAGGAATGTACAATAAGATAATTTTAACCATTATTGGAGTTTGGGTGATTTCCCTTCTCGGTTCTGGTTACTTAGGTAGTACGATTGAAACAATTACATCATGGTTTTAAAAAAGAAAGGAGCGAATTTAATTAAATGTTTGCCTTATTAAAACTTATTGTTAAATGTTTTGCAAAGATTTTTCAGCTAATTGCAAGTGGAGTTATCGCCCTTGTTGCTGACTCAATTGATGCTTCAACATTTACTCCTTCATTAGAGAAATTTTCTCAAATGTTTGGAGCTACGTCTTTCGAATTACTCCAAAAGACGTTTGCAATTGCCGCCATTGTTATTTTTGGTGCAGTAATTGGAATCCAATTAATTAGTCTTTTGTTGTCTCCTGTAAGAGGCGACTTAAAAGAAAGTATTGGTCAAATAGTAGTGCGTATTGGTGTTGCCGCAATGTTGTTATTCATCGTTCCATCTTTTTTGAATGCGTCATTAAATGCGGCAAATAAGCTTGATACAAAAATTATGGAAACCATTGGTGATATTAATGATTCAGAACTTGAAGCAAATGGCTCTCCATTCATTAACTCTTTCAATAAAGAATATGAGGAAATTAGTTCATCCCAAAAGAAAGAAGCAAATTTTGACCCAAGTCAATCAGGTTCCGTAAAAGATGTGGGAATTGATCCACAAAATGTTGCAAAAAATAATGCAAAAGATAAAAATGCAGGAAAAAATAAAGAAGGAGATGCAATTGCTATTGCCGATGGTGCTTTCTCCACTCTTGGCTTGGCTTCAACTGCCGCAACTGCAGGAATCACAGGTTCTATTCTTTCAGCATCCTCTATGGCAGCTATTATGCCATTAATTTTACTTCTTATTGACTTGGTATTACTGCTTGGTGTTGCATATACAGTATTAAAAGTCGTATTAGAAATTATTCAAAAATACGTTACCATGGTACTTTTGTATCTCACTTCTCCGCTCTTCTGTGGTTTTTTCGCAAGTGTTACTACAGAAAACGTATTTTTCTCTTGGATAAAAATGACTTTGGTTTCTATGTTTTTACTTGTTTTTAATAAATTATGGGCGGTTATTATGATTTATTTATTAAAAACAATGGACTTCACTTTAGTTAACGCCTTATTTATTATGGCAATTGGTAAATTCTGGGGTTCTATCGAAAGTCAATTGAGTAAAGCAGGATTATCTTCTGCATCTATGGGTTCTTCTTTGTTAGATACCTTTACAGTTACTTCCGCAGCCGCAATTGCAGGAACTTCAAAAATTGGAAAAGGTGTTCTTGGCGTTGGAGCAAATGCAACTGTCCTTGGTGGAATGCCTGCACTCGCAGGATTTATGAATGGTATGAAAGGTGGAGGATTTGGTGCTTTGCCTTCTGCTGAATTTATGACAGATTCCCTGGGTGGTCAGTTAAGAAATGGACTTGGAAAAGCCGGAGTTGGACCTTTTGTAAAAATGTCAGATGGCGAAAAGAAAATGTTGTCTTCTGTTTCCGCTAATGGTCGTGCAGGACAAAATGCAATTGACAAAGCTCTTGCATCTATGCCGACTTCTAAAAAACTCTCCGCTTTGGACTCCTTGCTTGGTGCTTATTCCGTAACACAAAAGGATGCGAATGGAGATGAGCATTTAATTCCATTAGCAGAAGCCTTTGATGCAGGTGGATTTAATAGCGTTCGTGTAACAGATCAAGATGGAAACGGAATTAATGGTATTGCGGCATTAAATACTTATGATAGCAACGGAGAGGTCACAGGAAGAAGAGAATGTCCATTTAGAATTAGTATTGACCCAGATAATCCAAATGCAATACCACTTGATAAGCACGATGCAAACGGACAACAAATGTACTTATCTATGAATACCGATGCATTTAAACTTAAAGATGGCGAAAAACTTAATATTCCTAACATTCAAGGATTGGATGAAAACGGAAATCGTAAACGAGGTTCAATCGCAGGAATTGATGCGGCTTCTGCAATCCTTGGAAAGAATTCTCAAAAAGTATTCGCAGATTTAGGCGTTCCAAATCCAGATAAATATAATGATATACAACTTGTTGGTTCACAGGGAGAAGTTCAAGTATATCAAGATGGAAAATTGTATGGTAGCTACAACAAGAAGAAAGATGAAGCTTTCCGTAATGCCCCTGTATTTAATGCAAATTCACATCTTAGTGAAGCAAGTACAATGGATAAGTTGCTTGAACCAGATGGTGTATTCGCACAACTTGGTTATAGAGGAATTAATCCAGACATGATTGAACATGATGCAACCACAGGAATGACTTCATTCTATACAAACGAAAATGATGATGTGCATGGTAAGGGCGATACAAAGAACTTTATTTATAGTTATTTTGATACCGCTAGAGCAACGAGAAAAGGTAAACCAAACATTATCAATACAGAATATGGAGCCTTTGCCGTTTATTCAGAAAAAGTTGATGGGCAAAAAGGCGTAGATGAAATGCCAAATCCGTATAAATAAGTGAAGAAAGGAGAACAAAGAAAAGGGGGAAGATAGTTTTCTTTCCCCTTTTACTACAATTAGTTTATGTACGATAATGATAAAGATAAAGAAAATCAAAATCCTTTGGATGACTTAGATGGTGGACTAAAAAAAGCCAAAAATACGGCTCATAAAGTAACGGATTTAACAGATAACGCAAAAAAAGCACAACAGATGTTGAATAATTACAAAGCAGGAAAAGCAAAAAAAGCAACAAGTGATGTGCAAAAAACAAATAAAGTAGAAAGTGGAACAACAGGAAAGATAAAATCCGCTTTCAATAAATTTATGGGTAAAAAAGCAAAGCCAACTGCTCCTGTAAATAATTTGGCTAAAAAAGGACTCAAACATCTTCTTCATACCATGTTTGCTCCTATTCTTTTGCCTCTTTTACTTTTATTTGTTGTTGTCGCATTAATCGCCTCCATATTTATGTTTACAACACCTAGTTCTATGGGTGAAGCCTATACTACAGAAATTGGAATAGACGATTCCGATGGAGAAGACAGTAAAACAAGCAAAGCAATAGAAGACCTTGATGATAGCAATTCTTCTTCTGATTTAAGCATTGGTTCTTT
The DNA here is from genome assembly GCA_024695475.1 of Treponema sp. Classification (GTDB taxonomy): domain Bacteria; phylum Spirochaetota; class Spirochaetia; order Treponematales; family Treponemataceae; genus Treponema_D. The sequence continues at coordinate 3,590 of JAILIC010000115.1, forward strand.
GATAAAAGGTCTTTTTAAAAAGATAGTCATGACCGTGAAAGAATATTTTGGACATTGGAATGATTTATCTGGTGGTGATGATGTAAATGCTGATGATGAAGACATTTTTAGTCAAACTTATTATAAAGACGCAAGGCGTAACAAAAAAGTAATGGTAAAGCATCTTAAACGATGTAGAAGCAATCTATATGATTACGTTTATCCCATGTTTAAAATAATCATTAAATCACCAAGATTGGATTTTCCATATACTTCTTCGTAACTAGGCATTACAATGGTATAATGAATTTTTCCGCTGTTAAACAAGCGATA
>JAILIC010000086.1 GCA_024695475.1 Treponema sp.
TAGGGATTATTTTTTAATAATTTTAAATAAACGTTATAAGTTGTATTATTTGGTCCAGAGTTTAATCCATTGAAAAAATCAATCAATAAAGGTAACCATATTCCAAAAAGAGCAATTCCAAATGAAGTAATTGTCCAAAAGAAAAAATCTGTTTTATATTTATGTATTTTTTCGAATACTGTAAAAATATATTTTATAACAGTTAAAATCCAATTAATAGGAATACATATCATATATGCTATATCTTTTATTCCTATCCATACGATTCTGAATAATTGATTAGTTTCTGCTTCTCCATCTATTTTTTTTATCCAATCTTCCATATCAAACATTTATTATTACCATCCTTTTCTCTTTATTTTTTATTTACATAACGGAAGTAATTCTTCCACTTTTTTTACTATTACTTCTTGTTCTTCCAAAGGCGGTAATGGAATTACAAGCTTTGCTAACTGATTAAGGTAAAAACCTTTTTGAGCAGTTCCTGTTGCATTATCAATAATAAAATACTGAATGAATGGTGCATCCAAACAATACTTAAAAAACTTATTATAAATCTCTGTTTTTATGACAGAAACACTTCGCTGAAAGCAAATATTTTTTGAACCATCATAAACACAACTTCTTCCAAGGGTTCCGACAGAAGTAAAGAAAATATCTCCTTTTTGAGCCTTTGTTCTTTCGTTTTCAACTTCAAAAAGTTCTTTGGAAAGATATCGTACTTTCTCTAATTCAACCAACGAATCGTCATTAATATTTTGCGAAGAAGCCATAATATATTCAGTATTCGTTGGTAATCCTGCAGGAGGATTATGATCGCCATCCACAAGTTTAGTACAAATATCTTCCAATCTACACCAGCACCAGCTTTCCGGTATCTCAAACGGAATATCCTCTTCCTCAATCTCACTTGCAATAATAACCGCTGGCTTCTTAGCCTTTGGATTCTGCTTCAAAGCTTCTTCCCATTCATCACGAGCTTTTGCATTGCGTTTTTCTATAATGCGGCCCAAAAGCTGTTTTCCTGTCTCGCATGAAAAATCATCCTGTGACTTTTGCGAAGCAAAATCTTGTGGGGAATTGCTTGTCAATTCACCGATAATTGCTGCCTGGAGAATGGCTTTTCTTAAACTTGTATCTTTTTTTATCTGTGCCATGTTACTTGTTTCTGTTCAAAATGCTGATGATTATCTGCCGGAACATACCCATATCATCTGTTTTACTTTCTGCAATAAAAAGCGTTATTGCAAACAAGGTGTCATCATCTATTCTTTTTTTGCCGTTTACATACAGCATATCGTTTTTCTGCATAAAGTACAAAAAACAGCTGGCAGCAATTCTTTTGTTTCCGTCATGGAAACAGTGGTCTTTTGCAATTGAATACAGCAGCATTGCGGCTTTTTCTTCCAATGTTGGGTAAAGTTCCTTTCCGCCAAAAGTCTGATAAATGTTATTAACGGCACCAGAAAAACTATTGTCTTTTGGAACTGCAAAAACATCGCTCTCAAAGGCTGGCTTCATTGCGTTTATCACTTCCAAAAATTCACTCTCTGAGATTTTTTGCGCAGGAGCTTCGGTTTTTCCCTTTTATCAAGATTCCCATGGTCAAAATCGTCCAAGAGAATAAGCCCTGCTGAAAAATCCTGCAAAAAATTCACGGCTTTCTTTATATCATCAAGATTTTCGAGTTTTTGTGAGTTGATGCTTTTCGCAAAGGAAGTTGTTAAAGTATTAAGGGCAATGAGTTTTTCATGCTCTTTTTTTAGAAGCTGTTCATTTATTACGTATCCGTTTACGACATATTGATGAAGAATATTCGTCGCCCATTTTCTGAAGCTTGTCGCAATCTTTGATGATACTCTGTAACCAACTGCAAGAATAACATCAAGATTGTAATAGGGTATATTTCTTGTAACAGATCTTGATCCCTCTGTTTGAACTTGTGCAAAAAATGCACAAGTTGAATCTTTTGAGAGTTCATCTTCCTCATATATATGCTTTATATGACGCTGAATTGTAGAGCGGTCTTTGTTGTCAAAAAGTTCTCCAATCTTTTCTGCACTGAGCCAGATAGAATTATCCTGCATGATAACTTCTACCTGATTAGAACCATTATGCTCGTATATTTTTATTTCGCCTTTTGACAAATCAGTCATTTTACTTGCTCCTGTTTTGAACTTGTCGGAATTTCCGACAGGTTGAACATTCTTCCTTTTTTCCTTTACAATTCAATTCCAAGTATTTCTGTAATTTTTGAAAGTGTTAAATTTATCTTTTCATCAGCGGATTCGCTGTGCTTTTTATAAAGGAATCCGTCTTCAATACCATGTTTAAGAGAATATGTATAGAGAGGTTTTCCAAAATAACTGATATTTGAATTATCACTATCGGTATCATCTTTTGGAGTTGCTGTCATACCAATCTGAACAGCACCACTAAAATAATCCAAAATCTTGCGCCATTCAGAGTTTTTCTTTGCAGATCCACGGTGACACTCGTCTATCATAATGATGTCGAAATAGTTTTTATTAAACTGTTCGTAGGGCTGCGGAGCACCTGGAGTAAGATTATATTCAACTAGCTGCTGATAAAGACTCATGAAGATTTCATAACTCTTACTTGCAGTCCGGTTTTCAATTTTAATCATTTTGTTTCCGAACGGTTTGAAATCCTGATCCATAGTCTGATCAATCAAAACATTCCGGTCCGCAAGATAAAGTATTCGTAAGTTATTACCACTAGCTGTCTGCATAAGGCGATGAAGGATTTGGAATGCCGTATATGTTTTTCCAGTTCCAGTTGCCATAACGAACATCATACGTTTTACACCACGGGCATAAGCTTCCACGACTTTATCAATAACAGCACGCTGATAGTAACGAGGCTCTTTTCCATTTACATCGTGATAATAATCTTTACTGATAATCTCTATCTGTTCAGGAGTATATTTCTTGAGCTGAACGAATTTTTGCCACAGTTCATCCTGAGTAGGAAACTCTTTC
>JAILIC010000008.1 GCA_024695475.1 Treponema sp.
ATATGTAAGTGATTCTGTTAGTAACTAATCATGAATTATATTCGTGAACTTCTTTACAAGTGCGTAAAACAAATTTTAAGCTGTTTTACGGAGCCAGAGAGATAATGCCGGAGATTCTGCAAAAGGTGTGTATGGCTGGAATATGTGCCAGCTGACAAGTTTAGCAATGGTAATGAACGCCATGGGAATAAAAAGAAAACGATCCAATTGTCAGTTTGAAGATGAGCTTTATAATATTGCTAATTTAGCAGGATATGGCGGAAGCCCTCCCCTCGATGCACGAAAATCACTTGAAAAGCGAGGCGGAAAAGCGATTTCTTCAAAAAATGCCAAAGAGCTTGGCACCCAACGCTTATCAATTGACGGAAAAATCTGTTCAAATAGAAGTAAACCGAGGAAAAACAGATGAAAGTAGATCATTATAAAATAATAAAAGATTCAAAAAAAATAAGTATACGAGCGTATGCATTTCCTAAGGAAGATTATGGAATTATTTATATACAAATCAAATTGGCTGATTTACCTGCTGTTCTGGAAACATTAAAGAACATAGATCATGACCCTTCAAAAGAAGGTGTTGATGAAGAAGGGGATGGAAGGTTTGTGAATGAACTGTTTTATAAGGAGGATGACGATTATCTATTATGTATAGAAACTAAATATGATTATTATGGGTACCATACTCCACTAGAGCTAAGAATTATGGCATTATGGGAAGATAAGAGCTCACTTTAATGTTGATCCTAACTCTGAAGAGAGCTAAGAATTATGGCATTATGGGAAGATAAGAGCATTAATAGCCATGTATTTACAATTTCATATTGGACCTATGAAGAATTAAAGAACGAAGTGTGCAGATTAATAGATGAAATAGAAGAAGCTACTTCTTGAAGTAAAATTCTGCTATACTGTCCGAGTGAAAATTCTTCTCGTTTCTGTAAATGCAAGTTACATGCATACAAACATCACTATCCGTGATTTTAAAACAATAAATCCGTCGCTTTCTAAAACAGAACAGCGGAAGGCAATTTGTAATGCCTCAAAATCTCTATGCAATAAAAATCCTGCATATGACAATTGTTTTGAAAACCGTGGAGAAGAAATATCAGAAAAGAATTTTGATATCGCATTAAAAAAGGCGGGGATATAATAAAGTTAAATACTAACAGGAGAAAAATGTTATGTCAGATATTCCATGGTCAAAAATCATTGCAGAAAGTTTTTATTACGATACATTCTATGCTTATATTATAGAAGAAATTTCAGAAGGAATCATTCTTCATGGCTGGTCAAAAAGTTACGACAACACGGCTTACAGGGAAGGTTCTCTTTTTCTTAAACCTGAATGGGTAGTTCAAGTAATCAACTTGATTCGCTCAGTTCCAAAAAAAGTTCTTGATCGTGGAGACGGTCCTGAAGGAACTTATGGCGGTGAATGGGATCGAAGCCTTGAAATTCCTGCTGATGATTTAGAAAAGTATGAAATCAATCTTTATGCAAAAAATGTATATTACGAACGCTCTTCACCAAAACTTGAAATCAACATTATTGTTACAGATCCAGCAGTAAGTGATGAATTTAGCGACGACTATTTCCCGGAATATCCGCTTTTAAAAGACAGAGATAGAATCGGGATTAAACATGGATATGATGTTGAAGGTTATGTCCGCGATGTAGAGCCTGTCCTCCATGAGCTTGAAAAATATGTTCCAGAGAGTAACAAATCAAAAATCCTTGAGCCCATTGGAAAAATCAAAACTGAGCTTGAAGAAAAATTTGAATGGTATCTTGAAAAATGCCGCAAAGATAAAGACATCATAAAAATCCCTGAAATCAGATGGATTAAAAAACAAGTTGGAGATAAAAATTACGAAGTTACTATGGCCATTTTTTATGATAAAAAAATTGACAGTCAGAAAACAATAACATGCACTGCAAAAGAAATGGCCATGGCTTCAAAATATTTTGCAACCTGGGTACTTGATATAGAAACAATTCCGTATAAAAAAAGCAATCAGTTTATAGAACTTGAAATTTCTGAAAGCAGCCGTTATAAAAAACATAAAAACGTAAAACTTCTGATCAAAAACATAAATGATTTTTTTGAAGTTCCATTTATGTATGATAAAGAAAATATGAATCCCATCCGTCATCCTTTTTATGACTTTATAAATTATACGGAAGCAGAAAAAATACACCTTCATTATCCAAGAAAACTTCATGCATTTTTTATTGATGAATACTTTGCCCTAAAATGGAATACAGATGAATCGGCAAAAATAGATGAAGAACATTCAAGAAGACTTTATGTTTCCCTGCATGGTTTTGTTCAGTTCTATCATGTTCTTATGTATATTAAGTCAATAGAAACTGATATCAAAGAAATTGAAGCTAAAAAAGCCGGTCCCTTTAGATTCTGGTATAGTAAAGATGAAAACGAAGGAACAGTTTATTTTTCAATCACAAATGAAGACGTTCATAACAGCTACAATAACAGGATTGATTTTACCTGTTTCCCGGAAGAGTTTGCTCAGGAATTTGAAAAGATTTATATGCTCGTTGAAGCAAACTGCTTAAGATATTCCTTTGAACATCCGAACTTTGGAATAAAAACTGATTTCAACCGGATTAAGTGGGATACTCTTTACAACAGTGCAAATAAATTTTGGTTTTTTACCTGGAATTTTGAAGGCGAAGACACAAAACACGAAATAAATCTTTCTAAAGAAAAAATCTATAAGATACAGGAATACGCCTTCTGGTGGTGGCGCGCAACAGAGCACAAAACAGAACTTTCTTTTGAAGATGAAAAAATTTATTTTGAGATAAATCCGAAATCCGATAATCCAAAACTTGGAAGAATATTTTTAAAATTCAAAGATAAGAAAAAATCAAATGTAGACGCATATTTTGATCTTGCAACCGGCTGCAATCTGCCAAAAGATTTTTGCAGCTGCCAGTATAACGAAATAGTGCGCCGTGTTCAGCTTGATACAGATCCTGATTTAACTGACAGAATACAGGATTACCACAAGGAAGATTTTAAGTCTAAATCTGATTATGTGTGCTTTAATTATTGGGACAGCAAATACAATGTTTATGACCAGACAACTGAGCATTTTTTTGCACTGGATAAATCAGAATTCGCAGATTTTCTTGAATCAATAAAAGAACTGTATGAATTTCTGAGTAACACAAAAAATAAGATTTCTTTCTTACTCGATAAAGAAGTTGAAAAAAAATATGACAGAGAAGGCTATTCAATCAGTATTTATAAAAAAGGACTTGATACAGATGAAGCTGACATTACTAATGATGACGATCTTCCCCTGTATTTTATAATCAGCTCAAGATGCAGAATAATCCGTTGTGACAGTTTTTCAATAGTTGGTACACGCAAAATCCTGCTTTCACAGTTCAAAGAATTATTAACTGCACTGGAATCTGTATCAGAATAATTTTTTTTAAGGAGAAAAAATACAGCTTTTGGTTGATGACAAAAATAATGTCCGGGATTTTAATATTCTGGATTTACGTGATAATGAAGTCTACACTCTTGAAGATTTAATCGGCGCAATACAATTTTCGCATGAGCGTTGACAAAGGTGGTTTCCCGGATCCTGACTCAAGAAATAGTCTGAACACAAATTAAAAACTAAACTTTCCTTCTTCGGTTCACGCAAAGCCTTCAGAAGCAACTCACCAAAAGAAAATTGTGATTTTTACTCTAAAAATATATGGAATTTTGTGATAAGGCGTGATCTTCTCAATTCATGGAATATACACTTCGTAGAAAGATTGAAGCTTTTTCTATTCCTTGTATAAACCTGTGTATATCTATATAATAGAAAAACTATGAGTACTAATGAAAAGAATCCGCTCCTGTGTCATTGGGCTGATCAGGTTGCAGAAAAAATTATCAAAGAACGTGGCGATCTTGATTTGTATACATGTGCTTCCGGTATTACACCTTCCGGAACTGTCCATATTGGTAATTTCCGTGAAATTATGACAGTTGATTTGATCGTTCGTGCTTTGCGTGATCGTGGTAAGAATGTCCGATTTATTTATTCCTGGGATGATTATGATGTATTCCGTAAAGTACCGGCTAATATGCCCAATCCTGAAATTTTGCAGAATTACTTGCGCTATCCTATAACAATGGTTCCTGATACAACAGGTCGTAATGAAAATTATGCTCGTCATCATGAGGTTGATATCGAGCAGGAACTGCCTCGTGTTGGTATCCATCCAGAGTTTTTATATCAGGCTTCACGCTATCGTGCAAACCGCTATACCGAGGGCATGAAAAAGGCTATGCAGAATCGTGAGCTCATCAAGCAGTGCCTGAATGAGTATCGTGATGAGCAGCATAAAATGAAAGCGGAAGATGAATACTGGCCAGTAAGCGTTTTCTGCTCAAAGTGTAATAAGGATACAACCCAGATTACCGGTTATGATGGTGAGTATGGTATTTCATATAAGTGTGAGTGTGGTAACGAAGAAACTGGCGATTTGCGTACATTTAAAGGCTTTAAGCTCGGTTGGCGAGTTGACTGGCCGATGAGATGGAACGAAGAAAAAGTTACTTTTGAGCCAGGTGGCAAGGATCATATCAGTCCTGGTGGTTCATACGATACTGCTAAATTGGTTTCTAAGCGTATTTATAACTGGCAGGCACCTGTTACCATGAAATACGACTTTGTTTCATTGAAAGGTATTCCTGGTAAGATGTCTTCATCAAAGGGTAAGGTTATTGCATTGCCAGATGCATTAAAAGTATATCAGCCGGAATTGCTGCGTTATATTTTTGCTGTAAATAAAGTTGATCATGAGTTTGCCATTAGCTTTGACCTTGATGTTATTACTATGTATGAAGCTTATGATCGTACCGAGCGTATTGCATGGGGTATCGATAAGGCAAAATCTGAAGATTTGGCTAATAAAGAAAAGAGAATTTACATCTTGTCACAGGTAGAGCCAGGTATGCCAAAGGTTATGCCATATCAGGTTCCATTCCGTCAGTTGACAACATTGTTACAGACATATTCTGGTAACATTGATGCTGTTATTAAAGCATTGGGTAATGTAAAACCTGAGCAGGAAGAAACCTTACGCCATCGTTGTGAATGTGCATGGTACTGGATTCAGCATTCAGCTCCTGATTGTGCTCCTGAGTTCTGCTTTGCACTCCGCAAGGAGGGTACTAAAGCTAAGTTGCCACAGGATTTAGCTAAGGCTGTTGCTAAAGTTTTGAGTGATGTTGTGCCAAAGATTGACACGTTCCAGGTTGATAAAGACTGTCAGGAAGCAATTTATGCTGTTGCAAAAGAACTTGATATTGATCCAAAAGCTTTGTTTACCGCTTTGTATCAGGCTTTGATTGGTAAAGATCAGGGACCTCGTCTTGGAAGCTTTATGCGAATTATCGGCAAGGCTCAGCTTGAAAAGCTTTTGTCAAGCGTTGAAGGTGTTTCTGAGGACGAACTTAAAAAAGTTGCTTCTAATAAAAAGCTTACTCCAGCCGAAATTGACAAATTGCCATTGGCAGAACGTTTTAGTCGCCGTGTAATTCTTAAGGTTAGCAAAATTGAAAAAGTGGAGCAGCATCCAGGTGGAAGCTTCCTTTATATACTGACCTTAAACTGTGGTGATGATGAGCCTCGTCAGATTGTAAGTTCAATCGTTAAGTTCTATAAGCCTGAGGAACTTTTAAATCGTAATATTGTTCTTGTTTACAATTTAAAACCTGCTAACTTCCGTGGTGTTCGTAGTAACGGCATGCTTCTTGCAGCAAGCGAAGGTGGTGCAGATGACCATGACACCTGCGAGGTTATCTTTGCTGATGACTTTGAAGTGGGAACTGTGCTTGAACCAGAAGGATTTTCTGTTCCAGAAGAAGAGCTTTGTTTTGTAAAGCCTGATAAGTTTGCTGAAATGTCACTTTGTACAAAAGATGGTTTTGTAGAAATTGATGGTAAAAAAATTGGAGCAAACGGAAAATATATCAGCGTAGAAAAATATAAAAACGGTTCGATACATTAATCGACTGTATCTGTAACAAAAAAAAGGTCTGCTTTGCACGAGATGCATTGCAGACCTTTTTTTTTATAGGGTGCGGTTAATCCAGTTTTGGATTTTCCACTTCTGTCTTGTCTTGCTGTTGGTATGGAGCAAGTGAAGATACCATTCTCATAACAGCTGAAGATCTGTTAATGACGTAATGCACTTCTTTTGGCTCAATGTGTATAAACTGTCCTCTTGTGAGATGATGAACAACGTTATCTACAACGATATCAACTTCTCCTTCGAGGATGTAAAAGTTTTCTTCCATGATATCATGATAATGTGCTCTAAAGTCCTGTCCTGGTTGAAACTGTACTATTGCAAAATTCATGCGTGGTCCCTTCATTAGGTACTTTGGACCGCTATCTCCAAATCGATATTCTTTGTCTTTTTCGTCAACGATATACATAATAAAACCTCCGTAATAATGCTTGTCTAGTCGTATTAGTTATGTTTTGCACTGCCTGGTGCTGCCCACATGTATTTTGTTGCACCGGCATCTGCAAGATCGAGTTGTGCTTTGTATACAGTACGCCATGTGTCATAGAGTTTCATGTACAATGAATGGTTATTCATGTCTGGTTGTAATGTGGTTTCTATTTTTACCATAGCCTGAGCTGCTTCGTCGATGTTTTTGTATATACCGACACCAGTTGCTGCTATCATGGCAGCTCCGAGAGCTGTTGCTTCTTTTACGACTGGTACACGAACTGGTAATCCGATTACGTCTGCGACTATCTGGCTCCAGAGCTTGCTTTGTGCAACGCCACCGCCAATTGAGATTGTTTTTGGTAGCTTGCCCGTTGCTTTTTGGATTTGTAAAATGTGTCCATAAGTAATCAGTGCTGTGTTTTCCAAAATGGCTCGATAGAATGTGTATTTATTGTATTTGTCGCTGTCGAGTTCAAAGTTGGTAAATGTTGGTGCTGCATGGCGCCATGAACCAAAGTCCATGATGTCACTGAATGTACACATCATGCCATAACTGCCAACAGGTATTTTTGCGGCGTGCTCGTCCATAATGCAATAGGTACTTGTATTTTTTTCTTTGGCGAGTTTCTTTTCTTCTTGACAGAATGCGTCACGGAACCAGCGCATGACGAGTCCTGGTTTAAATGCAAGTGCTTCGTATTGCCAAAGATTTGGTTGTACGTGACAGTTAACACGAATAGAAAAATTATCAGCAATCTTTGGAGAGTCGGTATTATATTCATATTGCCAGAAGGAGCCTCCAAAAATGGCACCTTCATTAGCTTGTGTGATACCTACTCCGATGGTACCGAGTTGTGCGTCTCCTCCGCCAACGATCAATGGGGTGCCTTCTGCCAGTCCTGTTTCAGTTGCTGCTTGTTTGCTTACGACACCTGCAGTTGTACCGCTCTCTTGTATGTCTGGAAAGATATCATTGCGCAGATTACAGCGGTCTGCTATTGTGGTATCCCATTTGCGTGTTGCAAGTGAAAAGAAACCATTTGTTGAGCCGTTGCTTGGCTCTACAATAAGTTTACCGCTCATTTTGTAGATAAGCCAGTCATTGAACATACCTACTTTTGCTGTTTTTTTATAAATCTCAGGTGCATTGTTTTTGACCCAGAGTATACGAGGTATGGCGCTGAGTGAGTATGTCTGTCCTGATTCAAGGTACAGGTCGTGCTCAAGTGCTGGTGACATGTTTTTGAGTTGCAAAACTTCATCAGTGCTACGGGCGTCTACGTTTGCACATGCCCAGATTTCTTTGCCTTGTGCATCATAGAGTATAATGCCTTCTCTCATGCATGTTGTAGAAATTGCTGCAATGTCAGTATTGCTAATTCCTGTTTCTTTTAATACTGCGGAAATGCATGATTTTGCCAAATTCCAGTTTGTTTCCCAGTCAAAATTCATGCTTCCTGGATATCGAGGATCTTCTGTATGTGTCCATTCTCTTTGTGAACATCCGATTTGATTGCCTTTTGTGTCGAAAATGACAGCTCGTACTGAACCAGTTCCGGCATCGATGGCCATAACATATGAACCAGCCATTATATTCTCCTTACTATTTATTTACTATTGTGCAATAACCATGTTGCAGTTGCTTCATCAGTAATCAAAATACTCAAATACTTTGCCTTTATTGCTGCTTTTATGGCTTGGTATTTTGTCTCTCCTCCTGCAATCGCAATGACATTTTGCAATTGCTTTAGATCTTCCAAGGAGTAGGTGATGAGGTGTTCTTCTGCACTTGTGGTTATAGGTTTGCCGTCCTTGTCAAAGAACTGAGCCAATACATCTCCTACTGCACCACGTATTTTGAGAAAATCAAAATCGGTTTTTGGAATGATACTTGATTTTATAACTGTTGCTCCCTCGTCCATGCCGCCGACGCCGATAATTGAGCATGTTGCATTTTTGTGCATCTGAGAGATTTCTATAACTGCTGCTTCTGATTTTATGGCCTCAACCATCTCTTTGGTAGAGGCTTTTAACGGAGCAGGAATTAAATACATGTTTGAGTTATTGATAGGTATCTGGGTATTGAGTAGATAAATGCTTGCTCCCCCAGTGAGAGATACATATGTAGGTTTTTTTTCTGAAATTTTAGAAAAATAGTTCATTACCTGACAGGTTGTATTACCATATCCTACATTGATGAGAGGGTTATCGGAAAAGTATTCATCTAAATATAATGCTCCAGCGTGTGCTAGTGCATCTGTCAGTTTTGTGCTATCGGTATCGTTATCATTTGGTATGACAAAGGCATCCTTTAAGTTATACGTTTGGATCAAGTCTTGTTCAACTTGTACACGATCATTATATTGGCTTTTAATTTTGATCTGTATAACGCCCTCTTGTTCTGCTTTTTCAAGTAATCGAAGCACGCGCATGCGAGATATGTTCAGTTTTTCTGCAATCTCTTTTTGAGTCTTTTTTTGAACATAATAGTACCACGCTGAGCGTATGACTAGTTCCTTTTCACTATCTATCATTATAGGGTTTCACTCACCTTTTAAATTTGTTTCATTGATGAACAAAAGTTCGTTTTATGAATATAATAACATGACAATTTCAAATCTGCAATAAAATATTTTATTTTTTTTATCCCCGATTTTTGGATATAAATCCCTGCTGCTGTAAATTTATGTAATTTTTTCTATTTTTAATTTGACAATTTGAAATTTCGGATTTACACTTAAAATGAAAATGTTCTTATGTTGAACAAAAGTTCATTTTTATATCTGGTTTGTAACACAAGCAAGGCAGGTTGCAACCGGGCGTATTGAAAAAAATGGGAGAATGAACATGGCTGAAGAAAAAGCTTTGCCAATGCTTTCTGTAAAAAATGTACATAAAAGTTTTGGATCCAATGCGGTTCTAAAAGGAATAGACTTGGATGTATATCCTGGTGAAGTGCTTGCCATGATTGGCGGCAACGGTGCCGGTAAAAGTACATTGGTTAAATGTATTATGGGTATACATCGTCCAGATGAAGGCTCGATTTTTATTGATGGTAAACAGTTGCGGGCTGGTGTTCCTTCTGCTGCTTTGGATGTTGGTGTCTATCTTATCCCGCAGGAACCGATGTTGTTTCCAAATATGACTTTGGAAGAAAATGTTCTTATGGGAATTAAAGGTGATGCAAAAGAGCTTCATAAAAAGTTGCTTGGCATTTTGGATCAGTTAAAGTGGAAGCTTGATTTGTGTCGTAGTGCCCGTACGCTTTCTATTGCAGAGCAACAGCTTGTTGAGATCCTTCGTGGCTTGATGAGAGAAGCTCGTGTCATGTTCTTTGATGAGCCTACATCATCATTAACTTTTGATGAAGTTAATTCATTGTTTTCTATTATAAAAGATTTGCAGAAGAAAAAAGTAAGCATTATTTATATCACGCACCGTATGAATGAAGTATTTGAAATTGCAAACAGTATTTGTTTGTTGGTTGACGGTGTTATTACCATGAAAGGTGATGTTAAAGATTTTACCTATGACATGCTCTTGAAAGGTTTAATGCAGAAAAACAAAGAACAGAAGGTATCTACAGTTGTAGAAGCTGGAGGTTCCGCCGGGCCTTGTAAAAAAGAACTGGTAATGTCCTTAAAGAATTTTACTGGCTATGGTTTTGCTGATGTTAATCTTGATATTTATTCTGGCGAAATACTTGGAATGGCAGGCGTTGTCGGTGCAGGTCGTACAGAACTTGCAACAACGTTGTTTGGTAGAGATAAGGTACTTTCTGGACAAGTCACTCTTAATGGCGAGGATGTTACCGGTCTTGGTACCAAGGCAATGATTGCTAAGGGTGTCAATTATTTGCCGGAAGATCGCTTTTTGAATGGTATTTTTAAGTTGTCAACAGTACGCAACAATGTCATCTCTGCATGTATTAATAAAGAAAAAGGTGTTTTCGTAAAACCTGCAGAAGAAAAACGGGTGGCACAAAAGTATATCGGAGATTTCCATATAAAAGTAACTGGTGATGATCAGATTATGGGTTCTTTGTCTGGTGGTAATCAGCAAAAGGTTATTTTAGGGCGATGTTTTTCTACAACTCCAAAGGTTGTTATCCTTGATGAGCCTACGCGCGGTGTTGATGCTGGAGCCCGTAGTGATGTCTATGCGATTATTCAGGAATTAAAGAAAACTGGAATTGCAATTGTTCTTATTAGTTCCGATATGGAAGAAATTATGGCTTTGAGTGATCGCGTTGTAACTATGTATCGCGGTAGGATCAATCACGAGTTTATGAAAGATCAAATCAATGAAGATAATTTGATGGCCGCATCATTTGGAGTTACAAAAACTAAGGAGATTTCAAAATGAATTGCTTTCAGAATGTAAAACGTTTTTTAAAAATACGTGAAGTGTTTTCTCTGATAGTTGTTGTTGTTTTGTTTTTAATTGTTGGTCTTGTAAATCCCGACTTTTTACAAAAACGTAATTTGATGCAGACTATCAATTCCAGTGTTGTTTTTGGTTTGCTGTCCATAGGTATTTCATTTGTTCTTATCATTGGTGAAATTGACGTATCTATCGGTGCTGTTATGGGATTGACTGCTGCTATAAGTGCAACAATGATACGTGATGGTTCTCCTGTATTTTTGGCTGTCATCGTAGCTATTTGTGTTGGAGCATTGTGCGGTTTGTTTAACGGTATTGGCCTTATGTATCTCAAGATACCGTCAATCATTATTACTCTAGGTACCAATGGTATTATCCGTGGTCTCATTTATGTGTATACAAACGGTAAGTGGGTAGAGAATGTTCCCTATGATTACAAGGCTTTGAGTCAGATTACCTGTGGTGGTATTACCCTTTTTTATTGGGGAACCATACTTGTCGCTCTACTGGGTACATTCTTCTTGAAAAAGGTACCTCGTGGCCGTAATTATGCAGCAGTTGGAGATAACGTCGGTGGCGCCACTTTGATAGGTATTCCTATCTATTTTACTAAGATTAGTGCATTTGTGCTTTCTTCGGTTTTTGCTTCAATAGCTGGTCTTATTTATGTCAGCCGAATCGGATTTGTAACACCAATTGCTGGTAACGGATATGAGATGAAAGCTATAGCTGCTTGTGTTCTTGGTGGTATAAGTCTTTCTGGTGGTGTGGGATCACTGGTTGGTGCAATGATTGGTGCTATTATTATGGCTTCTATCGATCGTATTTTGGTATTCCTTAAGTTTTCTTCTGATTTTGATGGAACAATTACAGGTATTTTGTTGATCACCATTGTTGCAGTAGATGCTTTGTTGCAACACCACGCAATAGAAAAATCTCGTCGTATGCGATTGCTTGCAAAAACGGCGCAGGAGGATAAGTAAAAATGACACTTTCTGATATCCGAAAAAAGATAAACTTTGGCAACGAGTTGATGCTTGTTTGCGTTATTGTCTGTGAAATAGTTTTATTTGGTTTTTTAAATCCTCGCTTTTTGCGTCCTGTTGTCCTTTGTGGTTCAATAAATGACTTTATTTCTATTTGTATCATAGCGCTCTTTGAGACAATGGTTATTATTGCCGGTGGTATGGATATCCAGGCAGGCTCTATTGTGGGATTGTCTTCGATTGTTGTTGGTGTTGTCTGGCAGCAATGTGGTCTTAATATCTGGGCGGCCTGTGTTGTAGCAATTATCGCGGGTGCAATATGTGGTTTGTTTAGTGGTTTTATTATTGCGTATGCTAAAGTACAACCAATGGTTGTTACTTTAGGTGGCTCTTTCTTGTATTCTGGTTTGGCAATTTCTATTACCCGATTGGCAAAGGTTGAGTTGTATAAAGGAATCGGAGGTTTTCCTGAGGTATTTACTGGATTTACCAAATTCCGATTTTTTAAGGTTATTCCATTTCAGATTTTGCTCTTTCTTGTATTGATTGCTATCGCTTATGTCATCCTGCATAAGACTAAGTATGGCAGATACATTTATATGTGCGGTATCAATCCAAATGCGGCTGAGTTTTCAGGAATTAATACAAAGGTTGTCATTATGACGACATACGCATTGTGTGGTATGGGTGCTGCGTTGGCTGGCATTGTATTGACTTCTTATTTGGGTACTGCAAAGGCCGATTTTGGTAAGGAATTGACGCTTCCTATTATCACTGCTGTTGTTTTAGGTGGCACGTCTATTACAGGAGGTGTTGGTACAATTGTCGGTACGGCGCTGTCTGCTCTTGTAATAGGTATTATGCGTTTTGGTTTGTCTATGGCAGGTCTGAATACGCAATATCTGGATATTCCAGTTGGTATTCTTCTTATTATTATCGTTGCATTCCGTGCTCTGTCTGGAAAAGAAAGAGCTGGAAAATAAATTGGTGTATATTTCTTAGAAGAAATAGGAGGAAAAAACATGAAAAAGTTGTTGTTGGCTGCATTGACAGTAATGTTAGCGGGCAGTATGGTTTTTGCTGGTGGAAAATCTGATGGTTCATCTGGCGGAAAAAAGAAGGATGTTGTTGTTGTCTTTATTCCAAAAATCAGTGGCAATGCTTTCTTTGAAGTAGCTAATGAAGGTGCTCAGGAACTCGCAAAGAAAGTTGGTTTTACAATTAAATATGATGGTAGCCCAGACGCAGCTGTTGCTAACCAGGTTAATATCATTAACAATGCGGTACAGCAGGGTGCTGATGCAATTGTTATATCAACACTTGATGCAGGTGGTGTTGATCAGGCTTTGAAGGCTGCTCGTAATGCTGGTGTAGCAGTTATGACATGGGACTCTGATGCTGTTGCTTCAACTCGTCAGCTGATGACATCTCAGGGTACCCCTGAGATTCTTGGAAAGATGCTCGTTGACATGGGTGTTGATTCTTTGAAGGAACGTGGTAAGGATCCTAAATCTGCTATCAAGTACTGCTGGCACTATTCACAGGCAACAGTAACTGATCAGAACTCTTGGCAGGTTGCTGGTGAAGAGTACATTAGAAAGAACTATCCATCTTGGGTAAATGTTGCTCCAGATAACTACTATAGCAATCAGGATGCTGAAAAAGCTATCACTGTTGGTGAAGCAGTTCTTTCTGCTCACAAAGATATCGATTTGATTATCTGTAACGATTCAACTGCATTGCCAGGACAGTTGCAGGCAGCTCAGAACCTTGGTTTAAACAAAGATAAGGTATCTATTACCGGTTTTGCAACTCCAAATGCTATCAAAGATTACTGCCGTGCAGGTATCTTGACCAGATGGGGTCTGTGGGATGTTAAGATTCAGGGTGGAATCGCTTGTTACTTGGCATACTGGGCAGCAACTGGCCACACAATGAAAGTTGGTGACACTATCAATATCCCAACTATCGGTGATGTTAAGATTGAACCAAATACCGTTCTTGAACCTGGTGCTTATACTGCATCTGATTCTGGTGTTGTTCTTTTGCCAGAGCGCGCAGTCTTTACAAAAGACAATATGGATAACTATAATTTCTAAATTAGTATAGTACGATGTACGGCTGTAATAGCGGTGCACCGTACTAGAAAGCGACTGAGTCAAGAGCTTGCGCAGGAGCAGATACGTTTTTTTGTTCTGCGCAGTATCTTAACCAGTCGTATTTTATATTTATAGGGAGAAAAAAAATGGCAGATTTAGACGGTCTCAAGGTTGCCCATGATTATCATGTAGATACCCCGTTTGCAATTGATGGAAGTTTTCATGTAAAAGGTGCTGGAAATTTGGATTGGGGAATGAAAAAGCATTTGTCCAATATCTTTAATCCTGTCTCTGGCAACACGGTGATGTTTGCTTTTGATCATGGATATTTCATGGGATCTGTATCAGGATTGGAACGTTTGGATTTATTAATTCAAACATTATCTCCTCATGTTGATGTTCTTATGGCTACTCGTGGGGCTTTACGTACTAGTGTCCGTCCTGATTGTAAAAAAGCTGTTGCATTACGTATTAGTTCTGGTTCATCAATGCTTAATGAAGATTTGAGCCATGAAGTTATCGCTGTTAATATTGAAGATGCTATACGTATGAATGCAGATTGTGTAGCAGTTCAGACTTTTATAGGTGCAGATGGACAGTTAGAGAGTATCGATAATCTTTCACATGCTATCAATGCGGCAATGCGTTATAGTATTCCAACTTTGGGTGTTGTAGCTGTCGGAAAGAATATGGAGAGAACTCCTAAATATTTTAAATTGGCAACTCGTATTATAGCAGAGCTTGGTGCCAATATGGTAAAAACATATTATTGTGAAAATTTTGATGAAGTTGTAGCTGCATGTCCTGTTCCTATCGTTGTAGCTGGTGGTAAAAAATTGCCAGAAAATGAAGCATTGACTATGGCATATCAAGCTATTAGTCAGGGAGCACATGGACTTGATATGGGACGTAATATTTTCCAGAGTTTACATCCTGTACAGATGGCTGATGCTATCGGTAAGATTGTTCATGAAAAATATACCGATAAAGAGGCTTTTGAATATTTTACTGAGCAAATTAATAAAAAATAAGTAAATATCTCCTATTCCTATTTGGGCGGCTTACCTTTTTTAAGATAGGCCGCTTTTTTTTAATTGTCTTTTATTTTTTTAAGGTTTTATTAATTTGCCATGTCAAATATGCCGTGGTATACTATTTTAATATAGAATAGTATTTCAGAAAAAAGGAGTGAAAAAAATGAAGCTGAGGTCTAAGTTCTTTCTGCTATCATTAATGATAGTTGTTATGATGAGTTTACTTTCATTTGGACTTATGCTCGTTACAACTCGTCTCGTTTCATTAAAAAACTATCAGTATGTATTAACACGAGTTCAGTATGATATTGCTGATATTTCTGATTATATTAATAAATTGATGTATATTGGTGCTGATATTGATACGATGTATGAAGATTGGCAGCGAAAATATGAATCGACAACTGTTGATTTTGATTTTTTGCAGAATAGTCCTACACGAAAACAGTTGCCAAGCGAAGATGAGGAATTGCTTAGCCAACAGGCTGCGTTTTGGATTATACTTCAAACTCGTTTTAATTCGTTTGATCAGCATCTTAAGGCTATCCGCGGTTTGGATATCGTAAAAAAGTTAAAGTATCCTATTATGTCTAAAGGTTTGATGTTGGATACTTCTGGTATGGAAGGTACGGCAAATCTTAATTTTGAGACGCTGGTGTTGCAATCTGAAATGAATACATTGCGTACTGCAAAGGATAGCGTTACGCAGGTTGTAGATTTGCTGTCTGAAGATATTAAAAATATTGTTGACTTACAGACTAAGCAGGTGTTTATTAGTGCTGTTATTGTTTGTGTTTTATGTTCAGCTTTAGTTTTGTTCTTGATTGCTATGATAACTGGTCGCATTGTAAAACGTGTTGGTCATGTTAATCAATTGTCGACTGAATTGTCTCAGAAGGATTTGACTCAACGGACGTTGGTTAGTGGACATGATGAAATTGCTGTTATGATGAAAAATCTTAATAGTACGGTCTCTGAGTTAAACCACTTTATTATTATTGCTCAACAAAGTGCATCTCGTGCCTTGTTGTCTAGTTCCGAAATTAATGATTCTACTACTGATACGGCTGCTGCTATTACTGAGATTACTAAGAGTGTTGAATTGATGAGTCAGCAGTTTGAAAAACTTGCAAAATCAGTACAAAGTACTGTTGACTCAACTGGAAGTATTGGTAGTGGCGTTAATACATTGGTGCAGAAAAATAGTGAACAGACACATGCTATTTCTGAAACTGATACGGCTGTACATGAAGTTGCAAATACACTAGAAACAATCAGTCAAAATGCACAACAATTGACGCATCATGCAGAGGCTATGCAAGATTTGGTAAATGATGGTGATAGTAAAATTGCCTCTACCAATGAAATTTTGAGTCGTATTACTGGTCAACTTGATGAAGTTAGTGAGATTGTTACGATTATCAATGCAATTGCACAACAAACCAATATGTTGTCTATGAATGCAGCTATTGAGTCAGCTCATGCTGGTGAGGCTGGAAAGGGCTTTAGTGTTGTTGCTGATGAAATTAGAAAGCTTGCTGAGTCTACAAGTGAAAATGCTAAACAAATCAATACATCAATTAATGGTATTGTCGAAAAAGTAAAAGAAGCAAATGGATCAAGTAATACTGCAGCTCAGGCTTTTGAACGGGTAAGTGAAAGTGCAAGAGTAATGTTAAACTCTTCAAAAGATATTTCTTTGGGTATTGATCGCATTGATGAGCGGACTAAACGAATTACAGAAAACACTTCTAATATTGCTGCTACTGCTGATCAAATTAATGGATACTGTGATAATCTTGCGGTTCAACAGGAAAATATTACTCGTAATGTTACATTGATGAGTGATATTTTTGAGCAGTCTAAGAGTGGTATAAAGGAAATAAGTCTCGGCACTGAAGATATTGTTGCAATGATGTCTGACGTTAGTGCTCAAAGTTCTGAAAGTTATCAAAAGATGGAAGAATTACGTCAGCTATTGGATACTTTCAAGACTGATCAAGTTGCTGATGAGGAAGAACAGTCGGCAAAACTTGCTTCTGAAGAAGGAGAAAGTTCGGAGAATGCTTCTTCAGATACGATCTCTGCTGATGGTGAGGCAAGTCAGCTGGAACAGGCAGAAAAAACTGAAGAAGTAATTACTGTCGATTCACTTTCTGAGGGGCAATGAGTATAAGGAATAATGCTGTAAAATAAGGTAGTGCAAGTAGTATAAAAGAAGGTATTGCTTGCAGTGTTGAAATATTTTGCAGGTTATTTGCTCCGTACTGTGCTATGGCAAAGATACATACCGCAACGATAACTGTTGCGGTATTTTTTTTGCCTAAAAAAACTGCGGCAAGTGCGGTCCATCCTATACCACTGGCAATGTTTGGTACAAATGAGGAGAGTCGCAGTGAAAGGATGATACCAGTTAATGAAGCAAAAAAGGCAGCTATAGACCAAGATGCAATTCGTAATAATGCAACGTTAACGCCTTTTGCTTGTAATACGTCTGGATTTGTACCGGTGATTCTAATATATAGTCCAATTTTTGAGGTTTTTAGTGCAAAAGCCCCTGCAAGTGTACAAATAAGAGCCATTATGGTTGTATAAAGTCTCATATGTGCGGTATTGAACATAAAAACTTCTGAGGTGAGTACTCCTCGTGTATGGAAGATTGATGCTGATGCTGCTGAGACAATTCCTGTGGCAATCATACTGAGTGCAAGTGCTGCAAGAAAAAAATTGGCATGAATCTTTTCTGTTATAAAGGCGATGACCGTAACGAAAAGAACAGTAAAGCTTATGCTTAATATGATCCCCCACAAGAGAGAATGCGTAATAATGGTGAATGTGTAACAAAAGAATGCAGAAAAATTAACGATACCGTCTAAAAAGAGGGCCATACATCCTGCGTATTCACTAATAAGTGCTCCAAGTGAAATGAGTAATAAAGGTGTGGCTATTGCAATAATACCATACAGTGTGTTCATGTGTGTCTTCTCCGAGATATATACGTGCAGGATATACAAAAAAGAATTATTCCCTGTAAAAGTGAACTGATATCAAAACCAAAATTCTGCAACAAAGCGGTTCTGTCAGCTGAAGTAACAAGCCAAGCTATAATAATGCTTGCTGGTATGAGATGGAGTGGTGATTTATTTGCTATTAAGGCACAGGTTAACGCACTCCAGCCGATACCTGAGTAAAAACCGGAGTGACAAGTATAATAGGTACCACAGATTGCAAAAAAACCTGTGAGCCCGTGTAAAGCTCCAGAAAAGGCAAGGGGTATATATAATGAAGCCGGGAGTGAATAACCACAGTATAAAGCAAATTCTGGTGCTATACCCCATATTGTACATTTTTTTCCAGCTGTTGTTTTACATAAAAAGTACCAAAGCGCTATACAAAAGAGTGGTGCAATAAAAATGGTAATCGATAGCGGTGATGGTGATAAAAGCAATGGAAATTGAAGTGACTCGGGAATGGGCACTGTCGCTAAAAGATTACCTCGTGTGTCTCTGAATGGACCAGCAATTAAAGCATCTATACAGGGGATGATAGCAGCTGAAACAAGATATGATGTAAGCAGTATGTTAGCCTTTTTTTTCAGACGCAGAAAAGAAGAAAAACAGGTTAATAGACTGCATAAAAGAATAACAGCTGCTATTGCGATGAAAAATGAGAGTGGTGCAGGTAAAAATGAAGTGGCAGTTAGGAGTGTACAACCAATAAAACCTCCTGTATAAATTTGTCCTTCGCCTCCTAAATTGAGATTTCCGCTTTTGATGGCTAATACTGCACCAGTTCCTGCTATCATATATAGAGATGCCATATTAAGCATGGTGCCAAAATAGTAGAGCGATGTAAAAGTGCTCCCTATAAAATCAGAGATTGCAGCAATAGGATTCTGTGCTTGTAAGAGGATGATGATAAGTGAAAGTGAAATTCCTATCGCAGGAATGGTTATGGTAGGATAGGGAAATGATTTATATTTCATGGTGAGTCCTTTCAAGTGTGAGTTTACCTCTATGAAGCTTATAGATAGCATCACATTGTGATGTTGGAAAATCTGCGGTTGTTAATACAAGAACTCCTGTGCCTCGATGTACTAATGATACGAGCCTGTTATAGATATCCCCAGCTCGTTTTGAGTCAATACCTTGCAATGGTTCTGTCAAAATAAGGAAGTCCGGGTTTGTTGCAAGTTCACGTTCGATGATAAGTCTTTGTAGCATACCTCCTGATAAATTTGCACCTAGTTCCTCTGGGGTAATGATGATATTGGCTTTTTTGATAAGCTCCTGTGCGTGTACATGTGCTTGTTGTGCACTTGTATACACACTTGCAATTTGTTCTACAGTAAGATGAGGATTAGAACCTCTAAAAGTACGATTTGAAGGTATAATGGCGGCACAAATACCACTTCTATCTCTGAGAATGCGTGGTGTTAGTGGTTTTTGAGCGAGGTTGATGGTTGTAGTTCCACACCTGACACTTCCTTTACAGGGGGATTCTTCCATTCCTGTAACAAGGTGTTCCAATGTGTCTAAGCCATCTTCTGTTAATCCTTGTATGAGGATGAGTTGACCTTTTGTAACTGAAAATGAGATATCAGATAATGCAGGCCTTTTGAGTGGTTTTACGGTAATATGTGAAAAACTTAGCTTTTTTTCTGTTTTTTGATCAAACTCCGCATTTTTATGTGATGGCGCAGTGATTGGATCTTTTAGTGTATCAAAGGTTATATATCCAGGACTTCCTTTATTAAAAGCTTTGCTGTTGGAATAAAAAGCTTGTATGGTTCCCTTTTCAAGTACAGTTACGGTATCGCTATAGTTTGTTGCTTCATCCATACTATGGGTGATGATAATGATATTTACCCCTGTACGAGCAAGATCCCGTAAGTTTGTATAAAGTGTTATCCTTTGATTGTCGTTAAGCAATGATGTAGGCTCGTCTAAGAGGAGTACTTTTGGATTTCTACAGAGTGCACTGAGTAGTGCTGTATAAAAACGATCGTCACCGCCAATGTTATAAACAAATGACGATAAAGTGAGTTGCGGTGCCCATTTTTGGTGAAGTGTATGTAAATGGTCTAGAAAGTTTTGTTTTTTTTCAAATACATCTGATCCTAGAAAGATATTTTCTTGTACGGTGATACTATCCGCTAACAGAGGTCGTTGTCTTACTGTAACAATGCCAAGTTTGATTGCATCGTGTTGATTTTTTAGTGTTACTGGTTGTCCATCTAAAAGAATTTTTCCATTAGTTGGAGAGATGTCGCCACAAAGTATTTTTGCTAAAGTAGATTTGCCTGCTCCATTTTCTCCGACAATGGAATGAATTGCTCCGCCTGAAAACGTGGTGTTTATGTGTAGCAGAGCAGTTTTTCGTGTATATATTTTACTGATGGATTCTAAAGTAATAGTCATGTAAAGATGACGCTTATTGTGTCATAGAAATTGATATCTTGCCAGTCTTGATATCTTGTATTGTATTTGCAACTTGTGTACGTATTGCTTCTGGAACAGTTTGCTGATACAAAGGGTCATCTTGAATAAAGATAAGACTATCATCTTCAAAGCCTACTATTTTTGCTGTACCCCAAGGTATGGTTTTATTTAAAAAATCTTTTGTTACAGAATAACTCATTTGCTGCTGTCTGTTTGTTGTACTTGAAATAATAGTACCAGGGGCTTTGTTATATGCGTTGCTGTCAAACCATGCAACATATTGATGATTTTCTATGGCTGTAGCGATAACTCCTTGGCTTGCTCCTCCGCAAATAGGAAGAATGACGTCTACTTGAGAGTCTGCCATTGCTCGGGTGAGTTCTGCACCTTTTGAAGCGTCATACCAATTACCGACAATACGATAATCGACTGTTGTTTCTGGATTAGCATATGCTGCACCTTCTTTATAGCCTGGCAGTATATCATTGTCCATGATGGGGTATTGTTGTGCTGCTATAAGACCAATTCTATGAGTTTTTGACATAAGGGCAGCAATATATCCTGTTATAAAGGCTTGTTGATGTTGATTATATAGTACCGTATACATGTTTGTATTTTGGTTTCGATATGCGTCTAAAAAAATAAACTTTTGATCCGGAAATTGTTTTAAAACCGTATCTGCAATTTCTGGCATTGACGGATTGGAGGAAATAATTACTGAATAGTTTCGGGTTGCCGCAAGAGCGGTGAGTTTGTTGCCCCATTCTGCTTGGTTAGTACCAGCTTCAAGTACGGTCAGTTTGACTGAATCTTTTCCATTGGGTAGTTGAGAAGTGTGTTCATCAACAGCTTGTTGTGCGCCTTTAACCAATTGATCGTAAATTGGACTATCTGAAAGAATCCCTGGAACAAAAACAGCAATCGATACTGATTGTTTGTTTGTGTTGCCACAAGATGTAATACCCAACGCAAAAACTGCATACAATATATAGATACATGATTTGAAAAGTTTCATAATTCCTCTTGTGTTAATATAGTTTTATATAAAAACGATGTCAAGAGTTATGATAACTTTATTCATATGCGAAGGTAGCAGTGCTAGTCTTTCCAGGGGAAGATAAATGATCGGATGTTACGGGGACCGAGGGTTTCTTTATCTTGTTGTAATAAAGCTTTCCATGGAATATTTTTTTGATCTTTTCTGGATGTTAATTCTGGATGCTGTTCAATCCAGTCATATTTATAGAGTCGTAGTCGTAATGCATTTATTTGTGCAAGAGTGATGCCGGTAAATGATGGCATTAAAAACACTAATACTGTTGAGGCGGTGAGTAATACAATGGTGTAAAGTGCCATAAACAGGGTAAATCCTGGATTGTCAAAAAACAGAATAAAGCATTTCTTTAGTGTTTTTTTGAATGAATTATTCATTAAAAACATGACAGGTATAAACCATTGCAATGCCAGTAGTGTGATGACTTCAACCCAAAATAAAAAGAGACCTAACATGGTTCCTATAAATGAATGCATGGAAAAGTACATAGGAATGCCAAAAAAACAGCCTATTATGAGTATTCCTAATAGTAATCCAAATAAAAAACCTTCTTTTGCCTTTTTTAAGATTGAAGTAAAGAATAGTCCGATAGATGGAGAGCCAAAATCAGAAATAATGGCGGCACAATGTGCATAACCAAACAAAAGGACCATAAATCCTCCTGTTGCCACAGTTGCAAGGATAAGACCGAGGCCCATATTTGCACTCGAAAAGGCATTAATTAAAAACCAAGTTGTCAGAATATATATAAGAAGCGTAACATTACCAACAAGTAATGAAAGCATGTTGTCCCAGCAGTCACAAAAGTTTTTCTTTAGATAAAAATCGATCATAAATCGTATGATATCGGCAAAGGGTAATAAGTGCAAGTCAAAATGAGAGTTTTATGATATTATAGAAATTATGGAATATGATATTAGTTCTACAATAACATTGGTTTCGCATGTACATTCTGCGGCGGCAGATTTTTTAAATAGTAAATTAATTCAGCTAGGAATGCCAGAGTTTGTATCATCACATGGATTTATTCTTTTTTTATTGTCAAAAAAAGATAAAATGACCATGTCTGAAATTGCTACTGAAATAAATAGAGATAAGTCAACTACAACGGTTCTTGTTCGAAAACTCTTGAAGGCTGGACTTGTGATGTCAAAAACTTCAGAAAAGGATAGCCGCAGTAAATATATTATATTAACTGATAAAGGCAGGGAGTATAATACAGTCACTTCTCGGTTATCAGCAGAGTTAATAAATACGTTTTATGAAGGTTTTTCTGATGCTGAAAAACAGCAATTATGCCAATTACTTACACGGGTTCTACACAATTTTACTTGAAAAAAATAAAAGCCATGACAAGATATCTGTCATGGCTTTTTGGATAACACTACATGTCTAATTTATTTCTGTGTCATCAACAGAGTTTTTGAATCAAGCTTGATAGTAGCTGATGATGCATCGGCTGCTGTTGATTTCAGAATAGAAATGTATACACCGTCTGATTTTGGTCCAAGGTGTGCTACAACTGCAAAGTAATCCTGCAGTTCAGCTGGTACATTATCCTTTAATTGGTCGCTTTCATTAGTGGCACTTAACCAAGCGGTAATGCCTTCAGCTTTTACAAATTCAGAAACAGCCTTTACATCGTCAGCTGTAACTTTTGCAAAATCCAAACCATCAATAACTAACGCTGCAACTTTTATGCCACCTTCTTTAAGGGCTTTCAAAGTATTGATTACCTTTGGAAGGGTAAAGGTTTCTTGGTTAAAGTTAAGAATTGTACGATCACGAACAATCTGATCTTTTAATTCAGAGGCATTAGAAATGTTTCTCTTCTTGGCGATTTCGTTGAAAATACTTTCATACCAAGTGATAACATTAGAAGAATGTTGATCAAATGATACGTGTACCAACTGCTTACCAGCAAGAAGGGCATCCATTCCAAACTGAACTAAAACGGATGTCTTACCTAAACCTTTTTTTGAAGTGATAAGACCAATTTCACCCTGTTTGAGACTGCTGTTAGTAGCAGAGTCAAAAATGCGAACGGGACTGTGATTAAAAAGATCCTGTTTATCCATGGTGTCTCCTGTCTATTTATCAGCCTTTTTCTTTTCCTGATATTCTTTGATAAGAGTTTCCGCAACATTGTTTGGAACCTTACCATATTTCAGGAATTCCATAGTGAACTCAGCTTTTCCCTGTGTTGAAGAACGGAGAATAGTTGAGAAGCCAAACATTTCACTTAGTGGAACTTCAGCATTAACAGTAGATGAATTGTTTTCATCTGTACTATCGATTATAACACCACGTCTCTGATTTATCAAACCAAACATGTTACCTTGGAATTCTGTTGGACCTTCAATAGAAACCTTCATGATAGGTTCAAGAATAACAGGTTTTGCTTTTTCATAGCCTTCGCGGAAAGCACCAATAGCTGCTGTCTGGAATGCGATATCTGAAGAGTCAACTGGGTGGTACTGACCATCGTTGATTGTGATTTTTACGCCAACGATTGGGAATCCAATAAGAGAACCCTTTTCCATTGCACGTTTGAAACCTTTATCACAAGATGGAATGTATTCGTTAGGAATTGCACCACCTTTGATTGCGTCTACAAATTCGTAGTCTTTGCCTTCAAGTGGCTCCATGAAACCTGCAACACGACCGTACTGACCAGAACCACCAGTCTGTTTCTTGTGAGTGTAGTTAAATTCTGCACGCTGAGTGATTGATTCACGGTAAGCTACTTCTGGCTGACCAGAGATAACTTCACAGTTGTATTCACGTTTCATACGTTCGATATAAACAGCAAGGTGAAGCTCACCCATACCCTTGATAATACACTGATTTGATTCTGGATCAACGTAAGTCTGGAATGTTGGGTCTTCTTTTGTGAAGCGGTTCAATGCTTTAGACATCTGAGCTGCATCTTGTTTATCTTTTGGAGTAATAGCAAGAGAGATTACAGGGTTTGGAACATACATTGAAGCCATAGAGTAGTTAAGACCACCAGAGGTAAATGTATCACCAGAAGCACAATCGATACCAAACAATGCAACGATGTCACCTGGAGTACCGACATCGATATCTTCCATGGCTGCTGCATTCATACGTACCAAACGTCCGACCTTAAACTTCTTGCGAGAGCGTGTATTGTAAAGTTCTGCGCCTTTAGCAATGGTACCCTGGTAAATACGAACATAAGTCAACTGACCATACTGTCCATCATCAAGCTTGAATGCAAGAGCAACAGTTGGTTTTTGATCTGAACTTTCGAGTTCAACTGGAGCTTCATTGTTGTCCAAATCAAGTGCAGTATTTTTGATTTCTGTTGGATTTGGCAGATAGCGTGTAACACCGTCCAACAAAGGCTGAATACCTTTGTTCATATGAGCTGAACCACAGAATACACCAACAAACTGTTCAGCAAGAGTTGCCTTACGGATTGCTGCGATTACTTTTTCCTGAGGAACTGTATCATAACCGTTGTCTTCCATCAAAGCTTCCATCAGTTCGTCATCAAACATAGAAGCTGCATCAAGAAGTTCTGTACGATATTTCTTTGCTTCATCAACCATGTGTGCAGGAATTTCTGCGACACGAACGTCAGTACCATCATGGCCTTCAAAGTACAAGGCTTTCATGGCGATAAGATCAACAACGCCTTCCAATTTGTCTTCGAGACCGATAGGAAGCTCAAGCATGTATGCATTTAAGCCGAGTTTTTCACGCAACTGCATACGAACACGCAGAGGGTTTGCACCTTGGCGGTCACATTTGTTAACGAATGCGATACGAGGTACATGATAGCGTTTGAGCTGACGGTCAACGGTAATAGACTGGGACTGAACACCTGCAACAGCACAAAGAACAAGAATAGCTCCATCAAGAACACGAAGAGCACGTTCTACTTCAATTGTAAAGTCTACGTGTCCTGGAGTATCGATCAAGTTAATGGTGTAGTCTTTCCACTGAACCTGAGTAGCTGCTGACTGGATAGTGATACCACGTTCACGTTCCAGATCCATAGAGTCCATCACAGCACCGACACCATCTTTGCCGCGAACTTCATGAATCTGATGAATTTTGTTACAGTAGAACAAAATACGTTCTGACAGAGTGGTTTTACCCGAGTCAATGTGGGCACTAATACCGATATTCCTCATTTTGGAAATATCAAAGTCCATATTGTTTACCTCTCATAAAAAATTTCGAAGGAAGAAAGGCGTGGCTTTAAAAAATTAGCCTTTCGATGTATTTTGACATAATAATGTAATTACTTCTATTATTCAACTCCTTTTTCAATAAAAGGTTAGATTTAGCATAAAATTCACGGCATATGTAAGGTGTTTTGTCTTTTGATGAGCACTAATACTCGAGGTGAATTCTTTTTGCGTTATGTCATTCTTTGTATATGTCCATGCATATTTTATATCTGCCGAAAGAACTGGCACTTTTTTTGTATGAGCTGTACAGGATACGGCATATGTTATTTTTGACTGCAATGGTTTATACGTTTCTTGTAATTTTACCGTTGGAGCACATAATAGTTTTGATGCGGAAAAAGATTGTTGGAACGCATATTCGCTCTGTTCTTTTGATGAAAGCTTTATATTTCCATTAATCGTAATCTGGAATGATGGTGCATATATCATATAGAACGCATTATAGGTTTTGTTTGTATATAGCTCTTGATCTTGTTTAAGTGTATATAAAGTTCCAGTGCCTATGCGTGTGAGTATTTTTTTATTTGTATGAGTTTGTCTTGTATAGATGATAGACCCTAATCCTTGGGCTATTGTATGTAAGCGGACACTGTGTGTTAATACTAATTCCTCATGGTATTGCTGTGAGAGATACGTATCTTGGGCAAAAGCTGATAGCTCTAAACGTAACGGTCCTGCTGTTATTATTGATTCCTGGCGCATCCAGTAGCGTTCTGGTTCTGCAAAAGGAGACTGATGTATACCGCCATAGGTAGTGGATACTATTTGAAAGTTTTGAAGTGGCGAGGTGGTAAAGTGTATGCACAATATGCCTGCTTGTGTCCATGTTTCTGAAAAATATCGTGTTGTTGTATACCATGTTGATGGTTCTGGTGCTTTAAGTTTAAATCTTCCAAATACGGTAGAGATGAGAAAAGCTGTAGTCTTGAAAGTAATGGAGCCAATAGCAGTGCCATCGTCAAAGCTGGAACAAGAAGCTTCAAAAGCTGGTGTATGGACACGCATAGCTGTCGAAAAAGGTTGTGGAGTACTTCCATTGTATAAGCTGACTGCAAGTCCCGGTTTGACTGTGGTTGTTGTACTAGTCAGTGCATTTGCAGTAAAGGCCGGGCTCTTTAGTTTTGTATAAATACCGCTGTAATATAATTGTCCCATATAAAAGGTGATAGGTAGTGTTGTTCTTTGTTGTAAAGAATAAAATGCATTATATATCAGTGGTTTAGAACTGGTGACATCGCCTGTGTATGTGAGGCCTGTTGCAAGTGTGGCTTTATACTCTTTAGATTGTTCTGTTGTAAAGGTGATTTGTAAGTCACTTTTTATTGTGTGACTAGATTGTCCCCATATGCCTGTTGGTTTACTGATTCCCAAAAAAATACCGAGTAATACATAAGTATATATATGTTGTTTCACATATATGTAATAATCAATACTTGTTATTTTTAGGACATAAAAAAAGGGAATTCCAAAAAATAATTTATTTTTTGGAATTCCCTTCAAAAACTATGGTTTAAGGATTAGCTGTTTTTAGGAGCAGAAGAGTTTGTAACATAACTTTGTGAAGATGCAAACTCTGGTATTTCCATAATTCGTGTTTTCCAATATTCAGCTTCGCTTTTTGTGGTGTAAGGGCCTACACGTACGCGATAGAATACTTGTCCTTTTGCATCTTTATAGGTAAAGACTTCTGATGAAATTCTGTTTTCATCAAGTACAGAGCGTGCATTGTCTGCACTTTTCTTTGATGTTACAGAAACTGCCTGTACCCAGTACTTTGGTGTAAGTGGCGCTTGCGTAGGAGAGGCAACTTTAGGTGCGGCGTTTTGCTTTTTTGCAGCAGGTGCTTGTGTCTTTTGTGCAGGCTTTTTGACTGTACTTGCAGTCGTAGTACTTGGTTTGTTGTATGTATTTTTCTGTACAGATGCCTGAGCTATTTCTTTTGAACTATATTCATTGTTTGGAGTAACAGTAACTTCAGTTTGAGGTACTGACTTTAGTGTATTTAAGTCGATGGTTGTTGTCGTTGGCTGTACTGCCAATCCTGTGGAGTTATTTTCTGATGTATTGGTAAATCCATAGACATTTGTTGTTCCTGAAATAACGGTCATCTGATCTACGGTAGTTGGCTGAGGCTGAGTAACAGCAACCGGTGGGACTGTATTCTGCAACTGTTGGTCTGACAGTGTATCTGAGATAGTAGAAACAGTCTGATAATCCATTTGATTTGGTTGGACGATAGGTGTTACAGCTGCAACAGCTGGTGTACTATTTCCCGGAGTTGAATAGAGAATCATTGCTGCACCGATTACGACGCAGAGAAAGAGACCTACGGCAGCTACAATCCATAAAATTTTTTTCTGTTCCATAAATAGTTCCTTGTTATCGGCAGGTGCGCAGGAACTTGTCTATTTTTTGTTCCAATATTTTACGATTGCCGATATTCCATACTCTCTTAATATCGGCATGTAAAATGCTATATTTAGCAAAAAGGTTACGTTGTGACAAAAAACGTGCAATAATATGGGAACAGGGCATACCGTCACGTTTTTTTGCACGTATAAATCGTTGGACTACAGGTGCATCGACGTATAAAACCATTGTACATAGGGCTAATAAGCTGGGGATTTTATATAATACCGTTGCATTGATGATGATGTCGGAGTTTTTATGGTGCGCTATAAAATGAGTGATGAGCTCTATGACTTTGGGATATACTAAGTCTTCTTGTTTTTTTAGGAGCACTGGATTTGAAAATATAAGTGCTCCTAATGCTCTTCTGTTTAATGAGCCATCGCTGTTTTGTAGTGCAATATGCTTTTCCTGTGCGTCATGAGCAAATGTTTGGATGATGACTGGCGAAAGCTCTTGTATTGCCTGATGGGTAAGTGTATCTGCATCGGTAGAAACAAACCCTTTTTGTTCAAGAATGCTTGATACGGCATTTTTGCCCGCAGCCATAGGACCGGTAACGCAAAGTATCAATGGAATTCTCCCCAGTTTTTACCATATTCAACTGAAACTCTTAGAGGAATGCGCAACTGTACGGCATGTTCCATACAACTCTGAACGAGGCTGACTGTTTGCTGTATAATTTCGGGCTTATCAGGACACTCCAGTATAAGTTCATCATGTACTTGCAGTAATAAGTGGGCTCCATTGTTTTGTTTTCTCAATGCGGTATCTACATCAAGCATGGCTTTTTTGACTATGTCAGCGGCACTACCTTGAACAGGTGTGTTGACGGCAATGCGTTCTGCGGCTGTTTTTTCAAGCTTGTTGCGGCTGTTGATGTTCATGATTGGGCGCTTACGGCCAAAAATGGTCTCTACGTATCCACGTGACTCAGCCTGACTTACTGTTTCTGATATAAAGTTTTGGATCGAAGCATACGTTTTAAAATAGCTTTCTATAAAGCTTGCAGCTTGTGCACGAGGAATACCGAGCTCATTTGACAAACGAAATGCAGACATGCCGTAGATGACTCCAAAGTTAATTGTTTTGGCGGTTCGACGCATGTCGGCAGTAACTTGCTCAGTTGGTACAGAAAATATCATGGATGCAGTTGCCTTGTGGACATCGACACCATCTGAAAACGCTTTGCACATATTGGGATCTGCTGATAGATGAGCTAAGACAACAAGTTCAATCTGTGAGTAATCTGCAGAAATAAGTACTGTACCAGGAACAGCGGTAAAGGCTGTCCTTATTCGTCTGCCGGCATCATTGCGGATAGGTATGTTTTGTAGATTTGGATCCCTGCTCGATAATCGTCCTGTCGCAGTGCCTGTTTGCATAAAAGAAGTGTGAATTCTGCTGTCGATGTCACATAATTTAGGAAGGGCTTCTACATAGGTTGATTGTAATTTAGCCAGTTCACGATATTCGAGTATTTTTTTTGGTACAGGATCCCAAGCTGCCAATTCTTCAAGAACAGCGGTGTCAGTGGAATAGCCCGTTTTTGTTTTTTTACCAGGGGTGAGCTTGCGTTCTGTAAATAGTACTTCCTGTAGTTGTTTTGTCGAGGCAATGTTAAATTCATGGCCTACGAGCTGGTATATGTCTTGTTTTGTTGTTTCGATATTGTTGAGTAGTTCGGCATTGTATGTTGCCAATGCCTCTGAATCTAAGTGAATGCCCCGTAACTCCATCTCTGCAAGGATAGGCAGAATTTTCATTTCTGTATCTGTAAACAGGGCATACAGCTTTTTTTGATCCAGTTGTGGTTTAAAGAGGTACCAAAGTTGAAGCGTAAAATCTGCATCCTCTGCTGCATAATTTGCAGCTGTATCAATCGAAACATCTGCAAAGGTTTGATTTTTTTGCACGATGTCGTTGTATTCGGTACCAGCAAGAGCGAGTTTACTTTCTGCCAGATATTCTAAAGAATAGGGTGTTTTTCCTTGTTTGTCAGGTTCTAATAACCAGGCGGCGATCATTGTATCAGCAATGGTACACAGCGGCTGTGGATATGTAGTATCTGCAAAAAGACTGTCACTGGGAGTAAATGAGATACCTGCAGTACGAAGTACTTCATAATCAAATTTGCCGTTGTGCATAACAACAGTGACTTCTGGTGTAGAAAATAGTCGAGACAGTTGTTCCAATGCCTGTGTTTGTGTTATAAGTGGACCTGCAAACAATGCATCTGTTAAAATGAGAGGTATATACACACCGCTACCAGCTTCTGTCGAAATACTAAAACCAACTAAGTGAGCTTCTCTGGTATTGAGGCTGTCTGTCTCGGTATCAAATGCACACAGTTTTGTTTTGTGTATTATGGTATCGATAATCGAAGTGAGTTCTTGTATATCGGTAACAGCATGATAGTTTCCTGTGTTTTTGGAGAGAGGTTTTAATGGCTCGATAGAATTTTGAGAAGTTAAGTCATACGTTTGTTTTTGCGCTATGCTGTCAGTGGTAGTGGTATCATTGTTGCTACCCAGTGCCATTTCTGCATATTGTTTTGCAACAGCCGGTGTTCCATATTGTTTGAGCAGATCTGCTGCTCCTTTATAATCAAGTGTGACAGGTTGTATGTTATCTATAGATATGATTTCTGTTGAGTTTTCATAAGGAACCGTCGTGCAGAGTTTTATAAGGTCTTTTGAAAAGTATGCGTCCTGTTTACCGGCTCGGATTTTTTCTCCTATGGAGCCTTTGATTTCATCTGCATGTGCAAAAAGATCATCAAGCGTACCATATTGATCCAGATATTTACAGGCGGTCTTTGGTCCAACACCTTTGACACCAGGAATGTTATCAGCGGTGTCACCGATGAGAGAGAGTAAGTCTTGCATTCTTTCTGGTTCGACACCCCAGTCAGCTTTTACACCTTCAGCTCCTACAACTTTCCAAACTTCACCTTTGTCAGGTTTGAGAATTTGCGTCGTATCATTGACTAATTGCATCAGGTCTTTATCTCCAGAGAGAATACGGCAAGGTCGTCCTTGTTTGCTGCACTGGGCTGCGATTGTTGCGATGACATCATCTGCCTCGTATCCGTCACTGCGTAATACGGGGATACCGAGCTTTATGAGTATGTCTTCGATCCAAGGTACTTGAGCATGGAGATCTTCAGGTGTTTTTTGTCGGGTTGCCTTATAGTCAGCATACATTTTATGTCTAAATGTAGGTGTTCTCGAATCAAAAGCTGCTATGAGATAGGCTGGTTTATAATGTACTAACAAGGCATGGAGATTTCTAAAAAAGCCAAATACGGCAGAAATATTTTGTCCTGATTGATTGGTGAGCGGTCTTGAGATAAAGGCAAAATAACAGCGGTAGATAAGACCGTAGGAATCAAGTATATATACGGTTTTGTCATCAAATTGGGTCATGCCTGTAGTGTATCCGCAAATAGGCATTTTCGCAATGAGCGGATACACGAGTGCTGCAAATAAACGTTACAGTAAACTGGCAATTTCCCTGACATTTTCTGATGCGGATGAAACACTGGTGATGTTTTGCGAAAAGTGTTCAATTCCCTTTGCGATATCCTGCAATGTAATAAAAATCTGCTCGCTCGCCCCTGTAAGCTGTTCAACATTGCTTAAAATCTGGTGGGAACTTTCTGCCGTGATTTGTGAGGACTGCATGATGCTTTCAAATTCATTTTCCAGAGAACGTGCACTTTGATAGCCACTGTCAATCTGGGTGGTTCCTTTCTCGCTGTCTTGAATCAACATGTCAGACGCTTTTTGAATCTCTGTGATTATTTCTTTAATTGTTTTGATGCTGTCAATAATATTATCTGAGAGACGGCGAATTTCTGTTGCAACAACATGAAAATTCTTGCCTGCTTCGCCTGAGTTAGAAGCTTCAAGCTCGGCATTAAAGGCAATGATTTTTGTTTTATCTGCAACACCATTGATGATGCCTATGATATCCCAAATGCCATTGATTTTGGTATTTAGTTCCTTGATACCATCAATGGTAAGCATATTGGTATTTTTGATATTCTGCAGTTCTTCGACGTTTTTCTGCAAGGCTTGATTACCAGAAACAACTGCATCTCGTGATTGTTCTGCCAGTGTTGTTACTTCTTTAATTTTTTCACCAATATTATTGGCAAGCATTGTAGAATCCTGCATAGTTGCAACAATCTCTTTTACAGCTGCACTTTGATTCTGGCTTGTTTCTGCACTTTGCTTTGTTGCTTCGGCCAGAGTGGTCGATTCTGCAAGAAGATTATCGCTTACACTCTTTTGCGTATTTTGAATTCTCTTTGTAATGACTTTGAATACAATAAGGAACTCGATAAGACTTGTGAACCAGCCGATAATACAATATTTGAGGAACGTATCATAGCTACCTGCTTTTGTATTAAGAATAATAGCATAAGGTACGGTAATCATATTGACTATCGCAGTGTTAAGCGAAGCCCACATGGCAATATTCTGCACGCCTTGCAGGTTTTCGCTCAACTTTATGCCTATCTGTCGCATCTCATTTGCCATGTGGATTCTTTTTACAAGTACATAATTAATGGTATAACACATAAAACCGGTGGCAAGCGACTGAATCTCTATCAGAATGAATGTTATCATATTAAAGGGAGCAATTCCTTTTACAGAGGTAATTATTGCAGTTGAGCCTGCTCCTACCAGAAATCCTATTGCATTTGCGATTACGATAACAATGTCATAGTCGTGGTACGCTTTCATGCATTTTTTTATGTCTTTTTTTGTGAGTGCATTTCTGTCTTTTTTGCCCTTTGCTATGATTTTGTCAAATCCATTAAGGATCGGCCATTCAAAAAACGAGGCACAGGCAATAAGTATAAAGGCAATCAAAACAGTTGGAACGCAACCAGTAAGTATATATATTGGATGCTCATAGATGAATCCGTAATGAAAGATTCGTAAGAAAAATATACCCGTGTATGTGGCAGCTAATATAGTTACAAAATATTTCTTAAAAGATGTCATATCTCCTCCTTATTAAACTTCACTATTTAGTCATAAATGCAATCGCACCGTCCCAGTTTTCGGGTGGATTGATTATAAAGTCAGTACAACGCTCAAGCATAAGTTTTGCAGCTTTATCACCTGCTGCTTGATCCAATGCTTTTGAAAAATAATCTTTTGCAAGATGCCAAATTCCTTGTTTGTATAGTTCCATGCCTTTGATATATGCATTTTTGTATTCTGTAGAAAATTCATTTTCATTACGATCTACCGCATAAATAGCAACAGCATTCTTTTTGCCTTTTACACGTACATCATCAAGATGTCGAAAGCAAAAAGAGTTTTCTCCGGCATCGGAGCGAACACTGTCACTTACAAGAATTTGAGTACCATATGTTTTTGTAAGCCCCTCAAGGCGGGATGCAAGGTTTACATTATCTCCAATGACAGAGTAATCCGTCTTATCTTTAGAACCGATGGAACCTACAATGACATCTCCATAATGTATGCCGATGCCAATGTTAAATGTCATTCCTTCTGGCATGATGAGCTCGCCCATTTCTACAGAAGAAAGGGCATCTCGCATTTCGTAGGCAGCCATAATAGCGCGGCGGCAGTTATCATCATAACTTACCGGAGTGCCAAATTCTGCCATAATTGCATCTCCAATAAACTTATCTATTGTACCTCCGTGTTTTTTGATAATGTCTACCATTGTAGAAAAATAGCGGTTTAAAAAGGCAACAAGAACATCTGGTCTGTTTTTTTCGCTTATATTGGTAAATGAACGGATATCGCTAAAAAGAATTGCAACGGAACGAGTTTCTCCGACGCCAAGTTTTTTATTTGTTTCGTCTGATTGGAGTACAAGACTGTCGATAATTTGCTCTGGCACAAAGCGGCTAAACGCACGACGAATACGTTTTTCAAAGAATATCTTTTTTTCGACAATCAACGCTTTATCAAAGACTTTTGCGGCATGGCGGACACAATAATCAAAAAAGGAGTAGTTATCGCTGATAATGTTGCCTTGAGCTACGATATGAACAGTGCCAAGGACCGTTTTTTCAGTCTTGATGACCCCATATTCATAGCTAGAAAGTTGAATGCTGTCATTATAAAACGTTTCCAGAATGCCATCAGAAGAAAGTATTTTTGCTTTTATGTTGGATATAGTGCCTTTGTTTTGATTTTTTTCATAATCGGTCGAGCAGACAGTTAAAAAATCGATAACATCTTTTTGTGCAATAGTATCTGCACAGACATAATACCCATGTGCACCGTCATTTTGGGTAATGTACATAGCTGCAAGGGGAACTTCAGAAACTTGGGCAACTAATAGCAGATAGTCTTGGATCATGTCTTCGATAGTTTCGAGCATTCCTACAAGATCATTCATTTTTGTAAGCATGAGATTTTTGTATGAACTGCTTTGTAGTAAAAAAGTGGCTTTTCCCAAAAGCATGGTTTTATCAACAGTATATTTGCTCTTATTGTTTTGTGTTGGTTCTTTTGATTGAGTTTCGATTTTTGCAAGGTCTGCAATATTTTGGACAAGTGTTTGATCACTAAGCCGTATAAACGCATTGGCACCACATTCCTTTGCAAAATACTCGTCCAAAGCCGATTGTGTAGTTGCATACATTCCAATGGCAAGATTTTTGAAAAGTGGCAGCTCAAGTGAACGCATAATTTTTATGAGCTCAAAACTTCTTATCTCATTAGTATTGCAATTTATCAAAAAGAGATCTGGCATTAAATCTGATATAGTAGTAAAAATGTTTTTTTCGTTGTTTTCAAACGTGATTGCATATTCCTGTGAGTCTAGCGTATTGGTAAAGAGCTTTTGAATAGTTGCTGAAGTTTCAAGAATAAGAATTTTCTTTGACATCATATATCTCCCAAAAGTTCATGGAGTACTTGGAGGAGTTTTCCTCGTTTAAAATCACTTTTTGCAATAATTGCACCAGCTTTTAAACGCTGAAAGTCTTCAATAAGGGTACGGCTTTGATCTGCAGAAACTACTATGACAGGAGTTTCTTTGTATTGTTCAAGACGTCGCAGGTTATCAAGCAAGATAAGTCCCGTCATACGAGGCATTTCTTGATCGGTGAGGATCATGTCATACTGTTTTTCTTTTGCTTTTTCCAGTCCGTCTAATCCATCAAAGGCATCATCGACTACATAGCCTGCCCCTTCAAGTATAGATTTTTCAATTTCACGGGAAGTTGTTGAGTCGTCTACAACAAGAATACGGATTGTTTTCTTTTGTGTTGCCGCTTCATATTTTTTTATGTCATATCCACGTAATGCCTTAAATCTTTGCAAAATATCAGGTACATACAGAATAGGTACAATATCATAATGCTCATCAAATACAATGCCTTGCAGAATTGAACATCCTCTCAGACCTGTAGGCATTGGCTTAACAACCAAAGAAACATACTGTTCAATCTGTTCTACAATAATTCCGATTCGTTGTTCCATATATTCAGCAATAAGAATAGGTTCCTCATCTTGAATAAGTCCTGATTTACGATCTTTAAAAAGCGAAGAAAGCGGAAAACACGGAATAAGTTGATTATCAAATTTAATATAGTTTTGATTTTGCAAAACAGTATAATCAATTCTCTTTCGATAAATAATATCAATGATATGTTGAGATGGAATAAGATACTTATCTTTATTTGAAAAAACAAAAAGTCCTTGCAACGTTGAAAGGGAAAGTGGAAAGTGCAGAATAAACGAGGTACCTTTGCCTTGTATGCTTTCGATTTTTATGCGGCCTTTAATTTTTTCCATCTTTGACCAAACAACATCAAGACCTACACCCCGTCCCGAAAGTGCCGTAACTTCTTCCTTAGTAGAAAAACCAGACTGGAAAAGAAACTGTGACAGTTCTTTTTCGGTCATCTGTTTAATTTCTTCGATTTGGTCTGAGTACAGTCGCATTGCTTTTGCTCGAATTTTTTCATAATTAAGTCCACGACCGTCATCTGAGATCTGTAACTCAATATAACGTGCCTCACGCACACAGTTTATACGTATAGTACCTTGTTCCTTTTTTCCAGCTTTTATACGATCTTCTGGATATTCTATTCCATGGTCCAATGCATTTCTAACCAGATGCATGAGAATGTCACCGAGCTCTTCCAGAATAACCTTATCAATAGCAATATCAGTTTCTGGAATTTCGCATTTGACTTGTTTATTAAGATTAATGGCTTCTAATGCAATGGTTGTTTCAAGCGGTTGGAGCACGAGATTTAGCGGAAGCATACGCAGGTCAAATGCTTTTTCCTGCACAGAAAAGATTGAAGTTTCTAGAGAATAAATATCGTTTTCAAATTGTTTGCGGATTTTGGAAAGTTCGCGGTTGCCTGTTTGTTCTTCCAGTTTTTTTAACGCATCAAGCTGCGCTTTGAGATGAAACTCACGGGTTATCATTGTATCAAAAGCAGCAATAATTTCGTTTACACGCGAAAGCTTGATTCTTATTGATTGGATGTCACTTAGTTTTTCAGATGAGGCTTTTTCATCATCGTTTTTGATTTTTTCGTTTTTGTTGTTAATTTCGGCGATAAATGAATCAATGTCAATAAGTTCACCAGCGGCAAGTTTATCGCAATATTGCAGATAGCTATCTATATTTGTACTGTCTGTTCCTTTTTTTTGGATTATCGAAATACATTCCTGTATTTTATCAGCAACGGTAAAAACAAGTTTTACAAGCCTGTCAGAAACCTTTATTTTTGAGTCTTTGACGCTTTTAAAAATATCTTCTACAGCATGAGAAAGCTTTTCAATGTTGGTGTATCTCAACATTCTTGAATTACCTTTTATGGTATGAAGATTTCTGAGCAGACGATGTAGTGCTTCTGTATCATCTTTATTTGTTTTGAGTGTAATAATATCTTTTCGAATGTCTTCCAAGAGTTCTTTTACTTCTGAAATGTAGCTTTCGGTTATATCATTACTATTGTTAGCCATTAACTACACCTCCTGCTTTTTTTTGTGAAAATAAAAAATACTTCCATCAGAGACTCTTTCAAGACACTTTGGAACAATTGATGAGTCTAATTGTGCAATTTCACTCATTGAAACAAAAAGATAGCCGTCTTCTGCAAGACAGGTATCAGCAATGGTACGAAGTATATGTGTTCTCAATTCCATTGAAAAATAGATGAATACATTTCGTATAAAAATTAAATTCTGTTGTTTTGGTAGTAGGGGACTGTTTAATAAAGACTGTAACTCGGCAAGGTTTAATCGTCTTGTTTTTATGCACTTTTTTATAGTATCTGGAAAAGCAAATTTTCCATCTTCTCGTCTGTAAGGCAAAATCATAGTATGAAACGCAGCCCCATCAATAGAACGAAGGGAAGTACCCAAAAAGACTCCGCTTGAACAGTGTTCCAATACTTTTGAATTAATATCGCTTGCAGTAACAAGAGGATTAATACCACAACGTAATGCCATGACTGTCAGTGAATATGCTTCTTCTCCATAAGAACAGGCAGCGCTCCAAATTTTCATTTCTTCTTTAGGATTATTCATTTTCCATAATGGAAACAGTTTTTCTTTAAGAAGTGAAAACTGTTTTTCTTCTCTAAAAAAGTATGTTTCGTTTATAGTACTCTGATTTACAAATTCTGATATGATGTTTTTGTCTTTTATCAGCAATGATTTGTATTGCTCTATAGAATATTTATTTTGTAAGATTTTACGCTCAATATAACTTTTAATGCCATCGCGATGACTTGCACGAGGAACAATACCAGTGTACTCCGTCAGTATTGTGATAAATGGTTCGAGAATATCTTCTGTTAAAATAAGAGATGATTTATTTCCCATGTGTTTTTACCAGTTCAATTATTCTTTTTGCAATTTCTGTGCGTGGTAAAACCTCTTTTGCACCGCCAGCTTCTATTGCTGCAGCTGGCATACCAAAAACTGCACATGTAGATTTATCTTCTACGATGGTCCATCCGCCTTTATCGCATATTTCTTTACAACCGGCTGCTCCATCAGCACCCATTCCAGTAAGGAGGACGGCAAGTACATTATTTTTTAATTGTGTTGCTGCACTTTTAAATAGTTTATTTACTGCTGGCCGCAGATAATGTTCTGGAGGCTCGTCAGAAAGCTGCAATACAGGTGTTCCGTCTGATTTTATGAACCTGATGATAAGATGCGTATCGGCAGGGGCCATGTATACAACGCCTGGGTGTGCTTCTTCTCCATCTTCGGCAAGTTTAATTTTGATATTTTCACATACACTGTTAAGCCAGTCGACAAGCGGTTTATCTTTATCAATTTCAATATGTTGAGTATACAGAATTGGTAGCGGAAAATGACTGCCAAGCGAACTTAAAATGGTGCAAACTGCAGTAGGACCTCCGGTAGAAGATCCAATACACAGGACCTTATATGTTTTTAAATCGTCTTGTATGACAGTTTTTTTTGTATTTTTTTTAATAAGAATCGAAAGCTTTTCTATAAGTGTAGTGAAAAATTCTGATGAATAATTATTTAACCCTGGCTTTTCCATTTTGTCGATAAGACTTGTAAAAAAAGGCAGAGGAGCATCAGTATGTACTAAGAGCATAACTGGAATTTTCATCTCATTGCAGATGAAGCTGAGAGCATCATGTTCGCTTTTATCCTGTACATCAACACCACAAATAACAGCATCTGGAGTATCAGAAAGTGTCTGTTTTATAATTTTATTACAGTTGGAAAATGAATGCAGTATCTGCATGTTTGATAGGTTTGAGAGATTTTGTTCAAGTATTGTGCGCACAACTGCAGAGCTATCCACTATTACAATCTTCATGAGTTCACTCCAATGACAGTTCGGATTAAATTATCTGGCGTTATAAGGATCATGCGCTGCTTTGCAAAGCCAATTGCATGTACTCCACATTTTTTCTGTTTTTCTCGGATTCCTTTTGGTATTAATTTTAAAATCGAGAGATCAATCTCTTTTGTTGCAATATCAGAATTTACAGAAAGTGCAAAAGTACCGCTGGCAGGAAAATCGGTTCCTGTATAATGCACGATCTTTTTTTGTAATGACGTGTCAAAATCGTTTTTTTTCATGACGAGCATAATATTGCAATCATGGATACTTTTGCATACAAAATGCTCTTCGAGAAAAGGTCCTAAATTAATATGAGGTAAAACTTCATTTTCAAAAGTAATGTGAGCATCATTGACTTTATCTGGCAGGTGAATTCCAAAAAGAACATATTTACTGTGGATGAGAAAATCAATGGTGTTATATGATAAACAGGTAAAATGATTAATTGCTACCACAATCTTTCCTTATCAGTAATTCAAAAGCATTTTGATTGAGAACGGGAATTTCTTCAGCTTCATACTCAACTGTTCCAAGAAGAAAACTTTCTTCTGTTGCATTAGGTATAAGCTTGAGATGTGAATCTTCAATTTTTGTAAACAAGAGAATATCCGAAATGTGGAGCGACAACTGATCGTCTGTCCTTTTAAAAATCATATATAGCAATTTTTCTGGGGGAGCAGCATTTGGATTATCTTGAATAATGGGATTTGGATTTACGACGGTAAAAGGCTCACCGCGTCGGTTCAGAACCCCTTCTATATATGTTGGCATAAAGGGCAGCTTATACACAGAAAGATCACTTATAATTTCTACGACATCACTGGAGCGTATGGCATATTTTTTATCAGAAATGAGAAATATGAGCCAGGTTGTCATTGCTTTTTGTTCTTCAATGTCTGCCTTTTGAGTAGTATTTTCTTGTAATTCTTCAATTATATCTTCATTCATGCTCTGCCTCTGGTATTACTCGTCTGATTCTTCATCAGCATTATCTTCATCCGTATCGTTAGCGTCATCATCAGACTGAGTACTGTCACTCAGTTCTGTTGCGACGCGCTTAAGGTTTTCAGAAGCTTTTGAAATATATTCGGTTGCCATCGAAAAATTAGAGACACCAGAAGAAATTTGCTTTAATGTGACAAGAATCTGTTCGCTTGCGGAAGTTTGTTGTTGTATTGTGGTAGTGATTTTTTGTGCACTTTCAGCAGTGATTTCAGAAGCATTTCGTATACTTTCAAAGCTGGTCTCAAGATTTTTTGCATTTTCTACACCTGACTGAATTTTATCTGTTCCATTTTCACTGGAAAGAATAAGATCATCAGAAGATTCTTGAATCTCGTTGATTTTGTTTTTTATTTCTTTTGTACTTTCAATAATGCCATCTGCCAGTCGTCTGATTTCGTTAGCAACAATATGAAAGTTTTTACCAGAACTGTTTGTGCTATTTGCTTCAAGTTCTGCATTAAATGCAATGATTTTTGCTTGATCTGCAACCGAATTAATAAGCGAAACTATGCTCCAGATGTTTTCGATTTTTTCGCCTAAAGCTTTGATGCCTTCAATTGTGTTCATGTTGGTTGTGGCAATTTCTTCAAGCTGTTTCATGTTTGCTTCAATAAAAGAA
Organism: Treponema sp.; assembly: GCA_024695475.1. GTDB lineage: Bacteria > Spirochaetota > Spirochaetia > Treponematales > Treponemataceae > Treponema_D. The sequence continues at coordinate 40,615 of JAILIC010000008.1, forward strand.
ACTCCCTCGAAAACAGTGGTATTTGTTTTTATAGCGACTTCCGATACATCTTTAATTCTTTGCGCGATATCTTCACTTAATGCGGTGTTGTCTTCCATTGTGGCAACGATTTCTTTTACTGCTGCGCTCTGATCCTGTGCAGTTGCTGCGTTTTCTTTTGCAGATACTACAAGGCTTTGGGCATCTTGAAAAAGTTGTTCTGCAAGTATTTGTTCTTCCTTTTTCAGTTTTTTGGTCATGGTAATATTGCAGATAGAAACGATTATGCTGAAAATGATCAGCATAATCTCAAAAATAACAGTAAAACGCGAAAGTTTACTTTTAAAATCTTTGACAGGCCCCTCAACGACTATATACCAGGGAGCATATCCAATTTTGCAGACAGCATAATAGTTTTTACTATTTAAATATGTTTTTGTCTCGCCGTTTAGCCATTGTGTTTTATCTCCTGAATACGAGGTTTCATCAAGCCAGTTTGCAGACATTACTTTAGTCTGATCGTCATTTGTAAGAAAAAATCCATTAGAAGTTATTATGTTTAATTTTGCATGTTTTGAGATTTGTACTTCTTTTATTTCAGCTATCAGGTTATCTAAAAGAATATCGCTGCCAATAACACCTTTTAATGTTTTATGAGTATCATACACAGCCTGAGATATGGTCACACAAAGAGAATTGGTATTTGCATCAACGTAAGGTGTAGAAAAAGTAGTTTTGTCTGGATTGTTTGCCGCTTCTGTAAACCAAGATCGTTCGGATGGTTCAAAGTCTTTTGGTGCCTGCCAGCCTATGTTATTAATAAAGTGACCGCCGTTAGAAATTTTTGTTACTGGAGCGTAATATAACATGGATACATATTCATCAAGTTTTTTTGCAAAAACATTCAAAAGCTGTTCAAGTGGTTTGTCATCATTATATCCAGCTGCAAATAAGGCAAAGTTGTCTACATTTAAAATGATAGGCTCCATGCTTTCAACAACTGCGGAACTTAGTTTTTCAACAGAAAGCTCCAGTTGGCTTTTCATATATGACTTTAAGATTTGATTTGTAACATAATAGAAAAAAGCACCGGCACCAAATGTGATAACAAGAAGGGGCGCAAACATTCCCCAAAATAGTTTTCGTGATTTTTTATTACTATGTGTACCTAAATCATTTTTTGCCATAATGGACCCCAAATTGAAATAGTATGAAGCTATATATTATTGTATCACAGGTTTGTGTGTTTACAAGAAAAAGGTTGCTTGTTGCAGTCTATATGAATGACAAAAGATATTGCTGAAGGAGACTATCATGTTATTGTACGTACTACATATTCAACTGCTAATAAACTTGGTAAAACGATAACAGTTATCGTAGGATAGTAGGGCCTGATTGAGATGATTGCTTTGTGTTGATATATTTGTATACAATATGGCTTTAGATTTGGACTTCAACAATTTGTCCGGTAACAGCGCCTTGTGCATACACGCTTCGTGCCATTTTGTAGGGACTTTGTTTTATTGCTGTTAATCTGGCTTTAATGTCAAGCATGTGAGAACGTAGTAGCTGCTGGTTCTTTTTATTTTGAGCAATAACTTTGTCTTGAAGGTTATCAAGTTCGTTTTGCAAAGAGAGTATTTCTGTATCTTCTGCAGGTGATATATGTTTACCCTTGCTGAGATCCTGATACATAGTATGTATAGGTACAATTACTTTTCTTAGATTTGCTATATTTGATACTACTTGCTGTTCTAATTCTGTATGGGAGAACATAGCATCAGTATCTTCTGTTGCTATAGACAACTGTTGTTTTTCTAGGACATTCAAATATTCTTGAAATTTATTTCGTTGCTGCTGTAATAAAGAGCGAAAGTGTTTAAGAATGGCAACTCGTTCATCTATTTCTTGCTGAGTTACTTCTCCCATAATGATTATCCTTCTATGTTAAGGGCTTTAGGTACATATCCAGCAGGCGCATTTGCAGTACTATTTGCGGCCTGTCTCCAAGAATCGAGCAGTTCTGTCATCATTTCAAGAACAAACTGTATCTTTTTTTGATCTTTAGAGATGTTGGCTGTTGTCAATTCGCTGTTGAAATAAACGTACAAAGACATAAGGTTATGGGCAATTTCACCTGCTTCCATATTCAGTGATACCTGTAACTCGGTGATGATTTCCTGTGTTTTTAAAATGGTGGAACCGAAGTGCTCTATGTCTGATGGTTTGATTCTACCAGATTCATCAAAAAGAGAATAAGCTTCGTTGAGTTTTTTTACAGCACCTTCATAAAGTAAAACAACCAGTTTTCCTTGACTTGCTGTTTTTACGTTGGTGTCGCGGTATGCGTTGTATGCTTGTGAATATACCATACTTTGTACCTCCCATTACAAATGTAGTATGACAGAATTTTAGCAATCTATCGTCATAATTATCGGAGATATCAAAAAAAACTTAAGGAAAAGCACCGTTTTTTATCGACTAATTCGTAGAAAATGCGTATATTCAGATAAGAGGTTTTAGAGTGAGCGATCAGAATAACGACGAGCGTAAAGACAACAAGAATAATTCCGATGACCCATTTAATTTCTTTAAATTGTCAACTGAACCAGAAGACGATAAAGATAAAAAAGATAGAAAGGGACCTCGTATCCCTTTTTGGTCAATAATGGTATTGGTGCTGGGAATACTGTTGATTTTTAATCAGTTTTTTTCAGCAAGGCCTGAGAATCTTATCGATTTTTCTGCTTTTAGACAGAAGATCCAAGATGGGCAAATTGTGTATGTAGAGATTGGAGAAACATATTTTACGGGTTATGGCAGTGTAGAATCTATTTCTTCTGAATCTTCTGGAAATAAGCTGTTCCCATGGGTTCGAGTACCATCGGTAACTCGTTCTGAGTTTAAGACAACAGGTGTTTTATTTCCTAAGTTTATAGACTTGCTTGATGAAAAAGGTGTTGAGTATAAATTTGTAACCAAGCAGAATGGGTATTTAACACAACTATTGATGAATCTTGTGTTGCCATTTGGTTTGATCTTCTTAATGTATTTTTTCATCTTCCGCAAAATGGGCGGAGGTATGGGTGGTGGCATGGGCTCTATCTTTAGTGCCGGTCAGTCACGTGCTCGTGCTGTAGAAGAAGGTAAAGTCAAGACACGCTTTAATGATGTTGCCGGTGTTGATGAAGCAAAGGCTGAACTTGTTGAGGTTGTGGACTTTTTGAAATATCCTAAAAAGTACACCGATATAGGTGGTAAAATCCCTAAGGGTGTGCTGTTGGTAGGACCGCCAGGAACCGGTAAGACGTTGCTTGCTCGTGCTGTAGCAGGAGAAGCAGGGGTCCCGTTCTTTAGAATCAGTGGTTCTGATTTTGTTGAAATGTTTGTTGGTGTTGGTGCAAGTCGTGTACGTGATTTGTTCAGACAGGCTCGAGAAAAAGCGCCTTGTATCATCTTTATAGATGAGCTTGATGCCATTGGTAAGAGCCGTATGAATAATCTTGGTGGTAACGATGAGCGAGAGCAGACATTGAATCAGTTGCTGGTTGAAATGGATGGATTTGATAATGAAAAAGGTTTGATCCTTCTTGCGGCTACAAACCGTCCTGATATTCTTGATCCAGCGCTGTTACGACCAGGTCGTTTTGACCGACAGGTCGCTGTTGATCGTCCGGATGTCAAAGGTCGAGAGGCTATTTTACGTATCCATGCAAAGAATGTTAAAATCGATAATACTGTTGATTTTGATTCTATTGCACATGCAACAGCAGGTTTTAGTGGTGCCGATCTTGCAAATATCGTAAATGAAGCTGCATTATTGGCTGTTCGTGGTGGTCGTAAAAAAGTAACGATGCCTGATTTTGATGAGGCTATTGAAAAGACTGTTGTAGGTCTGGAACGTAAAACACGCGTTATGAGTGAAAAGGAACGTAAGAGTGTTGCTGTACATGAAACTGGTCATGCGCTTGTTGCCGTGTTTACGAAAGGATCTGCTCCTGTACATAAGATTTCTATTATTCCACGTGGTATGGGTGCTCTCGGGTATACTATGCAGCGTTCTGAAGAAGAGAAATTTTTAAATACTGAAACTGATTTGCTTAATGAAGTTGATGTATTGCTGGGAGGCCGTGCTGCAGAGCAAATTTCACTTGGAGTAGTGGATACTGGTGCTGCTAATGATATCCAACGGGCTACTGATATTCTGCGTCGCATGATTACAGAATATGGTATGAGTAAGCGTTTTTATAATGTTACATTAGGCAAAAGTGGTCGTGGATATGGTTCTGGCGATCCTCAGCTTGTGCGCGAGTTTAGTGAAGAAACTCAGAAGTATATTGATGATGAAATTGCCCGCATGATGGCAGAGCGTTATGAACATGTACTTGGGTTGCTTACCGCTCATAAAGATCTTTTACAGTGTATTTCCGATCGTTTGCTTGAAAAAGAAACAATGGATGGTAAAGAATTTGATGAATTGGTAAAAGCTGAGTCTCATTGTGCTGAGTTGACGCAGAATGCGGTCGCAGGTCAGTTACCACCAGCTGCTGACGCGGAAAATACTGATTCTGAAAAAAATAGTTAAGCCATAAATCTTTTGTGCCGATATCCTGAATAGGGAATATGGCACAAAAATCAATTCGTTTACGTGTGTCGGATGCCTTTACTTCTTTTGAAAAGCAGTTACAGCGTTTTACTTCAAAAGAAGATAAGGCGGTGGCACCAATAGTCACATCTCAAACTCTCATTAATCAAAAACATATTGGTGAATTTAACGAGCGTTATAAAAAAGCCATAGTAAAAATCTATAAAAAGTTTTTAAGTCCCTATGAGGTATTAGGAAAAACCTCGTCGGAAGCGGATGAAATAACAAAAGATAAGCATAACCTTGTTGCTGCGTATAATCTGTATAAGGCAATGCAAGATTTAAATGCCCAGTTTGGTACAGATGAAACCTATCTAAAAGCATTGTCTATTGAGAGCCCGCTTATTCATCGTGATAGATATACTATTGGTGATCAGTTTATATATCTATTGTGCTGGTTTATGTTTGAAAATCATATTACTGATTATCTGCCTCGTATTACGGTAAAACATCAGGTTGGTCAAAAGGACGTATATGAGTTGGAATTTATTAGTGCAGAAAGCTATCGCCTTAATTATCGTTATAAAGAAATTAAAACGATAATTGGTACATGTTTTTATCCTGGTTCATAAGTGGTGTTATTGGGTTGATTTCATTGCTCGTTTATGGTCATACATGTGTTTATCTGCATCTTCTTGTGCGTTGATAAAGTCTTCTGTTGTCCTTGGGGTAAACAGGGAGTAGCCATAAGCGACGGTAAAGCGTAGTGAAGTTTCTCTCTGATTTTTAACCAATGAGTCAAAGCGTGCAAGCATTTTTTTTACTTTATCTTCTTTTGTGTTGCGGCAGAGGCAGATAAACTCATCTCCACCGATGCGGTATATATTACCGTAGTCCATAAAAGCCGTTTTGAGACATGAACTGAAAGTAGAAATTACTTTATCACCAGTGAGATGTCCATATGTGTCATTTAAGTCTTTGAGATTGTTCATGTCAAATAAAATAAGACAAGCTGTTTCTTTGTTGTTTGGGATTGGGGTAAATTGCTCAATAAGTGAAAACCATGCTGTCTTACTGTTTACACCTGTTGCAAAATCAATGAGTGCTAAGTGTTGATAGAGTTGTGCTTCTTTTATGGCATCAAATTTCTGGATTGTTTTTTGATATATAATAATACTAAGCGAAGAAAACATCGGTATGAGACATGTCGTCATGAGAAGATCTGTGTTTTTATGACGTAAGTGACCTACAATAATTGCCATAAATAAGAATATGCTCGCACCCATTCCAATGATAAATAAAATACCAAAAACGTTGTTTTTGAAGTTTGTCGTTTTTATGATGATGATAAAAACGGCAATAAGGGTACATAACAGTAATAAGTGGGTGATGAATATTGTCGATGTCAGTTGTAAAGTACCGGTGAGCTGTAATGCTGTTTGTATGATACAAGTTGTGATATCTGCCCAGAATAAAAGAGAGAGAATGATATGTCTTTTTTTATTCATTAAGTTTTGGATAAATAAAAAAGAGGTGAGCAATATAATCTGTTGTATAGGGTATTCTAAAATCCAATGTATTGCAGAATTACCGATGAATAGTTGTAAAATTCTTGATTCTTCTAATTGCCATAGTCCTACCAGTATTGTGATGAAAGAGAGATAGGAAAGCTCGGTATTTTTTTCGACATATGAGATGAATAAGGTGCTGATACAAAATAAGAATAATCCGCTGATTAATAATATAAATCCCAAGATGAGTTTTGCGCTGCGTTCTCGTACTATCGTGTATATTATGTTTGTTTTGTTACTTGTGATGACGGTATAAAAAGTAACGCTATCTTGTGATAAAAGTGGTGATTCCTTAATTTGTAATTCTCCATTACGTATGACAGGAATCCTGACTATATGATAGAGTGCTCTAAAACTTTTAAGCCAGGGTATGAGTTTAGGCATTGTGTATCGGTATATTGTGGTACCGTTAATAGTGATCTCTATGTTTTGATGGTGTGAATAAAAACTGATATATTGAAAATAGTCAGCTGCTGTGGTTATTCTTCGATAGATACTTGCAGATCCAGTTTGATCTACAGGTAGTGATATGGGTAATGATTGTATGGATACTTGTTTGCCTGTGGCATCATAATAGTACCAGCCTGTATTTACGATATCTGCAGTTTCTTTTATAAGCGAAACACTTTTTGCTCTGTTAGTTTTTATGAGGACAAATAAGGAGATACCGAATAAAATAGTATAGAGGATGGTAAATATGATGCTTCTGTTTTTAAATGAAGTGTCCTCTCTCATATAGTAACCATTCTAATTATAACATAATTTTATGTAAACTTAAATAATAAAATATATGTAGTATTTGAATTTATCTAAAAGTAATAGTAGTAAACTGGCAGTGGTACTTGAGTTTTAAATTTTTATGTGTTTACAATGTAAGTAAAGGGGAAGATTAGTATGATAAAAAATGTAATTTTCGATATTGGTGGTGTGCTTATTGATTTTAGACCTGAATATGTTTTAAAAGAGTTACATATTGATTCTCCTCATTATGATCAAATATTGGCGGCAACGGTTTATAACACGGTTGTATGGAATGAGTTTGATCGAGGTGTGCTGCCTGAATCTGATGTTATTGCTCAAATGCGGGAATGTGTTCCTGATGATTGTAAGACAGATTTTGATCGTTTTATTACCGAAGGACTTCCTATGGTGGTTAAGCCATATGAGTATGCTGATGGCTGGATAAAAGAATTAAAAGAAAAAGGGTATCACGTCTATTTATTGTCAAATTATCCCAAATCTTTGTTTAAGATGCATAGCGAAGCATCTTTTACATTTATTCAGTATGTCGACGGTAAAATTGTATCGGGCTATGAAAAAGTAGTAAAGCCAGATGCTGTAATATATAATTTGTTGCTTTCGCGATACAATCTTGTTGCAAATGAATGCGTGTTTATTGATGATCGTGAAAAGAATGTTCTTGGCGCAGAAGCTGCGGGTATTCGTGGTATACAGTTTTTAAACTATGACGATGCTCGTCGACGTTTAGACGCTGTGTTATCTAGTACCTGATAATATGTCGGGGAGCATGTAAACGTCTTTTACCCCTGTTACTTCGATGGCTCCCATTCCCAGTGCGAGCGGTAGTGCAAGGTCAACATCATATCTATCGCCGACACTGAGACACTCCTCTGGTTGAGCACCTGTTTTTTCTGCAGCTAGTAAAAATGGTTCTGGAGCAGGTTTTGATACATGACAAACATCGATACCGATTACTGTCGGAATAAGATGGTCTATTCCGATAGCCTTAAGTGTTTTTGTGGCTGGTAGCACTGGATTATTAGTAACGCAGATAAGTTGATAGCGTTTGCGTAAGGTCTGTACTGTTTTTATTAAACAATCGTCTTTTGACAAGAATGCTTCAGGTGTAAATAGCGTGCGTCTCCAGTCGATTGAGGTTTCGATGCTGATGCCAAAGAGCTGCAGCATTGTGTTTGCAAGTGTTAGTATTTTTCCGCCATGTTGTTTTGACCATTCTTTTTGATAGTTTTCTACTTTTTGCTTTATTTCAGGATATGGCTGATTTGTTAATTGTGCATAATGGCGGAGTTGTGCCTGTATTAATTCTCTTGCATAGGTATCGTTTGTATAAAGAGTAGAGTCAATGTCAAAAATAATAGTACGAATATGAGACGGTAATCTGTGTATTTTCATAGTTATTTTTAATTCCTTGGTTTGTAGATTATCTTATATTTTACCATGTTTTCTGCTGCGTGGGTGATACTTTGATAAACTTGTAGTCCAACCCAGCCGAGTATGGCGTCTCCAATTAATTCTGCATCGTTGCAACTAGTAATACCTAGTGGCTGTGATATCAAATCTGCTTTTAATTGCATCCATTCTTGACTTTTTGTTTGTCCACCAGTGATAGAAATGACAGGGGCAATAGTTATATGTGCTTCAAGGGCTTTTGCTTGCAGTAATTGTAAGCCTTCTTTCGTTTTTTGTGCTAACGTCTGTAAGATGCTATAACCGGGACTATGTGTATCCTGGTAGCTGTTTTTGACGAGTTCATCGTATGAAATTGATCGCTGTGTTTCCTGTTCAATGTGCTGCTTGTATTCTGCAAAATAGACTCCGCTTGCGGGAAGTAAGACGCTTGCATTCCATAAATCAGGAATGATAGATGGAAGCGTACGTATACGAGAATCTGATAATGGCGTATTAGTGCAGAGGTTGAGTCCCTCGCTGGAGCCAGCTCTGTCGCAGATAGCTCCAGCGTGTAATGTGTTTGTTCCTACGAGGGCAACGACAAAATCTGGTGCGCCACTAAAGACGGGTATAGCTTTTGGGAGTCCAAGGGAGTGTGTCGCCTCTGGTGTAGTGAGTCCTATATATTGGGCAGGTGCAATGTAAGGCGGTAGCTTTGTTGTAGGAATGTTGTTTTGTTGCAAATCATCTTTTGACCAATAGGCAGGCTTATATCGTATTTCTGGGAGAATGGTTATTGCCTGCTTTGTTAATGCATATATGACAAATTCGGGACCTGATAATAAAAATGGTGTTGCATTCCATTGCTCTGGAAATAATTCCCGGTATGCGAGGATTCGGGGCAAAAAAAGCGATGGTGAATGTAAAGCTTGTATTTTATCAGTAATTGCAGCTGGTAAGGTATGATTCCATAAAAGGGTTGTACCGTTTTGAGATACAAGTGTTGGTCCATTGCCTGATATACAGATTCCTTGTATGGTTGTGCGTAAGTGAACAAAAGACTCTGCAGCTTTATATAAAGCTGAGAGCCATTGTAATGCAATGGTCTCTGACTTAGCTGTAAAATACTGCTGGGAAAAAGCTTTGACACTACCATCACTAGAAACAAGAGCTGCCTTTAGTGACGATGTACCGATATCAACACTTAGAACAGTAGCGTCAAGAGTCATTGCATTTAAAGTTTTATTTTAAAAGCTTTTCTATCAGATCGCGGTTTTCAAGTAAACCACCAACTGATTGGTCATGATGAATGCGCATAATGACGTTTGCAAACAGACCGCTTACATCTGTACTTATATACCACTCTCTCTTGAGGAGATCTGAGTGATAGACGGCATTTGTACCGATGATACGATAGAATAATCCCTGTTTGTAAGCTTCATCAAATTGCTCAACAGCATTACCGGTAAAGAATGGCAAACTAATAGCTGCAATAACTTTTGTAGCTCCCTGTTCTTTGAGGAATCCCATAGCTTTTAGCAAGGTGCCTCCAGTGCCGAGCATATCATCAGCAAGGAATGCTACTTTACCATGAACGTCACCGAGTAATTTGATAGACTTAATATTGGTGCTATGTGCATCTTGTGTAACGATAGAATAGTCACGTTCTTTATAGATCATTGCTAGTGGTAATTTAAGACCAGCAGCATAGAATTTATTGCGATCGATGGCACCCGTATCTGGTGAAACGACTACTAAGTCTTCTGTTCCATTCTTTAGATCAACGATCTTACCTAGCTCTCGTATAATTTGATAACTGCCATGAAGGTTTTCAAGGTGGGTAAGGCTAAATGCGTTTTCTATTTCACGAGAATGCAAATCTAATGTTATGATTCGGTTTACACCAAGATTTTCATAGATGTGACCGAGCATTCGGGCTGTTAGACCTTCACGTCCTTTCTTTTTATGTTGTCTACTATATGGGTATGCAGGAACAACGATAGTAATTCTTTTTGCTCCAGCTTGCTGTACTGCATCAATAGTTACAAGTAAGGACATTACATGATCATTGACAGACAGTGATAATGTATTTTTTCCATCGTTAAGGGTAAGTGGTTCATGATTTTCTACATCTTGGAAAATATAGATGTCCTTACCTCTGACGGTGTCTTGTAATTCAGTCTTAAATTCACCGTTCATAAAGTAGGTGAATCGTGCATTTACTTTGAATACTGGCGGACGGAATGCATCGATATCACCTCTCATACATACGTCAGACATGAACAAATCATTGTACAAGTTCATGTTTTTGATGAGAGAGTTTTTTTCGATTTCATAACGTTTGGAAATAACATCGTTTTTTAGGGTGAAACGATGTTTGTACATGTTTCTTAGATGTGCGATGACAGCTTCTGCAAAAGACTCACCGCCCGGACAGGCAATAATACCGAGATTAGTCGGTTCTGAATACGGCATGATACAGACCTCTGTTTTAGAATGACAGTGCCATAATAGTATCATTTATAAATGGTAAAAGCAAGGCTTTGCAGAATTTGATGTTGTACAGGATGTACGTATTTATACTGCGATACTAAACAGAGCACCTGCTTCCGGTTGTACACCTGCGAGAGCATAGGGGGCAGATTTTGCTGCCTGTACGGTACTTTCTATTTGAGATTGATAGTTATGGATTAAAGCATCGGCATATTCATCAGAGATGCCAGTGAGTTTTATTTCTGGTTGTGGTTGCGTCTGGATTTTTGAAAGTCTGTCTATCAAAGTATTGAGTATTTGTATCTTGCTTATTGAAACGCCTTGTTGTCCGCTTTTTGCAGCTACGCCTGAAATATGGTCAAATTGTGCATAGACAACAGACATCGGTTTTACAGGAACGTATAATTTACCAGTTGCGTTTGCAGAAACGAAGCTGTTATAGGAATATGCATTTAGTGAACCGAGATTGCTGATCATATTACAGCCTCCTGATACTTTATTTTCTATCTAGAATATCGGAAGGCCGTAATAAAAGTTTAGAAAAATTAAAAGTTCTGCTTATCCCACTCTGATATACGTTTTGATATGGACGGAATGGATTGTTGGTCTTCTATGCCTGTGTTGACACTTTCTGATATGTATGGTATGACCGCTTTTTCTTTTAAAAGCTCCCATTGGATAGGCATGGCTGGTAAAGGATAAAGGTAAGTATCTACAGGCATGTTTGTAAGCAAGGCATTGTAGTAGACAGGAAATATGTGTTCATTTACCCCTTTTAGAGATGAAAAACCACCTGCTATACCAAAATCAGTGGTATTAAGATGCATTGACTGAATGTGCTCAAGCATTTGTTTTTGAGCCATTTCTGTAAAAAACCATTTGATGAATGTTTCTGCACCTTTTTTGTTTTTAGTCCTTCTATATATACCAAGCGTCAGCATCGGATTTGCGATAGGGATCTTATTGTCATTGTGTATCCAGCGAAAATCAATATTGTCTATTTGTTCTGGAGTAAGGAGGAATAACTCATTGCTCTGCATGTAGTTGAATAAACATCTTCCATTGATGATTTGTTGATACTTTGGGGTATATAAGTATTTAAAAGCAAAATCTCTTTCATCTGTAGAGGAGGTATTTGTTTCAGTAATCCATTGACGGAGATAGGTTATGCTATTGGAAAGAGCCTCTTCATTCCAATTGAGGACATCTTTTTTTTCATGAAAATATGCGCCTTTGAGTATTGTTGATAAAAATAAAAACTGATCATCCCACTCTGGAGCAAAGCCCATTTTTGTATAGAGTCCGTTTTCATTTTTTTCATTATATGCCTGTCCAAGAGAACGGATTTGATCTAATGAGAGCATATAATTATCTGTGATAAGAGACTCGTTTGTCTGTGAAAAGATAATGGCGGGTAGATTAAAACTGACAGGAATGCATTTTATATAGCCATTTTTTTTGCAGGCTTCTAATAGTTGTGGATAAAAGGCATTTTTGTTTATTTCTTTTGATGAAAATAAGTAGTTAAGAGACTTAAAGTATTTGAGGGTACTTTCAGTTCTCAGAGAATTTCCTACAATAATATCCGGTTGAGATTCATTTTTTATAAGAGGAAGCAGTGTTCCTGGGTTTTCTTTATAAAGAACAACAACTTTTACATTGTCTTGTATGGTATTAAAAAACTCTGCATAAGGAACAAAATCTCTACTGCTTGACCATACTGTAACAACGGAGTCTATTTTTTTATTGGCACAAGCAGAAAAGATAGTGAGTGTGATTGCTATAAGTGGCAGTTTAATGAGATTGTGAATATAATTTTTCTGCAGTTTCATATACTGCAGAATATACATCGTTTATTTTGTCTTCATCAAGACTGCTAAATGCAATACGTAATGTTTTTTCATCGATAGAGATAGTTCCGATACCTTTTTCGTTTAATAATGTAGTACGCAGTAGTTCTGCGTTTACTCCATTAAGTGACAGGCTCATAAAATATCCAGAGTTAAATGGTAACGGGCGTATCACTTTTGATGAGTGTGTATCTACAAAAGCTCGTACAAGTGCATAGCGGCGTTCGAGTACTTTTCTAAAAAATGCTTTCTGATGCTCGATAGCTGGGTTAATAAATGCTCTTTGCAGCATAGTTTGTGCAGGTGTTGAAGAACATGATACAGATGATCGTATGATACCCATCAATTTTGTTGATAATGCTACATACTGTTCTCCTGTCATGCCTTTACAACCGAATGTTATGAATCCACAACGATATCCCCATGCAAAATCTTCTTTTGTAGGGCCGTCGATTTTGAGAGCAAGTACATTTTCACTGATGTCGGCAAGATATGCAAATAATGACTGCTTTTCAATTGCCTCTTCGTAATTAAGACCGAAATAGGCATCGTCACAGACGACAAGCATTTTTGTACCACTATCTGCGGCTCGTTTTATAATTTCACATATTGCAAGAGCTTCATCATGAGTAGGGCTGTATCCTGAAGGATTTTGTGGAAAGTTTAAAAGTACAGCTACCGTACCTTTCTTTGCCTGCTTTTGTATAGCTTCTTCAAATGACTTCAGGTTAAATCCGTTTTCATTAAATAAGGTAAATCTCTTGAGTTCCGCATTTCGTCGGGCTTCAACAATCAATGCGTAGTTATCCCATGAAGGATCGGCGACCAGTAAGGGGTGATCTTTGTCGATGAACATATCAGCCATATAGGAGATACCGGCTGTTAGTCCTGGTACAACTACAGGCAGTGAAATATATTTTCGTTCTAGCAATGGATTCTTTAATAGAATTTTATCTTTCCATGTAGTACGAAGTTCAGGTTGTCCTGCGGTTGGTGCATATGCTACCAACTCCCGAGGAGTGAAACTTGGAGCGGTTTCCTGAATACATGGAAGAATTACAGGAGATCCGTTTACCACAGTCATTCCAATTGTTGCATTTGCTGTTTTTCCTAATTTTTTGGCCTCGGCGCTTTGTGCGATAATGCCTTTTGGAAAATACATTCTTTTCCCAAGATCGGAAAGAAGTGCATCTGCTACAGTATTTTTTAATACGTTGTTTAATTCTTGTGCTAAAGGGTTTAACATGATACAGTAAATTATTAACAAATATATACGTTGTGTCAAGCTAATTATGCATAAATATGCATTTTTGAGGTAAGAAGATGGAAAAAAATGATATTACACAGGCTGATTTGAACGAATGCCGTGCACTTATTGATCAGTGTCGCAGGGAAGTATCGAAAAGACTGGTGGGTCAATTGGCTGTGATTGAAGGTATTCTTACTGCGTTTGTTGCTGGAGGACATGTTCTTTTGGAGGGTGTTCCTGGACTTGCAAAAACTTTGGCAATAAAGACTTTTTCTGAAGTATCTGGATTAGATTTTAAGCGGGTTCAGTTTACTCCTGACTTATTACCTGCAGATGTCTCTGGTACTTTAATTTATGATCGAAGTAATGGTTCTTTCACGGTACGTAAAGGACCCGTATTTACTAACGTACTTTTAGCAGATGAAATTAACAGAGCTCCTGCAAAAGTACAATCAGCGTTACTTGAAGCTATGGCGGAACATCAGGTGACCATAGGCGAGGAAACGTATCCTCTCCCTGATCCATTTTTTGTACTTGCAACACAAAACCCTATAGAACAAGAGGGTACATACAGTTTGCCTGAAGCTGAGCTTGACCGTTTTTTATTGAAAATAACGGTTCCTTATCCGTCTCCTGCTGAAGAAATTTCTATTGTAAAGACATCTGGAAAAGCATCGGATATTCCAGTACAACCTATTTTTACGCCTGATGTTTTAAAAAAGTTCCGCCAGTATTTGGATGCGATTGTCTGTGATGATGCAATTATTGAATATATTGTTTCATTGATAACGGTAACACGCCCTGTTGTTGAGCATAAGGATTCAATGCATCGATCTGTGAATGTTTTGAAATCTCAGGATGATATAACAAAGTATATTTCTTACGGGGCTTCTCCTCGTGCAGGTATTGCTTTATTGTTGTGCGCAAAAGTAACTGCTCTTTTTGCAGGACGTTCATTTGTCCTGCCTGAAGATATTAAGTCTGTTGCAGCTCCTGTGTTGCGTCATCGACTGGTACTTTCATATGAGGCTGCTGCTGATGGTGTAACAACTGATGATCTTATTGCTAAGATATTGGATTTAATGCCGGTTCCGTAATCTATGAAACGCTCTCTTTTTATTGGACATGAGTCTCTGGTCCGACGGGCTACTTTATTACGATTGACTGCTCGTACTCTTGCAGAAAGTATGCGAGGTGGTGGATTTAAGTCATTGTATAAAGGACAGGGAATTACCTTTGATGGGGTACGTGAATATTTACCTGGTGATGATGTACGTTCTATTGATTGGAATGTTACTGCTCGTATGGACAAACCTTTTGTTAAGCAATTTGAGGAAGAAAAAGAGTTACCTGTTTTTTTGGTTGTCGATTGTTCTTTGTCTATGGATACAGGGGGGGGCGGATGTTCTCGTTTACAGACTGCTTGCGAAACAGGAGCTTTGTTGACGCTTGCTGCGGAGCTTAATTCCAGTCCTGTTGGGGCTGTTTTTTTTGACGGATCCATACTTTATTCTGTATCACCTAAAAGGGGATTTGAACAAACAATGGCATTGCTTAAGCGTTTTGATACAATTCCTGCTCGAAAAGAGCGTGGCTCATTTTTGGGGAAGGCATTGACCGGAACTGGAAAGTTGTTGCGTCAGAGATCGCTTGTATTTATTCTTTCTGATTTTCGTTGTACGGGATGGGAACAACCTTTTGCTCTGCTTGCGTCAAAACATGATGTTGTTGCCATTTGTATTACCGATGAGCAAGATAAAGCGTTACCAGATTGTGGTACCGTATCTTTTTATGATGTGGAATCGGAAAAAGGTGTTTTATTGCCGACATCGGTAGATGATTTTAAAACTGCCTGGTCAACTACATATCGTAAGCGTATTGATGCCTGGAAAAAACTTTGTAGGCGTAGAGCTGGATTCCCTGTTGTACTGTCAACTTCAGACTCAATTGATCAGACACTTGCTGCCTTTTTTAGCCAACGGGAACGGGTTTGATATGAAAACTAAAAGTAAAAAATGGTATTTTATATACATCATTTTTGCAGTTATGCTTTTTCCGGCTTCGTATGTCTCTGCTCTGGATCTTGAAAAGGTTTCTCAGATAGTCATGCCTAAAGATATTTATGTGGGAGACCCTGCTGAAATACACTTTTCATTTGAATCACCAGAATCTCTATTGCAAGAAGGGGTATCTTTAGTGACGTTACACAACGATGCTCATTTTTTTGCAGGGTTGGTTGATGATTGTTCGATTAAAACTATGACGTTGCAAAGAACAAATAGATATTATGTGCTTGTTATCCAGTTTGTCCCTTGGAGAACGGGTAATATTACCATTCCTGCCTTTGATTTGTGTGATATGATTCCGGCAGAAAGTAGAGCGTATGATGCATCTGTTTTTGTAAAACTGGAGCCTGTTACTATAGCTTCGCTTGCAGAAAAGGGGGGCTATACGACATTACGACCTGTTTTTCCTCCCTTGTTGCTGCCTGGTACGAGTTATATTGTTTATGTATGTGTCATTGTCCTTATAATACTGTGCATAATAGTGGTACGTATTTTATTACATTTTCATCATATCATGGCTAAAATGCGCAGTTTGATTACTCTCATGAAGTATCGCCATAATGCAGCCGGCGCGGTTCGTGAATTACGAAAAACGTCACGGCTTGGTACTTCTGTGTCTGAATCTGTTGTGTGCGAACGCATTGAAAAAACGCTTCGAGGGTATCTGTCGTATCGTTTTGCGTATCCTTTTGAAAGTGTCACAGCAGATCGGCTGTCGGGCTGTTTTACGGAAGATATTATGGCCGGCATGATATCAGAAGAACAGCTTGCGGGCATAGAACATCTTTGTGCCTTATTTGCTCGTTGTGACTATATCAGGTTTGCTCAAAACTCCGTGCAACAACCTGAGCTACAAGAGCATGAGCGATCTTTGCTGCTTACAGAAGCAATTGGTTGTATCCGTTTTTTTGAAGGTGGTAGTAATGCCTGATTTTATTTATCCAGGAGCCTTCGCGTTGCTGCTGGGCATACCATTTGTCTATATATTGCGTTCTCTAAAATTATTTTCACGTATATCATTTCCTTTGATACTCCAGGATTGGGGTGGTAAATTATTTGTTTGGAATAATCGTCCTGCTGCATTCGCGCGTTTGCTTTCTTCTGGCTGTGTAATCATTGGGTATATATGTCTGGTAATTGCAGTAGCTAATCCTGTCATACATCATGAGGAGCGTGTATATACTTCGCGTGGTGCGGACATTGTTTTTGTGTTGGATACAAGCCCCTCTATGGCTGCCAGGGATATTGGTTCTATGACACGTCTGGATAATGCACGACAGGCGATACATACGTTTGTTGAACAAAATACCGGTGTGTCGTTTGGACTTGTTGTTATGGCTAGCGAGGCTGCGGTAGTAGTTCCTCCGACAATGGATACACTGTCGTTTTTTGATAAACTTGATAGTATTGTTGTTGGAGAGTGGGGATCAGGTTCTGCTATTGGTACGGGGCTTTCGACGGCTGTATATCATTTGGTAGCATCTCAGGCCCCAAAAAAATGTATTGTTCTTATTACAGATGGCGAAAATAATGCTGGCTTTATTCATCCTGAGACAGCGGCTTTATTAGCTTCTAAATATGAAATTGCGGTCTATTTACTTGGTATTGGAACTAACGGAAGTGTTCCGTTTGAATATGTTGATCCGACGACGGGCAGAGTATATTCGGGAATGTTTGACTCATCTTTTGATACACGTTCTCTGGAACAAATTGCGCTCGCCGGTAATGGTAGATATTACAACGTGCAGAATGTAGAAGATTTATCTTCTGTGTTGGGTACAATTGCGCGTCATGAGCGGGTGGTACAGTCTTATTATATGAAAGTAAATGATTTTTACTATTATGATAGGTTTGTTTTAATAGCTTTGATAGCCTTTTCTTTAGCATGGTGTATAAGACGTCTCTATTTAAAGGAGGTCGTGTAAATGAGTATTAGCGTTGAACGTTCGTATGCTTTTTTTGCCTTGTTAGTACTGCCTCCTGTGCTGTTGTATGTGATATATCGATATTCGGTAATTGTCAAAGCTTTTGGTGGGCTTTTGGGTACTCATTCGTTGTCACGTTTTATGCATGTATATAAAATACGAACTTTTTGTTTTGTATTTTGCTGGTGTATGTTGGTGTGTGCTTATGCTGGTATTTCTTGGGGAACAGTATCGGTGCCAGTACAACGTGGTGGTAATGCAGTTGTATTTGTGTTTGATATTTCGCATAGTATGGAAGCTCCTGATATGCCAGGAAGAGCAACACGCCTTTCTGCAGCATCGCAATATGCACGTATGCTGCTTCCCAAGCTGAAAGGAAACGCTGTCGCAGTTATCGTCACTAAGGGTGATGGTATACAGATGCTTCCTCTGACAGAAGATATGGTTGCATTGGATAATCTGTTAGCCAATTTGAGCCCTAATATGAGTTCTGCCGTTGGATCGAGTTTGGGAAAGGGTATAAAAGCTGCTATACGTGCTTTTCCGGCTAATATAGCACAAAAGCAATCGATCTGGGTATTTACTGATGGTGATGAGACTGATGGGGCATTGGTAGGTGCATTACACGAGGCGGTGACGTATGGTATTTCTGTATCAATAGTAGGTTTTGGGCAAGAAAAAGAAACTGAGGTACTTGCTGGAGATGGTGTTACAAAAGTGAAGACAGCGTTGCGCTCTGATCGTATTCAGAAAAGTATAGAAAGCATACAAAAAAATACAGTTTCGTCTATCAGATATATAGGTGCATTACATGACGGTTCTGCTCTGACACTGCTGCAGGATATATCATCGGATACGACAGATGGTGTTGTTGGCTTTGAAACGGAACGTGTTGATAGACATGGCATATTTCTGGTTCTAGCATTGATTTCTTTTATTGTTGGTTGCATTAGTAATGAACTGGATGTTAGTGCGGTGGCTCGTAAATTAAAATCAGTACTTTCTATAGGAACTGTCTTTACTATTTTGGTACTGTTTACTTCTTGTCGTATTGATGTGCCTGCTTCAACGAAAATATTGCAAAGCTCGTGGAACTGGCATCAAAAAAAATATCGTCAAGCAACTTCTTGTTTTTTGCAAGCAAAGGAAAATGCTTTGGAAATGAATAATGAAGAAGTACTCCTTTATGCGCGTTACGGTTTGGGTACTACCTATATCATGATGAATGAAGATGCCGCGGCTTATGATTACTTTACTTCCATATCAGAGCAGGCTCCTGATTCATTGCGATTTGCTTCGTTTTATAATTTGGGAATTATAGCATATCGCAAAGGTGATTTTACTACTGCTGTAAATTGTTTTAAGGCTGCATTACGTATTAATAATACAAATACCAATGCAAAAATTAATTTAGAATTAGCCGAGGGACAGATGGTTTCAAAACGTTCACAGGGAGAAAATTCTGTTGCTCGAAGTGTTTCTGAAAATAAAGAGCAAGCCTCGCTTGAGGAAAATGTACTTTTTTCTAGAATACGAGAAAGTGAGAATAAACAATGGAAAAATCAAGATCCGATACCTCAGACTTCTGCACTCGATTACTAATTGTCTGTGGATTGTTTTTTTTGCTGTTTTCTCAACAACCCTTTGCTCAACGGATAAATAAACGTGTCATCAGGGCTTTGAGAATAACACCTATTTCGACTTCTGGTTTTACGGACACGCAAAATGGATTTGCTATTTCTATTCCAGGGGCGATGCCAGAAGATATACAATTGGGACCACAATCATTACCGGAGGGGGTATCCTTAGTTTCTTCAAGGCAATCGGTGTATTCTACAGGAACAGAATCGGTAATGGGTACTCAGGTGACATTATTGTATGTGTTTTCAGAGCCTGGAGAATATGTGCTGTCTCCTATAATTTTTTATATCAGAGGTGAAAAGTATCAATTTCCTTTTGATCCTATTAAGATTACAGAAGATCCTGCTACGGTTATGCCTCGCTTATTTATTCATTTTACTCATGGTGTGTATTCTGATGATGCAGAATACGAGGTGGTAAAGGAAATTTCTGATAGGACACCGATAAAAGGTGCTCATGCGGTAGTAGGTACCCCCGTTAAGTTTGTTATTTATATTCAGTATGCCGTACAAATTCTAAAATGTGATTGGAAATTGCAAAAAGGTGCTCTTTGTACACAAACTAATGAATATGAAATAACAAAAGGCCACAATCGTGGGTCTATATTTTCAGAACAAAAAATTCCTGTGGCAGAGTTTGAGTGGGAACCTTTGACAGAAGGTGACTGGAATTTACCGCCAATGGTTATTACAGCCAGTGCATATAATGGTTCTCGTGTGGAACTGACGTTGCCAAGATCTGTGATACCTGTTGTGCAAAATGCAAATCAGGATACTGCTCAAACACAAGTGACAACTACCAATCTGCAAAATATACCTGAGATGTTTTCTTCTGCATTTGTTGAAGAAGAACATCCAGTGCCTGCTATTGTTGTATCAGATAATGGGTTGGATTGTGCTAATCTTGCAGCGCTGCGTATTGAAGAACGCCACTCCTTGCCATTTTCGTCTGTGGTTTACCGCAGAAAACAGCTTGAAAAAGATGCAGGTATCGTTTCTTCTGAAAATGAAACAAGTGTATTGTTACGTACTATTGTCATATGTGTTTTTATTATATGTGGTATAGCGTGTGTGCTTTCAGTAGTTGCTAAAAAATTGCATTTTATCGTAATAACATTTGTTCTGTTATTATGTTTGTGTACTGGTATTGCCTATTTACAGATACAACTGCACCATACCTATGGTATTTTTGCAGGTGGCTCATTGTATTCAATACCAGAAGAAACTGCCTCTGAAGCTTCTGATTTTACAGCAATAACAGTTGGCTCCCGTGTTGAAATATTGGAACATCCAGGAGCTTGGATGTATATACAATTTAATGGTACTGGTGGCTGGGTAAAAAGCAATCAGATATATGTTATTAAGTAGAAAGTAAGGACGGTACATGATGGATTTTGGTGATATTTTATCACAGTGGGATACACAGCAGCGGGAGGCCAAAAAAAAGCCTAAACAAACACAGCCTCAGATATCGCATAAAAAGCCAAATGCCCCTACAAAGGAAGAAAAGGAGGCGGCTCGTCAGGGCTATACATATGAGCAGCTGATGAAAAAGCAGGCAGAGACGTCCGTCACCCCTATGGAATTATGGTTGCGCCGATATGGTACGGTTGATAAAGATGCGGCTGCAGAAGAGTATTATGAACAGACTAAAATGGAAAGCCGTGAGTATCTGCGGGTGATGAAGCCTGAGGCTCGAATTGATTTACATGGTTTAACACGAGAAGAAGCATGGGCGCGCCTTGCAGCCTTTGTTACAGAGAGTAAGAATCGGGGCTTGAAAAAAATACTGATTATTCATGGTAAGGGTAATCACTCTCATGGCAGTGATCCTGTTTTAGGAGAAATGGTTCATACTTTTATAGAACAGGATAAGCGTTTGGGTAGTTCTGGACATCCAGACCGATCAATGGGTGGTACTGGTGCTACATGGGTTATCATAAAACGATAAATTTTTGTTTTTTGCGCTTTTTTTTGTTGTAACAAGTATAGGAATTGGGTATTTTTTAAGTATGGAAGATTTATATCAGGTACTCGGAGTTTCAAAAACAGCATCTGCTGATGAAATAAAAAAAGCGTATCGTGATTTAGCATTCAAATATCATCCTGATAGAAATCCTGGTGATAAGGACGCTGAGGAACAATTCAAGAGTATTAGTGCTGCTTATTCAGTATTAGGGGATGAAGAAAAACGTGCCCAATATGATCAATACGGGCAATATGGTTCTCAAAATGCATATACGCAACAGAACGCATATACTCATGCATATTATGGTGGTTACAATACTCAGCAAGATGAAGATCCGTATTGGCAATGGTTTACTAATTTTCAAAACCAAGGTCGTCAGCAAAATAGTAATTACCGATATACCTATTCTTGGTCATCAGAACCTCCAAAAGCACCAACACGTTCAGAAGCTTTGGTGTCATTTGTAAGTAAAGCAGTGACATTTGCAATGGGATTATACTTATTCCGTTTTTCTTGGATTTTATTACCCATAGGACCATTTTTGTGCATTGCAGCTATTGTTAATGGTTTTACCGGTATGACAAGAGCATTTAAGTATATCTTTACGAGCGAAAATACAAAGAAATAAAAAAAAGGAACCATGTTTACGGCAACAGGTTCCTTTTGGACGTGTAAATAATAATTACTTCTGTCTAAAAATGATACGACCACGATTTAAATCGTATGGAGAGAGGGCAACTTTTACACTGTCACCGGGAACAATTCTGATATAGTGTTTTCTCATCTTACCAGAGAGATGAGCCATAATAATATGGTCGTTCTGTAGTTTTACACGAAACATGGTATTAGGTAATGCTTCTGTTACAATCCCTTCAACCTCAATAGCCTCTTCTTTAGCCACATTTCCTCCGAATTAAGTTGTCTTTTTAGGCAAATATGCGTATATTAGTATCTACAAAACTACTTATATTGTCAACATCGGAGTTAAGACATGGAAAAAGAATTTGTCGAGCAAATGAAAGAAAAGCTCACCGCACAGAGAGATCAAATCCTCGCCTCCTTGGCTAGTCAGAGCGATGATATGAAAAACTTGGTTTCTCCGGTAGAGTCAGGCGATGAAGCTGATAAGGCGTCAGATGTAGTTGATCGTACGATGCTTGATTCTTTGGGCGCACAGGATGCTAATAGATTGCAGTTAATCAATAACGCTTTGGTTCGTATCCAGAGAGGTACATATGGTTTGTGTTTGAAGTGTAATAAAGAAATTCCAAAAGAGCGTCTTGAAGTATTGCCTTATGCTTTTCTCTGCATAAACTGCAAAAACCAAGAAGAACGTAAGAATCGCTAATACGATTTTTTATATGTCAGGTTTTGTGACATCGTGTCATATTGCCTGACTTTTTATAGAACCATTATCAAAATAGTGTATTTCTCTATATCCCGCATTTGTTGCTGCTGCTAGGGCTCTGTCAAAAGCACAATCTATATCTTGTGCTGTATGAGCATCGGAAGATATTGTTACGGGGACTCCTTCGTCATGAAGCAATTGCAAAAAGTAAGGAGACGGGTATACGTCATCCATTGCACCTCTTGCTATTGCTCCTGTATTTATTTCAGCAATAACCTGTGCATGAGCTGCTGTTTTTGCAGTCTCTTTTAGTTGCTCGCAATACCAGTTGTCTTGTTCTGAAAAGAATTGTAGTGTTGCATTTCTTTTTCGTACTAAATCAGGATGCCCCCAGATTAAGAAGTCACCTTTTTGTAACATGTGTCGTTGTGCTTCAAAATAATCACAGACAACTTGTTTACCGTCATTATTGTATATGTTTTTGATACCATCGCGTACATTGTC
This sequence comes from Treponema sp., assembly GCA_024695475.1. Classification (GTDB taxonomy): domain Bacteria; phylum Spirochaetota; class Spirochaetia; order Treponematales; family Treponemataceae; genus Treponema_D. The sequence continues at coordinate 63,945 of JAILIC010000008.1, forward strand.
TGTTGTGTCATCAATAGCAAACATGCCGCAGTCATTTTGTACAAAATGGACAGAGCCAATAAGATAGTCGGGTGAAAACTCTGTAAAGGTTTTCATAGATGGCACGGAAATCTTATGAATATAATCTACTTCAAAACCAAGGTAGATTTTGATTTTATCTGTATATTCACGTTGCAATCTGCGAATTTCATCGCTGTATGCCGAATGTTGTTGAGCTGGCACATGCCACAAAGAGGAATAGGGATACATACTGTGACTTGAAAAACCAAGTATGTCAAAACCCCTTTTGATGGCACTTTTAACCATTTCTTCAGGTGTATTGTTGCCATCACAAAAGGTAGAGTGAGTATGATAATTAGTTTTAAGCATGAGTTTTCCTAGTACGGATTGGATTACCGTTAAGTAATTCTTTTATTTTTTGGACGATAATTTCTGGTTTTTGTGGCTTGGGGAGATATAATGCTGCTCCAAGCGTAAATAGCTGTACGATATCCATTTTTCTACTTGTGGGTGAATGGACAATGACAGGAAGATGTTTTTGCTGTTGTTTAATCTGTTTGAGTATTTCAAAGCCAGATAATCCTGATATGAGGATATCAATGATTGCAACATCATAGTGATGTTTGCCCAATCCGTTAAGAAAATCCATACCAGAATCATAGAGGTCATACTTGTACCCACTTGCTCTTAGTGCTGTTGTCAACATATTTTTTACAGACGGATCTGTATCAAGTATTGCAATTCGAGGTTCCTGGCCTTCTTTTTTTTCTTCTACAACGGTGGTGTTTGTATCAGAAAGAAAACGCATCTCAACAGAACCGTTGTTGACGTTTTTGTCAGCTTTTAACACTTTATCTAATATGAGCGTTTGTATGTCTTCGGCAGTTGAGCCAATGCTATCTACGAGAGAATTAATAACATTTGTTAAGTTTGTTGATACTTCAATACCTTTAAGTGAAACATGCCCGTCAATAAAATCGGTGACAAATGTATCAAAACTCAGTACTTTAATATTCTTTTTTTCCAGCCGTTTATCACTAAGGAGACAATCAAATAAATACTCGATATTTGCACCATCGACAAAACTGAATTCTGTATCAGTTATCATGATGATCATCTTTGGATTGTCAAGCTTGTTTGATGTAATGAGTTCCGTCAGTTTATATCTAAGTATTGCGATTTTTTCTCGGTTGAGCCCAAGTGCTATTTCGAGAAAAATGATATTGTTATTGAGGTGTAATTCTATACGGGAAGGGGTGATGTCAATAGAGAATTGTTGCCTTAAAACGGTACCAATCGCCTCAAAAAACAAATCAAATTTTATAGGTTTTGTAAAATACTTGATAACCCCAAATTGTACGAGTAGGGATAATTTGGCATTATCGATATGTGGCCCTGAAACAATAATTGGGATTTTTCGTGCATTAGGATCATTGCGTTTTTTATCAAGAAAATCTGTTATATCTGCAAAAGTATCAGTAATATCTAGTATGATGAGATCTGGGAGTAGAGAATTTGTTTTTATAAAGGCGTCTCGTTTTCCTTGAGCAATTTCAACTTGTATATTCTCTCTTGTAAGTTTTTCTTTTAAAAATTCACGAAAGAGAGGAGAGGCGTCGATAAGTAAAACTGATTTCATTATACTATATTTTATAACGATTTATTCAGATTTACAATAATATCAAAAAAATAATATGTTTTGAGGAGGAATTGATTACTATGAAACATGTTGCTGTTTTGTTGGCACCGGGCTTTGAAGAAATTGAAGCCTTGTCTCCAGTAGATTATTTACGTCGTGCAGGTGTATCGGTAACCTTAGTTAGTATACCTGTAAAGGGAAAGTGTGATACTTTAGTAGAAGGTGCACACGGTATTGCAGTACGCTCAGATACCTCATTTGATGCATACGTTGATTTAGTTGCGGGATGTTTGCCTGATGCTGTTTTTATTCCTGGTGGTATGCCAGGAGCAGCAAATATTGGTGATTGCAATCAAGCTTTGGATTTTATCAAACAAATGTGTAATGCAAAAAAGATTGTTAGTGCAATTTGTGCAGCTCCTGTCGTAGTTTTGGCAAAAACAGGAATCCTAGCAGGTAAAAACTGGACGTCATATCCTGGGATGGAACAAGAGCTTAACGAGTATGTTGGCGATGATTATCAAACAGTAATTCAGGGAAGTACATACCATAAAGATAAGCCCTTTATTACCGATGGTACTATTGTTACCGGGCGAGGACCTGGTTGTGCAGAACAATTTGCAATGGAATTAGTACGGCTATTGTGTGGAGAGTCTGTTGCTAAAAAAATACACGATGGTAGTGTACAGCGATAATAGAGTGTTTACGATTTTTGATACATAAAAAAAGGACTTGGAGATCGGCATCTGTAAAATACAGATAAAAGCATTTCCAAGTCCTTTGTATATAACCTAAATGGCTATAATGGTGTGCTTACGGGTGAACCATGATTGTTGCCAATTCTGGATGCTTTGCCAAATCAGCTTTATAAGCTTTATCACGAGCTTTGTTTACATAGTCTGCAGACTCAAAGCTGTAAGTGAACTTTGTATGTACATCATATGTGCCGCTCATTAATGCATAAGCATCTTCTGTCATAACCAACTCTTCATCTGTTGGAATAACAAAAATCTTTGTCTTGCTGTCATCAGCGCTGATGCATGTTTCGATGTCACTGGTATTTGAAAGAGCATTTTTCTTTTCGTCCATCTTGATACCAAGATCTTCAAGACCTTCTACTGCCTTACCACGTACGAGAGGAGAGTGTTCCCCAATACCTGCTGTAAAGACGATTGCATCTACATGTCCAAGAATTGCCTTGTATGCACCTATGTACTTGCGGAGACGGAATGTCTGCATCTCAACAGCGAGTTTACATAATTCATCGCCGTTCTTCATACCGTTTTCGATATCACGAGAGTCTGTGTATTTGGTAGTGATACCAAGCATACCAGACTGCTTGTTGAGAGCTTTGTCCATTTCATCTGCAGTCATACCAGTTTTGCGCATGATATAGAAAGGAAGGGCAGGATCGAGATCACCACAACGTGTACCCATTACCATACCTTCAAGAGGAGTGATACCCATTGATGTATCGTAGCAGACACCGTTTTTGACAGCACAAACAGATGCACCGTTACCAAGGTGACAGATGATCAAATTACATTCTGTTGGCTTTTTGTGGAGCAATGCAGCAGCACGTTTTGAAGTGTACAAGAATGATGTACCGTGGAAGCCATAGCGACGGGCTGCATATTTTGTATACCATTCCCGAGGAATTGCATACATATAAGCAAAGTCAGGCATAGTCTGATGCCAAGCGGTATCCATAATTGCACAGTGTGGAACATTTGGCATAACTTTCTGTGCAGCTTCAATACCCATAATGTTTGCAGGATTGTGTAAAGGTCCAAGATCCTGTACACTGCGGAATGTTTCCAAAACTTCAGGAGTGATAATAACTGACTTAGTAAATTTATCACCTCCATGAAGTACACGATGTCCAACTGCACCAACATCGCTCATGTCTTTAATGACTCCGACTTTTGGATCGGTGATTTCTTTAAGAATCAATTCAATAGCTTCTTTGTGGGTTGGGCATGGGCTTTCAACTGTGTACTTTTCGCCATTTACTTTGTGAGTAATAACAGACCCAGACTGTGTAACACGTTCTACAACGCCAGAACACAAAACTTCTTTCTTTTCCCAATCATAAACCTGATATTTTGCGGATGAACTACCGCAGTTAAGTGTTAAGATAACCATGATTTCCTCTAAACTAAAATGATATTTATTATAGAGATAATAAACCTGTTTGTGAAGAGTTTTGTTGATTTTACATCATTAAAAACTATTGTATAAAACAAGGTTTGGTATTCTTACAGCTGCTGGCTTAAAGTACATTTTTTTTACAGGATGCAAATCAAGTGCGTTTGGTTGCCAACCACCTATTTCTTTAAGATTGATGACATTTAAACTGACAGGATGGGCAATAGGAAGAATCATTCCACTATCCAATAGCAATTGTTCTGCCTGAGCCATAAGCTTGAGATGTTCTTCATCGTTTGTAATTGTTGAGGCCTGTTGTAACAGGCTGTCATACTCAGGATTACTCCATAATGAAGGATTGAGAGAGGAGTCGCCACGGAATAGCTCCAAAAAAGTAAGCGGATCAGAAAAGTCTCCAATCCATGTATATGAAAACAAATCGGCATTCCAGTCGATAATTGCATTGAGATATATTTCTGCAGGCTTTGTTTCTAAAACAAGGTCGACACCAAGAGGTATCCATGCCTCTTTTAGGATTTTTCCGAGTTCTTTCATATAGTCTGCATCGATTATAGCGAATTTTATAACTATACGCTCATTTTGAGGAATTCCTGCTTTTTCTCGTGCCTCAACCATCAATTCTGTAGCTTCATCTAAATCGGTATATGATAAGCCCTCTACTTTTGGATAGCCAGTAAGGGGGTATACAAAGCTTTGTGCAGGAACCATATTGCCTTTTCGCAATTGATCCCAAGGAATTGCGGTTAAGAGTGCATTGCGAAACTCTGGAGTGTTCCAGTCTTGATTGCGGTTTTTAAAAAAGAGGTATTGCGTACCAAATTCGGCATGTACTTGTACGGATTTTGAAGAAAGTACTTTATTTATATCGATACTGCCATCAACCCAGTCGGCTTTACCTGTGTTATAGAGAAAAGCATTTTCGGCAAGATCATTTGATTGTAAGATATGGACTTCTGGGATATGTACAGCAGCCGCGTTCCAATAGTACTCGTTTTTATTAAGAACAAGCTCATTTTGGGTTTGGCTTGCAATAGTATAGGCACCGCTATAGACAGATGGTTTTTTACCTATAACGGAAAATGCGTGATGACACAATAATCGCGGTAAGTGACCGGCAGGATTAAGTAATTGTACAATCACGGAAGTGTTGTCTTTTGATACTTTTATACCGACAGTTTCTGAAGTTGCTTTTCCGGCACGATACTCTTTTGCCCCTTTTATGATATCAAAAAAGGAAGCATAGGGAGCTTGTGGGGTAGCTAATAAGGTAAGCCAAGAGCGTTGTACATCTGCAGCTGTTATAGGACTGCCGTCACTGAAATAGATATCTTGTCTTATCTTGAATGTCCATCGTAATTTATTACGCGAAACATGATAACTTTCTGCAAGTGCTGGCTCTGGTGCAAGAGAGACAGGATTATACGTAAAAAGCCCCTCGTATAAATCAACGAGGATTTGAGCTTCGGATGAATATGAGGCAGTTTGCGGATTGAGGTTATTTGCGTGTACAGATTGTATATAGGTAAATGGACGTTGAAGTTCCTGATCTGGATTTCCTTCCTGTTCTTCTAATTCCAGCTGTAAATCTTCAAGAAAATTTTCTTCTTCTGCTTGATCCTGTGCAAATACAGAAGAACATATAAAACAGAGGATAAAACAAAACGTACAGAAATGCTGTAACGTTTTTATGGTGTTAGTTATCTTCATCTGAAATTCCTAGCTTTTGCATTTGTGCTTCTTCTTCAACTTGCGCGGTATATTCTGCTCTGCGGGAATTGGCTTTGACTATATTATTTTTTAGGGTTACCAGTTCAATTTTTAAGCCTTTAACCTTGACACCTGACTCAACAGGAATAGCGTGTTTGAAAAATTCATCAAGTGCAGTTAATTGTACTAACAGGTGCTGACATTCAGATATCTGCTTGTGTAAAAAAGTGATGATATCTTCAGGTTTGCTGTTGGCAATCTTTTTATAGTTGGGGCTTGCCTTTGAAGAAAAGGATGTATAAAAACGAGAACGTTTAGTTAATTGAGCAAAGAACTCGTTGTAGTTAATCTTTTCTGTTCGCTCCGTGTGTGTGATGGCGTCGGTGATATACAGCCTGTATTCTGTCGGAGGATCTGGCAGATTAAATGCCTTTCTAAATACTTTTTTGATTTTTGCCCAAATTGTATTATTGAGGCTTTCAAGTGCATCATGGTTGTTTTGCACTTTTTGTATAATTTGATCCAACATAGGAACAACCGCGGTAAGAGCTGCAAGTGCATCGAGTAACAGTAATTTAGTATCTACCTTTTGTACGGCTTTTTCTTTTTTCTTTTCGACCGCTGACAGTTTTTTTAACAGTGCTTCACGTCTCTGTTCTTTTTCTGGTCCATGATCCTCTTTTGAGATTTCATCGATAAGAGCTGTATAGAAAGGAGCTTTACCCATAACAGCTGTGTAGAGTTTTCGTATTTGGGCAATTTCGTCCTGAGGTGATTTTTCAGCAGCTTCTTTATCAAAGTTTGGATGCTCAAAAATAGTCTTTCTAATAGTGCCTTTGTATACTTCTTTTTGAAACTCTGTAAGTTCTTTAAGGATTTCGTTTATCTGTTTAACTGACTTTGAGATTTTTGAAATACTATCATTTATTGCGCTTGCTGTAAGTGCGTCAGACTCTTGGCGCAGATTAAACATAATTTCTGCAAGACCGTGAGCATTTGGTTTAGGGTTATTTGGACTAAAATCGAGCCAGCCAAATGAATTATTGAGTGCCACTAATGCTTTTATGCGTTCAATGGAGATATAGCTTACTGAAAACTTATAATAGGTACAGATATAGTCAAGCATGCTTTCATAGTCAGAAAAACGAATACCGATAACACCAGCACGATCGCTTTCGGCAAAGGAGCTGTCATCTGGAGTTTTTACTTCTGAGATCTTTTTGTCGTGTTTGTAGGGATCTTCAGTAATACATGACTTTTTTACCAGTAAATCATAGAGATTCCTGATAACCGTATGGAACATACGGTACTCATCGAGAAGTTCTGGTAACTTTTTTGCATCGTACCATTCTGTTTTTGCATCAAGCGCTTGAAGCACTTGTTGATTAAAAGTTGCTATATCTGACATATCTTTATTATCGGCAGATATCTTGAAAAGAACACAGAAAGTTATCTTTCTGAGGTATTGTCACAATAATGGCAGATGTACGTGTCGTCTTTTGGTTGATATTTTAAAGTCGGACTTTAAATCCTGAGTAAACAACCTGATTAATTGTGAATAAACATCTTGTTTATTGCCGAGAATATAAGCTGTTTTTTCAGGAACATTTTGCTTTATAAGGAAATTTGAGTTTCAATGATTATTCCTTTGTTCTAATGATTTTTTTCAGTTCTGCACTCATGACGTCAAAATCCTCTTGTGTAAGGGCACAGCGTGACATATCAACATGACCATTTGTAAACACAACACCTTCAGCTTTCAGTTTTTCTTGTTGGGCATGCTCACCACCAAAGGAAAAACTGCCAGAGCAAAAGCCTTTTGCATTTACAACTCGATGACAGGGGGTACGCTCGTTACTGGGGTTTTTATGGAGTGTATTTCCGACGTAGCGCCGTAAGTTACAATTACCAGCAAGTGCTGCAATCTGAGAATAGGTTGCGACTTTTCCACGTGGAATCAAACGGACAGCCGCATAGATTTTTTCTGCAAGTACAGAGGGTGTATTTTTGTCCATAAATTGTCTTTACTTGAAGCTATGATGTATATAAGTGTACCTGAAAAGGATGTTATGTACTAGGTTTTTGCCTAATGCTTTCGGGGCCATGATTACAAAAATCATATTTTGTGTTAGGCTTGTAGTGTTATGATTGTGTTTTTAGTACTTACCTTTTTATTCTTTGCAGGAAGTCTGCTTGGTTGGGCACTGGAAGTATTCTGGCGCAGGTTCTTTTCTAAAAACAATCCATCTCATCGTTGGATAAATCCAGGATTTTTACATGGTCCTTATTTACCTCTGTATGGATTATCCCTTTCGGTACTCTTTATGCTTTCGTTTGTACCGGTGTATCATATTATTGCTGGTCCTATTATGCAAAAAATCGTTCTGTTTGCGATCATGGCGTTGTGTATTACTGCCATGGAATATTTAGGTGGACTTATCTTTATAAAAGGTATGAACTTAAAGCTGTGGGACTACAGCAATTGCTGGGGCAATATTCAAGGTATCATCTGTCCGCAGTATACATTTTACTGGTGGCTGCTCAGTGGTGTGTATTACTTTGTGATTCACCCAAAAATTATTGAGTGGCTGTACTGGTTTACTAATCATCTGGCATTTTGTCTTGTCGTAGGCTTTTTCTATGGAGTGTTTACGGTAGATTTTTGCTATACGCTGAATATTGCAGCAAAACTCCGTGCCTATGCACGCGAGCAGGAACTTGTTATTCGTTACGAAAACTTAAAAGCACTAATTTTACAAAAGAATGAAGAACTGCGCGACAAGAGGCACTTTATCTTTGCTCTTAAATCCGACAGACTGGCGCTTCGCGACTTGTTAAAAGAAGTATTTCATTAAGTATATTAAAAAGGTTTGTTTTAATTGTGGGGTATATCTGAGGGGAGCAGTCTTTGCAGGGATTATAATGCCTTTACTTGACAAAGCAAACTCTGCTCTATATTCTTGTAGAGTATTTATTTATAAAGAAAAGAAAGGTATTTTTTATGGCTGTAGATGAAAAACTTCAGATTGTCCGCCATAGTTGTGCACATGTTATGGCAGAAGCAATTACTCATTTGTTTCCAGGAACAAAAATTGCTATTGGACCTGCAATTGATACAGGTTTTTACTATGATTTTGATTTTCCAAAAGATACAAAATTTTCCGATACCGATTTTGCTGCAGTTGAAAAAGAAATGCGCAAGATTATCAGCGGAAACCATGATTTTGTTCGCAAAGAAGTAACAAAGCAGGAGGCTTTGGAGCTTTTTAAAGATGAACCATACAAACTGGATCTTATCGAAAAGTTGGTTGATGGTGAAACTATCAGTACCTACGAACAGGATGGCTATCTGGATTTATGCCGTGGACCACACGTTGCAAATACAAAAGAAATAAACGCACAGGCATTCAAGCTGATGAAAGTTGCCGGAGCATATTGGCACGGTGATGCAAATCAGCCTATGCTTACCCGTGTCTATGCAGCTTGTTTTGCAAAGCCAAATGATCTCAAAGATTATTTGAAGATGCTTGAAGAAGCTGATAAACGTGACCATCGTAAGCTCGGTGTACAGTTGGATTTATTCCATCTTGATCCGGAAGACCCAGGTCAGATTTTCTGGCATCCAAATGGCTGGTCAATGTATGTTACTTTGCAGGACTATATGCGCAAAAAGGTTGTGCAGGATGGCTATGTAGAAGTAAATACTCCTGCTGTTATGCCTCGTACGTTGTGGGAGCGCAGCGGTCACTGGGGACATTACCAGCAGAATATGTTCATCACCGAAAGTGAAAAACGTATGTTTGCTATTAAACCAATGAACTGTCCAGGTGCATTGGAGATTTTTAAGAGCCGTACTCGCTCTTATAAAGATTTGCCATTGCGTATGGCTGAGTTTGGTCATTGTGTACGTAATGAACCAAGCGGTACCTTGCATGGTATTATGCGTGTCCGTGGCTTTGTTCAGGATGATGCGCATATTTTATGTACTGAAGAACAGATTGAAGCTGAGGTTACTAAGTTCTGTCATCTTTTAAAAGATGTCTATAAAGACTTTGGTTTTGATAAGAACCTGTTGGTAAAGCTGTCAACGATGCCTGATGATCACGTTGGTGACGAAAAGACATGGCAGCATGCAGAGTCTGCTTTGGCAGCCGCATGTAAAGCAGCTGGAATGGATTATGAAATCCAGCCTGGTGAAGGCGCTTTCTATGGTCCAAAACTAGAGTTTACCTTGATCGATGCTCTGGGCAGACAGTGGCAGTGTGGTACCATTCAGCTTGACTATCAGTTACCATCTGCAGAACGTCTTAATGCAGAATACATTGGTGCTGACAACCAAAAGCATCACCCGGTAATGCTCCATCGTGCTGTTTTGGGATCATTGGAACGCTTTATGGGTATCCTTATTGAAAACTATGCTGGTGCATTCCCCGCATGGTTACATTTTGAACAGGCTGCTATTGTTCCGATTGGTAAAGATTTTAATGACTATGCTAAAAAGGTATGTGAAACTTTAGTTGCCGCAGGTATTAGAGCTACTGCCTATACTGATGACGATAACATGAAGAATAAGATAAAGACTATTACTTCTACACATAAGACTCCTTATATTCTTGTTGTTGGTCAGAAAGAAATGGATGAGGGTACTGTGGCTGTACGTTTCCGTGCTGATAGCGGTTTACCGCAGAAAACATTCAAACTTGATGAATTTGTTGCTTATGTAGAAGAAAAAGTACGTACCCATTATAACGGTATCTAAATCATATCTAAAAAGTATGACTTATTACTGAAAAGCCCGAATTCCTAGGAATAGGAAGTCGGGCTTTTTTATTTGGTAAAAGAAATAAAAAAGACTATCCTCGAAAAGATAGCCTTTTTTAATGTATCAATATAATTATTATTCTCTGTTCCACTTACCACGGCTTGCATAATAGGCCCAGAGACCGATATTGTCAAATACGGCACTGGTAGATGATGATGAGCCAGAATAAGTGGCAGATCCATAAACTGCATTGTCTGATAATGAGAGGCTTGGATTTACCGCAAGGACAGAATCTACAATGTAATATGAGCTCAGTGTTGACGAAACGTTTGCAAAGTCATCGGTTGAGGCTCCTGATGGTATACCTGCACTTGTATGAGGTGCTACAAGAAGACCGCTTGTGGTGCCAAGTACAAAATAGTCACTGGTATACGAAAGACTCTTTACCGTGTCACAGTTTAAGTCATAGCCTGACGACCAGTCGCTGCTGGAAGAAGAACGGTAATAGAGGTTATCTCCGCTGACATAATAGATGTAGGTAGCTTCTGTGGAAGCTGTTTCGTTACTGCCTGTGGCAAGATAATTAACAAAGTATACGGTGCCTGCTAAAAAAGCGCATCCAAGAGTGGAGCTGCCAGCGCCATTGCTTGTTTCTGCTGTTGTTGTTGTACCGCTCAATGCATAGACGGAACTTCCAATGCGGATATAGGCTTTTCGGTTAGCTGGTTGAGGTGTGTTGGTACAGAATAATGTTGCTGAGGTACTGGATGCAATTGTACAAACCGTTGTCCAAGCACCGCTGATAGAGTTTTTGCAGTACAGGGTCTTTTTACCGATAACGTTTTCACCTTCATCGGTATCTTCTTCAAAGTCAGCGCCGAGCGCATATAAGTAGTTTTCATCTGCTGCTACTTTATACGTATAGTCGTTTGGAGAGTTTACATCTTTTGACCATGCACCATAATAATTTGCCGTACTGTTTTTATAGTAGATGTCTCCGTTTTCAAGAACAAGATAATCACCATACCGTACGATAGAGTTTATATCTCCACCGATAGTTGAGTCTTCAAGCTCAATTTCGTCACGAATTTCGTGAAATATTTCTTCTTGGCAACCGGTAAGCGTAAAAAAAAGTGTTGCTGCTAAAGCACTAATTAGTATTTTTTTCATGTATGTTTTTTCCTTAAAATGTTAGAAGTGATATCGAGCTACGAGACCTGCAGACAGGAATAGACCGTAATCATTCCAATCGCTGTGTTTTGAGTACCATTGAGGCATGTACATAAACTCTGATTCAACACCAAAGGACCAGCTTTCGGTAACACGATAGAATGCACCGCCCTGACCTTTTAGGATAAGGCCAGGAAAGTAATTCCTATTGAGGTAACTTTCGAGTGCTGCTCCTATACCAAAGGTAAGAGGAAATTCGAATGGTCCAATATATGGCTGGACAGTGGTAGTAAGTACCATTGGTACATATGTAAACATATTACTTCCAATAGTTGGATTATAGCCAAATGAAACGTCAAAACCTAAAGCGACAAAGGAATTTAAAAAACGATGATAGCCAATCTCAGCTGCACCACCAGTTTTTAGTTTGTCATCAAAATTGAGAGGGAATTCTCCCATAAGGGCTATTTTGATATATTGATCACCATTTCCATTTGGTCGATAAATGTCATCGGACTCATCAATTTCTAATGCTGGGTCGTCATTATCGATATCTTGATCATCTTCGTACTCGTCACCCTCTGCAAAAACAAGTGTAGTGCATGCAAACAGCAGTAGTAACAGTGGTATAATTTTTTTCATGTATTCCTCTCTAGAAATGGCAGTAATAATTTGTCCTGCCGATAGCATTTTTATCTGGAATAAAGTATAGTATCGTAACCAGTAAAATGATATATGGTTACAAAAATGCACGGAAACGTGTTCTTGCAATATATCCTTTTTAATGCCTTTTTTCAATAATAAAATGAATAAGGTATCCTCTGGTTACGGGAGAGATGATAAAATGAGTGCTATAATTATTGACGGTAAACAGATTGCTAAAGAGGTCAGGGAGTCAGTTGCCTCTTGTGTTACACAGTTAAAGGAAAAGGAAATAGAGCCTTGTCTTGCTGTTATACTTGTTGGTGAAAATCCTGCAAGCGTCTCGTATGTAACCGGTAAAAAAAAGGCACTTGTTGAAGTAGGAATGGCTGATCGTTCCTATCTTTTGCCAGAATCGACGACACAGCAGGAATTGCTTGCCCTTATCTCACAGCTTAATGCGGATACCACGGTGCATGGTATTTTAGTGCAGTTGCCATTACCAAAACATATCGATGAAGATGCGGTCATTATGGCAATTGCTCCTGAAAAGGATGTCGATGGATTTCATCCAGTAAATGTGGGTAATTTGTTGATAGGACGAAAAGCATTTTTACCATGTACACCACATGGCATTATCGTTTTATTGCAGCGGATGGGAATAAAAACCGATGGTGCCCATGCTGTTGTTGTCGGACGTTCAAATATCGTTGGTAAACCTGTTTCTATTCTTCTTGCACGTAAAGATTGTAACTGTACGGTTACATTGTGTCATACGGGTACCAAGAATATGGGATCAATAACCCGGCAGGCTGATATATTGGTTGTGGCGGCTGGAAAACCTCACACAATAACAGCAGATATGGTAAAGGAAGGTGCTGTTGTTATCGATGTGGGAGTAAATAGAATCCCGGATAGTACAAAAAAGAATGGTTTTCATCTGGAAGGAGATGTTGATTTTAATGAGGTAAAAGAAAAGGCCTCGTATATAACTCCTGTTCCTGGTGGAGTGGGACCAATGACTATTGCTATGTTGATGCAGAATACGTTGGAGTCTGCTCAAAACAGCTCCCGATGAGGAAGTTTTTATGACATATTTTTTTGAGACTTATGGTTGTCAGATGAATCTGGCAGAATCTGCTGCGGTAGAACAGTTATTTCTTGCTCGCGGTTGGACAAAGGCCGAGGATGCCGAAACTGCTGATATAGCAATTATTAATACGTGTTCTGTACGAGCTACTGCTGAAAACCGTGTATTTGGTCGGCTTGGCTGGTATGTCGGAGTAAAGGCAGTACGTGAGTGTAGACCTGATGCTAAGACACGAAGTCTTGAAAAGGCAGCTTCATTGGTAAAGGATGGGGTTCCTCGTCCACTTACATTGGTCGTTATGGGCTGCATGGCAGAGCGTCTTTTAAAGACACTTAAACGTGATTATCCAGTTGTTGATTACGTAGTAGGAACATTTGCAAAAAAACAATTTGCTGACATTATCGCTGCAGTTGAAAATCATGATAGCCCAATTAATCTTGATGACTCAGGATTATATCAGTTTGCATCAGTTTCATATGAGCAAGGTTCGTTTACTACGTTTGTGCCTATCATGCATGGATGTAATAATTTCTGTACTTACTGCATCGTTCCATACGTACGAGGTCGGGAGTTGTCTCGCCCTGTGTCTGAAATACTTAAAGAAATAGATGTTTTGTCTTCATATGGAGTAAAGGAAATTACTTTACTTGGACAAAATGTTAATTCGTATAACGGACCGTTTGAAGCAAATGCAAGTAATGGTGAGTTGTGTTCATTTCCTCGTTTGATGCAGACAATTGCAGATCATTTGGCACAGACAAAATCACCGATAGGATGGGTACGTTTTGTATCAAGTCATCCAAAGGATTTATCAGATGAGCTCATCGATGTTATAGCAAAAAATCCTGTGCTTTGCCGCCATATCCACTTGCCTATACAGCATGCTTCAAATCGTATGCTTAAAGCAATGAACCGCCGTTATACCAAAGAAGATTATCTGGCTCTTGTAGACCGTATTCGTTCCCGTATTCCTGATGTGTCGATGACAACTGATGTTATGGTAGGTTTTCCTGGTGAGACCGAAGAAGATGTACAGGAATTGATAGACTTGATGAAGACAGTACGATATGAGTCTGCATTTATGTATTACTATAACCCACGTGAAGGGACTCCTGCCTGTACTATGGACAATCAGGTACCGATAAAGGTAAAGAAGGATCGGTTGCAGCGAATTATCGATTTGCAGTTGCAAATTACTCAGGAAGAAATGGCGAAACGTACAGGACGTGATGCAGATGTGTTAGTAGAGAGTATTTCTCGTGATAATTCAAATGAACTGTTAGGTAAGACAGCTCAGGATGAAAGAGTTGCTTTTGCTGCTGATGCAAAAAAAATCGGTTCATTTGTACGCGTGCATTTAGATAGTTTGTCTGGAAATACCTTTAGAGGTACGCTACTGTAGCTTGCTATAATTGGCTGTTATAGATACAATTAGATAAGTTTACATGTTACTAAGGAGGCTTGTTGCCTTCTGTAATGCTTTGTCGCGAAGCTTATAAGGAGTTCTAAATGCCACTTAAATTGCTGGGAACAATCATCATATTGGTACTGGTAACGATTTTTGCTGGACTCAATCTTGATAACAAATGCAATATCAATTTGCTTTTCCGTACGTTTGAAAATGTACCGGTATTTTATAGCATGTTTATTTCTTTTTTGGTTGGCATGATTGTGTCACTCCTTTTTTGTTTATTCCGACCTAAATCAAAAAATACTGCTGATTCAAATGGAACAGCAGTAAAAGATAAAAAGCTGAATAAAAAAAAGCAGAAGGGCACTATCGTTGATCCTGATGTGGTAATGCCTGATCAAAGTGAGCGTGTATCCCGATGAACCGTACTTGTATAGTATCTGTCTGCTTGTTGTGTGTGTCATCTTTTCTTTTTGCAGCTCCTATGAGCGCTCGGCAAATTGCTGATGCAGCTACTAAGAAAGGTAATGTTTTAGATTCAATTGCGTATATCAAAACACAATTGGATAACACGGTCAGTGCGGCAGATAAACGTGCAACGTATGCGTTTTTAGGAACGGTACAGGAGCAGTTGTCACTATTTCAGGATGCAAGTGCCTCTTATGCAGCTGCTGCAGGTATTGCAGCTGGGGATGCAAAAGATATGCCCCGAAAAAGTTCTGAGCAGCTGGTTATTGATGCAGTCCGTTGTGCTTTAAGTTATGGTGATTGTGATACCGCTGATAGTTACTTACATTCTGCAGTGCAAAAATCAACCGATGAAACTATCCAGGCGTATATACGTCTCTATACGCAGTGGAGTGTACTAAGTAGGGCAAACAGTACGGTAGATTTAACGGAACCTGTTGCAGTGCTCCAGGCTTATACAGAGATTCCTTCCCTTAAAGTGATAAAACCATCAGTATTATTGACATTATGGTATGTCACAGGAGAGGCAAAATATGGTGATACCCTTAAGAAAGAATTTGCCTCGTCTTTAGAAGCTGCTGTGGTCGGTGGCAAGGCTTCGTTGTTGCCAGCTCCGTTCTGGTATTTTGTTCCTCGTCTAGGAGTGGCACAACCAGAAGTCTCAGGCGATGATGTACAACCAGCACAGGCTGCCAGTCCTGCAAAAGAAGTTACTCCAAAAGAAAAACAATCATCAAAGGCAACTGCCGATAGCGAAAAACCGGTACGCCAACAGCTTGGATTGTTCCGTGAATTAACTAATGCACAACACCTCGTTGATACTTTAAAACAAAAAGGATTTACTGCACAGATTACTTCTCAAAAACGACCTAGCGGTATCACCTATTATATCGTCTCTGTAAAAGAAAATGAGCTTGGTGATATGGGTACTCAATTGCGTACCGCAGGATTTGAGTGTTATCCATTGTTTGACTAAGATTTACTCATTTTTTTTCAACATACCTCGCTGTAAGTAGCGGGGTAGTATTCTTTTTACACAAATAAACTTACTTTTTTATTCGTTTATTACTTGACATCGGAGTTATACTTGTTGTATTAATGTTAGCAACATATAACAAAGGTGAGTTTTTATGAATAGAAATTGTAAGAAGGTTATCGTTATTTTATTACTGTTGTCTGTAATGAATAGCATGTGGGCTAAAAAAGCATCAAATCAAAAAACACGTACTATTGTCGATCAAGTTGGTCATACGGTAGTGCTTCCAGAAAAAATAAATCGCGTTGTTATAGCTTCTGTATGGCCTCTGGCATCTGTATATTGTTTGACACTTGGCAGCAAAACATTGGTTGGTCTTGATCCTGCAATTATTAGTGCTGCTGAAAACTCAATGCTTATTAAAGTAGTTCCTAACATTGGAAAAATCAGTAGTTCATTTAGTAAAAATGGAACAATAAATGCTGAAGAACTTTTAAAACTGCATCCTGATGTTGTTTTATATGCTTCTGGCGTTATGGAAGATTATGAGATTGCAACAAAAGCTGGTATCCCTGCAGTCGGTTTTAGCCTCAGTATAAAAGACTACAATGCTGTTGAGACCATTAACAGCTGGGTTGAACAACTTGGTCTGGTAATGGGGGTAGACCTCTCTGACAGCGAATATATCAAATATGGACAAAAAATTGAAAAGCTTGTTGCTGATCGTTTGTCTGGTTTACAGGATAGTCAGAGACCTGAGTGTATGTTTATCCACTTGTATGATAACAATACATTTACCGTACCTGGTCTAAAGTCATGGGCTGATTATTGGATTACTGCTAGTGGCGGAAAGAATGTTGCCACTGCTTATGCAGGTAATTCTAAAGTAAATGCCGAGCAAATAGCTTCATGGAATCCAAAACACATCTTTATCGATAATTTTAATCCACTTATGCCTGAAGACTTGTATCAGAGTAAGGTTGGCAACTTTAATTGGAATGGTATAGCAGCTGTTTCTTCTTCCCTTGTGCAAAAGGTACCTCTTGGCATGTATCGATGGTATGTAACCTGCTCAGACTCTCCTATCATGTTGTTGTGGATGGCAAAACAAAATCAGCCTGAGCTTTTTGCTGATATTGATTTAGATACCGAAATTAAAACCTTTTATAACAAGTTTTATAAGTTACACCTTTCTGATGCAGATGTACAATCGATTTATGCTTCTAGTCGGGCTGCATCAGGAGGTATTAAACAACGATAAAAATTTGAAAACAAAATAGAGGACGATATGAGAAAAATTGCTATATACGGAAAAGGGGGCATAGGAAAATCAACAACGACATCGAATTTGTCTGCTGCATTGAGTACTATGGGCTATAAAGTTATGCAGGTTGGCTGTGATCCAAAATCTGATTCTGTAAAGAATTTGGTTGGTGGTAAAAAAATAACTACTGTATTGGATTGCCTGCGTGAAAATGAAGAGACGGACTTATCGTTAGAAGATATCGTGTTTACCGGTTATAACGGCATCCTTTGTGTAGAAGCTGGTGGACCTACTCCTGGTATTGGTTGTGCAGGACGAGGCATCATAACTGCATTTGATAAACTTGAAGAATTGGGTGCCTATACTACGTATAAACCAGATGTTGTGCTCTATGATGTTCTTGGAGATGTCGTTTGTGGAGGCTTTGCAATGCCAATCCGTAATGGATATGCGCGAGATGTATTTATCGTAACCTCGGGCGAAATGATGGCACTGTATGCTGCATCAAATATCAGCCGTGCCATTGCCAACTTTGGGGTTCGTGGCTATGCCCGCTATTCTGGAGTTATCGTAAATTCTCGTAATGTTGAAAATGAAGTTGGCGTTGTTAACGAAGCCTTAAAAGAAATTGGTGGCAGCATTATATCGGTTATACCACGTGATGGTATTGTGCAACAGGCAGAAGAACAAGGTAAAACGGTCGTAGAAGCTTTTCCTGATTCTGCAATGGCAGAGTGTTACCGACAGCTTGCTCGTGAGGTTGTCAGTCGCAGTGAAGATGTGAATCTTGAAAGTGTGGTTGCCTGATGAAGTGTTGTTCCGCTTGTTTTGATAAAACATTGTTTTATGAGTCTCCCGCTCATGGAGGTTGGGGTGTTATCCGTACCGCTGCATTAGTTCCGGAGTTATATATGCTTTTTGTCGCACCGTTTGCCTGTGGTAGGCATGGAGCGTTGGGAGCATTGCTAAATGGAATAAAAAATAAGGTATCTTATTTGTATCTTGAAGAAAAGGATATCGTATCTGGAGATTACGAAGCAAAAATACCTCAGGCACTTGATGAATTGTTCGAGTTTTTACCGAAACGCCCTCGCGTAGTCATGATATTTGTTTCTTGTCTTGATGATATGCTCGGAACAGATCACGAAGCCTTAAATGAAAAACTGTCAAAAAAGTATCCTGATGTTATCTTCCGTACCGGGCATATGAATCCTATTCAGACAGATACGACAGTGCCTCCATTGGTAGGTTTGATGAATACTATGTATAGCCTTCTCGCTGAAGGTATACAAAGTCAAAAACGTATTTCTGATTTGCAACAGGTTTCCTTTATAGGAAATAACTGTCCTATAGATAAAAACTCGGAAGTATATCGTCTCTTTTCGGAGAATGGTATACGTATCAGACAGATAAAAGAATGCAGTGATTTTGATGACTTTTGTAATTTTCGTAATAGTTGCCTCAATGTGGTTGTTAATCCTGTGGCAAAATATGCTGCAACAAATATGCAAAAAGTACTGGGAATACCCTTTTTGCTTTCGTATGTAACCTATAATCCAGATGAAATACGGACTGCATATAAGCAATTACAGGATACGCTTTGTACACTGGGTAAAACTGTTACCTTTGATGTAGAAGCGGATTATGAGCGTGCTGTTGCATTGCTGCGTCAAACGGCAGAACTGCTTGATGGTAAACCGGTTGCAATTGATTTTCAGGCATCTAAAAAGTCTATTACGTTAACTAAAACCTTACTTGAATATGGTTTTACGGTACGTTTACTGGCAATAGATGGAGTACCTTCATTCGAAAAAGAAAGCTTCGCTTGGTTGCAGGAACATTATCCACAATTGGAAGTGGTAAGTCCCGTACATCATGATTCTCCTAAATTTGAGTATTACAGTTATAGTGACTGCCTCTGTATTGGATTTAACAGTGGGTATATGACTAATTCCACACACGTGGTGAGTATTATGGATGATGAAGCAAATTATGGTTTTGGAGGCGTTATTCGTCTCATGGATATGGTACAGACGGCCTATTATCACAGTGTTGATGTCGCAGAATTAATCAAGGAGGCAAAGATCGTCGTATGAAAAATTTGTGTCTCGTGTTACCACCATTTGCACCTGATTATTCAGGTGTTGCATCTGCTTTGTTTGAACTCGGTGGCATGATAGTCATACATGATGCTTCAGGTTGTACCGGAAACTACCTTGGATATGATGAACCTCGGTGGATGAAATCTAAATCTATAGTGTATTGTTCTGGATTACGACATATGGATGCAGTACTAGGGAATGATACTAAAGTAATAAAACGTATTGTTGCGGCTGCAGAGAGTACAAAACCTTTATTTACCGCTTTGTTAGGTAGCCCTGTACCGATGGTAATAGGTACAGATTACAAAGGTATTGCTGCAGAAGTGGAGCAGAAGACAGGTATTCCATCATTTGGTTTTGATACTAAAGGCGTCGTCTTTTATGACAAGGGGCTGGCCATGGGGACTATTGCTATCCTCAAACGATTTGATCCTAGTCTTGTGGAGTATAAAAAACTTGATGGCAGGATCAATATAGTGGGCTTGAGTCCGCTCGATTTTGCTCATTTTGGCAATGCGGAATCGATTGTTGATTTGTTTAAAAGCAATGGTATTCCAGTTATTGCCAGTTTGAGTATGGGTATTACGCTGGAATCTGTAAAAAAAGCTCCTTGTGCACAGCTGAACGTGGCAGTTTCATATGCTGGTATTGAAATTGCAAAGTATATGCAAAAAACTTATGGAATTCCTTATGTTGTTGGAGTGCCCTTAGGAGACGGCTCTTGTATGTTGGATCAGGTACGCCGTGCACTGAATGGTGATACGACTTCAGATACTGTACAGGAAGACAGGTCTGAACAAAGAACAAAGGATGCTAAAAAAATATTGATTATCGGTGAACAGGTTTTGTCTTGTTCTATCCGTACGGAGTTGCGCCGTCTCTATGGCATACAGAATATTACGGTAGCCTGTCTTTTTAATTCAGATCCTGCTTTACTGGAATCTCAAGATAAAGCAGGTGTAGAAGAAAAAGATATATTTACACTGTTACAATCTGGTGCATATACAGATGTTGTTGCTGATCCACTTGTAAAACAACTGATACGCAATCCTGCAATTCGATTTTATCCACTGCCACATGTCGCAGTTTCTAGTAAATTATGTTGGGATGATACAAGACGGGTACTCAGCCCTGAGATGTCTCAATTTATTACAAATATTGCTGAGTGTTAAATAAAAAAAAGAGAGAAACGGTACACTTTGGAGGTTTTATAATGTGTATTGGTAATAAGAAAAAGGTATTTTCTATTATATCTATGGTTTTATGTTTATGTGCAACGGTATTTGCTGGTCCTAAAACACATACAGTTGTTGATCATGGCGGTAATACCGTAGAGGTTCCTAATAAGATTAATCGTATTGTTGTTTCTGGTCTGTTGCCGTTACCATCTGTCTATTGTCTGTATGCAGACTCTGCTAAAAAGTTAGTGGGAATTCCTGCAAGTTCTATGGCAGCTGCAAAAAACTCTTTTTTAGTAAAGGCCTATCCAGAAATTACAAAAGCAAAAACATCATTTGAAAAGAATGGCGTTATTAATATAGAAGAATTATTATCATTGAAACCTGATGTTGTCTTTTACAATTCAGGAACAAAGGCTGCAAAAGAAGTATTTGATCAGGCGGAGATTCCTGCAGTTGGGTTTTCTACCTCAATAGCACAGTTTAATACGATAGAAACTTATGCTGCTTGGATTGATTTACTTGGAAAAGTTCTTGGCGAAACAAATCGTTCTACCAAGTTGATTGCGTATGGTAGAAAAATCGAAGCAGATATCAAGGCACGGGTGGCTTCTTTACCGGAAGATAAAAAGCCTCATGCCATGATAATTTATACCTATGCTAATGGTAAAATAACAACGTATGGTAAAAAAATGTTTCCACAGTATTGGATTACGACAGCTGGCGGTGTAAATGCACCTCAGGATTTGACTGGTGTTGTGGAAGTTAATATGGAACAAATTTATCAGTGGAATCCTGATATGGTATTTCTTACTAACTTTAACCCAAAATTACCAGAAGACTTTTATGCCGGTCCTGTTGACGGTAATGACTGGAGCAGTGTAAAGGCTGTACAGAAAAAACAGGTTTATAAATTTCCCTTGGGAATGTATCGTTGGTGCCCACCATCTTCAGACTCCCCATTATCGCTGGTATTTTTGGCAAAGACAATCCAACCGGAGCTATTTGCCGATTATGATTTGGACAAGATCGTCTGCGACTATTATAAAGAGTTTTATGGTATAAAACTGACACAGGATGACTTATATACACTCTATCATCCATCTCGTGACGCTGCAGGCTTATAACCTAAGACGACATAATAACAGAAAGGAAAAATATGACTATGACGTACAAGAATAAAAGCATTGTTACTGTAGCACTCATCATTCTCCCTGCCTTGACATTTCTTGTATGTCTTGGTTTTGGACGCTATACACTAGGAGTTACTGACACTATCCGCGTCCTTTTTTCAGGATTGACTGGGGCGGAAGTAACAGCCGTAGAAAACTCTGTTATATTTAGTGTTCGCTTACCGCGAATTATTTTAGCGGCATTTGTTGGGGCCGGACTTAGTTGTGCAGGTGCTTCATTCCAAGGATTGTTCAGTAATCCATTGGCTACACCAGATACATTGGGGGTTGCCAGTGGCTCATCGTTTGGGGCATGTATTGCTTTGCTTTTTGGGTGGAACCTTGTTGTGGTACAGTTACTTGCCCTGTTGATGGGGCTAGTATCTTGCGCTTTAACCTATAATGTCGGTCGTTTTAAAGGAAGAACGTCTATTATTATGATTGTTTTGGCTGGTATGGTAGTCTCTGCTTTAGCACAGGCGTTTGTTTCGCTGGTAAAATATGTTGCTGACCCCCAAGATGTATTGCCTGCCATTACATACTGGTTGATGGGCAGTATGTCTGGAGCAGGCTACAAAACATTGGTATTGGGATTGCCCTTTATCGTTTGTGGCATTCTTGTCATATTTGCACTACGTTGGCGTCTCAATATTTTGTCTTTGAATGAAGATGAGGCACAATCTATGGGAATGAATGTAAACATTATGCGTATGTTGATAATAGTTGCTTCGTCAATGATAACAGCTTCATCAGTTTCAATGTGTGGCTCGGTAGGATGGGTGGGGCTTTTAATACCGCATATTGCACGTATGCTTATGGGAAGTAATAATCGCACGGTCATTCCTATCAGTATCAGTTTGGGGGCGGTATTTTTAATGGTCATAGATACTTTTGCCCGGAGTGCAAGTGCGGCTGAAATACCTATATCAATTTTGACAGCTGTAATCGGTGCTCCGTTCTTTATTGTATTATTACGAAAAACAGGAGGTTCTTGGGCATGACGTTTGAAGTAAAAAATGGATGTTTTGGATACTCTGGGTATAAACAGATTCTAAATAATATCAATCTTACGGTAGACTCTGGGCAGGTACTTTGTATATTAGGACCGAATGGGGTCGGCAAAACAACCATGCTAAAATGCATGATGGGCTTATTAAAGTGGAAGTCTGGTAAAACAATCGTTGATGGACGTCTACTTGATTCATATGATAAGCGGGAATTATGGAAGAAAATTGCCTATGTCCCTCAGGCAAAAGGTAATGCTTTTGGTTTTACCGCTTTTGATATGGTACTGCTCGGTCGGAGTTCCCATTTAGGTACATTTGAACAACCTCGACCGGAAGACAAGGATATTGCCCTTAAAGCAATGGAAGAAACAGGCATTTTGTGGCTAAAAGATAAGTTGTGTACCGAAATGTCTGGAGGTGAATTACAGATGGTTTTGATTGCACGAGCTTTGGCTGTGGAGCCTCAGATGCTTGTGTTTGATGAGCCAGAATCAAATCTTGATTTTAAGAACCAGCTTATTATTCTCAATACTATTTCTCGATTGGCTAAAACAAAAAATATTTCTGCTATTGTTAATACGCACTATCCAGCGCATGCCATGAAAATTGGAGATAAAGCTTTGGTGCTTAATAAAAACGGTACATCGATGAGTGGACGTATTGATGAAGTAATTACTGAAGAATCATTACGTAATACATTCAGTGTGCAAGTTCATATCAACAAGTTTAACTATCACGAAAAAGATTATCGTGATGTTGTACCACTTTATTTGGTATAATATCTGATCTAAAAGGCAAATTGCTTGTTTAACAAAAAAGCCTTACTTAATCAGAGGTACTGGTTAAGTAAGGCTCGCTTTTTTTAGTTTGCAGTGTTGATTGGCTTCATAGCAGTCATGTATTCACGCAGACGGCGACCAACAACTTCGATTGGGTGGTTACGTATTTCTGCATTCACTGTTACCAACTGTGTGTTGTTTACAGCAGTATCTTTTAATGACAAGCCTTTACCGATAACATCAGTATCAACTTTTGGCATAAACTCTTTTTCTAATACTGGAACAGCAGCATTTGCAAATAATGCACAACCATATTCTGCAGTATCAGAAATAACGCGGTTCATTTCGTAGAGCTTTTTACGATCAATAAGGTTTGCAATCAGAGGAACTTCATGCAATGACTCGTAATAGGCACTTTCTGGTTTGATACCTGCATCGACCATTGTTTCAAATGCAAGTTCGCAACCTGCTTTTACCATGGCTACCAAAAGGATCCCTTTGTCAAAATATTCCTGTTCGGAAATAGCATCGCTACTTTCGGCTGTTGTTTCAAATGGCAGTTTACCTGTTGCTTCACGCCAGGTAAGCAAATCGTGATCCTTATTTGCCCAGTCCTGCATCATTGTGGTACTAAACTTACCGCTGATGATGTCATCCATATGCTTTTGATATAATGGAGCGAGCAAGTCTTTGATCTCTTTTGAGAGCTGGTTTGCTTTGATTTTTGCAGGGTTTGACAAACGGTCCATCATGTTTGTTATACCGCCCCATTTGAGAGCTTCTGAAACAACGTTCCAACCATGCTGGAGCAATTTAACGGCGTATCCTGCTGAAATACCGTTGCTTACCATCTTATTGTAACAAACGATGGTACCAGCCTGAAGCATACCGCAAAGGATAGTCTGCTCACCCATGAGGTCTGATTTTACCTCAGCAACAAATGATGACTCGAGAACACCAGCTTTGCTTCCGCCCATACCAACAGCAAGTGCTTTTGCCTGAGCCCAGCCTTCATGTTTTGGATCATTTTCTGGATGAACAGCAATCAAATCTGGTACACCAAATCCTCTCTGGAACTCGTGCCAAACTTCGGTACCAGGACCTTTCGGTGCACACATGACAACAGTGATGTCTTTTGGTATCTGCATACCTTCTTCAACAATATTGAATCCGTGTGAGTACCAGATTGTTGCTCCGCTTTTGATGTATTTGAGTACTTCTGTGATAACAGGAGTATGTTGCTTATCAGGAGTAAGGTTCCCTACAACATCTGCAGTAGGGATCATTTCTTTATAGCTGCCTACTTTAAAGCCGTTTTCTGTAGCATTTTTCCAGCTCTGGCGTTTTTCTGTGATTGCATTTTCGCGTAAAGCGTAACTTACATCAAGACCGCTTGCACGCAGACATAATCCCTGGTTAAGACCTTGGGCACCACAGCCGACGATGACGATTTTTTTACCTTTAAGCGCTTTGACGCCGTCTGCAAATTCCTCTTTAGCCATTGAACGACAGTGACCAAGCTGTAAGCGTGCAGCCCGCCACGGAATGGAATTAAAATAATTCTGACCCATAATCCTCTCCTTTTATTAAAGTCTGTACAAAAAAAATGTCTTTAGTAATGTAATATCATTAACTGATACTAAAATAACTTTACTTATGCTGCATTATATATCTATTAGTTTATTAGGTAAAGTACCAATACTGTCAACACATAGCAAAAACGAAAAAAAACTGCTATACTCTAGCATATGAGTCAAATGACTATATTATCAGAAGAAATTGATAAACGTTATGGTACGATTAAACGTGCCCGAGGATGTTTTCTTTATACAAAGAAAGGAATTCGGCTGACTGATTTATATCAGGAAGGTGGAAAGGCTATTTTAGGATGGGGTGGTACCTCGTTTACTGTTTTTAAGAATGTTCTTAACCGAGGATTAACGGGTAGTTTTACTACTGATTATGTGGCACAAGTAAAAAAAGCGGTTTCTGTATTGTTGGCATCAAATCGTTCTATTGGTATGTATGTAAATAAGCAGGTGGCGCTTAAAGTTGCATTAGCTGCAAGTTCTGAGAATACATCAGTGTGGCGACCTTGGAATCCTGAGGAAATAGATTGGAGCTCAGTTGCTTCTGTTGTCATGGAGCCACCTTTTCCTTGGTGTAGTGGTTTGTGGATAGTTGCTCTAACCCCTGCCCCAGAAAGTGATGCCGCATTGGCAATGCATACCAGTGATACGTTTCCAGCTCCTGTGCTTGCTGGCGTAGCCCGCAGCATGTATAACATGGTTGCAGCTTTACAAGAAAGGAAAGAAACTGATTGGTTTATCTATGATACGGTTGTTACAAAATACTGGCAGCGAAAAGGTCCGTATTTGTATCCGACGGTATCGCGTGAAAACTACGGTGATTTTGTTCGCCATTGTCTTGACTGTCATCTTGTTATTAGTCCCGATTATGATACGCCTTCGATTGTTCCTTTTGGTGCGGATGTGTCAGTATTTAAACTTTTAAAAAACAATCCATTTGGAGCGTAACGGTGAGTGACCAGCAAGTGGTTTTATGCATTATTAAATTGTGTCTCGGCGGATTTACTGCATTTTTTGCAATTCTGTTGTGGTCAAAGACACGGGATATTGCGTGGATGTCTATTGTTGCTGGTGCAATTACAACGTATGTAGGTATCGTTTTTGATCTGCTGGTTATGTTAGGAATTATTGTTCCTGGTGGTATTCTACTATGGGGTGTGCCTGTTGCAGTTCTTGTTTTTACGATTATACCTTCGTTGTTTTATATCTTGGGTTTTATCGTTATGCTTACCCGGAATCGGTAAGTGCTGTATGAGGAAATGAATAGATGACAATCAGTGAATATTGGAATAATTTTACATTAAACTCAGGTTTGGATGCCACGGAACGGTATGCTGGTGAGTTAAGCTTTGAAGCTCATAATTTTACAGGAGATGAGCAACTGGCTTTGGTTCTTGGTGGTAAAAAAACGGCAACCTTTTCAGCGTATGCGTCATATAGCATTGACAATGAGCCGCTTCCTGTGATGGGGGAGTGTTATATCGTTGTTGATCGAAATGAAGAACCTCACTGCATAATAGAAGTAAACAGTGTTACTGTTGTGCCTTTTGATCAGGTTACTTGGGAAATGGCACAGCGCGAGGGTGAAGATGAGAATCTTGAAGCGTGGCGTGATAAGCAGACTGAGTACTTACATGAAGATGCTCATATTGTCGGCTATGACTTTACCCCAAATCTTAATCTTGTATACATGACATTTTCGGTCGTGTATAGGTAATAAAACGAGCGTCTCTGGGCGGAGTCGAACCGCCGACGTTTCGCTTAGGAGGCGAACCCTCTATCCAACTGAGGTACAGGGACAAAACGATATTTCATCGTGATAGTACTAGCATAACTGAAAATATCACGAATATCAACACAAAAAGATATTCGTATGATATAATAAACTTTAATGCAATCTTACTTTTTTTTAGGTAGTTTCCTGTATAAGGAAAAGGAGTCGATAAGGTGATCAATTATTCTGAAGACCAAAGCAAACAATATCACATTCAGGTAGCTAATGGAGAAGTGGGACGGTATGTTATTCTTCCTGGGGATCCAAAGCGTTGTGAAAAGATCGCTAAATATTTTGATAATCCAAAGCTTATTGCTGATAACCGCGAGTATATTACATATACGGGTACGCTTGATGGAGAAAAAGTAAGCGTAACTTCTACTGGTATAGGCGGTCCCAGTACTGCGATAGCTGTAGAAGAGTTGGTAAAATGTGGTGCTGACACGCTTATACGTATTGGTACATGTGGTGGTATGCAGCTTGACGTTAAGGGGGGAGATCTGGTTGTCGCTACTGGTGCTATCCGTATGGAGGGTACTTCTCGGGAATATGCTCCGCTTGAGTATCCCGCTGTTGCACATATTGATGTTGTCAATGCGCTGATGGCTGCTTCTGAAACATTGAATAACCCATATCACGTGGGTGTAGTACAGTCAAAAGATTCGTTTTATGGCCAGCACTCTCCAGAAGTAAAGCCTGTAAGTTATGAATTGCAAAATAAATGGCAAGCCTGGTTACGTATGGGCTGTCTTGCTTCTGAAATGGAAGGGGCTGCATTGTTTATTGTTGGGCAGTTTTTGAGAGTACGTTGTGGTGCGGTATTTCTTACAATGGCAAATCAAGAACGTGCAGCTCAGGGATTGGATAATCCTGTTGTACATGATACTGATATGGCAGTGCGTACTGCTGTTGAAGCAATCCGTAATTTGATTAAGAAAGACAAGGAAAGTAAAAGGTAGATAATTTATGGATAAGAAATCAGTTTTTAAATATGTAGATCATACATTGCTTAAGCAGGAATCGACTTGGGATGATATTAAGACAATTTGTGATGATGCGATTACATTTGGTACGGCATCAGTCTGTATTCCTCCTTGTTATGTCAAGCAAGCTAAAGACTATGTAGGTAATAAGATGGCAATATGCACGGTTATTGGATTTCCTAATGGATACAATACAACGGCGGTTAAGGTCTTTGAAACACAAGACGCTCTTTCTAATGGTGCTGATGAAATTGATATGGTTATCAATATTGGTGCATTGCGAGCTAAACAGTATGACTATGTGCTTAATGAGATAAAAGAATTGAAAAAAGTATGTGGTGATAAAATCTTAAAAGTTATTATCGAAACATGTCTTTTGACTGAAGATGAAAAAATTAAAATGTGTGAACTGGTAACGCAAGCAGGTGCTGACTTTATTAAAACAAGCACAGGTTTTTCAACAGCTGGTGCAACCTTTGATGATATTGCGTTGTTTGCTAAGTATGTTGGGGATGAAGTAAAAATAAAAGCGGCTGGCGGTATTTCTTCTTTTGATGATGCAGAAAAATTTATTTCGTTAGGAGCAACCCGACTGGGAACAAGCCGTATTGTCAAGCTAGCCAAGGAGTAAGATTGTATGCTGGATAAAACTTCAGTTGCATCTTTGCCTGTAGAAAAAATGATTGATACTGCCATGTCTATGTTAAAACGCTCATATACCCCCTATTCTCATTGGAAGGTGGGTGCTGCCTTATTAGATGCGGACGGTACCATTTGGGGAGGATGCAATATAGAAAATGCAGCATTTACTCCTTCAAACTGTGCGGAACGTACTGCTTTTTTTAAAGCAATAAGCGAGGGAGTAACCCGATTTAAGGCAATTGCAGTCGTTGGTGGGCATGAAGGCAAGGTGGAGGATTATTGTAGTCCTTGTGGTGTATGTCGGCAGGTTATGGAAGAGTTTTGTGATCCTGATACATTTATCGTTATTACTGTAAAAAGTAAAACAG
This sequence comes from Treponema sp., assembly GCA_024695475.1. Taxonomy (GTDB): domain Bacteria; phylum Spirochaetota; class Spirochaetia; order Treponematales; family Treponemataceae; genus Treponema_D. Next base: position 92,837 of record JAILIC010000008.1, read on the forward strand.
AGTATAAGGTGAATCTGTTGTCAGAGATTTTACCTGACGGGTTTGGACCCCATAATTTGGGGCAGTCGGAAACGGCTGATTAACAGCTATAAGTAAGGATGAATGCATGAGTAGATTTAATCGTGTTTTTTGTATTGTTTTAGATTCTTTAGGTGTTGGAGAAGAGCCGGATGCAGCGGAATACAATGATGTTGGTTCTGATACACTGGGACATATCTCTGCATCAGTAAAAGATTTTGTTATTCCTCATTTTCAGAAACTTGGGTTGGCAAATTTAAAGAAAATGGTGCAGGTAGCTCCTGTTGATCATCCTGCTGCTTACTACGGCTCATTGAGAGAACGGAGTGTTGGTAAGGATACGATGACTGGTCATTGGGAAATGATGGGGCTGTACACTACAAAACCATTTGTTACGTTTACAGACCATGGTTTTCCTCCTGAGTTAATACAGGAATTGGAAAAACGCACTGGACGCAAGGTTATCGGTAATAAAGCTGCTTCTGGAACTGAAATCCTTGATGAGCTTGCAGAAGAAGAAATTAAAGAAGGCCATTTGATTGTGTATACCTCAGCAGATTCTGTTTTACAGATTTGTGGTAATGAAGAAACGATGGGACTTGAAACTTTATACAAGTATTGCGAAATTGCTCGTGATATTACGATGCGTGATGAATGGAAGGTTGGTCGTGTTATCGCTCGACCTTATGTCGGAAAGCACAAAGGCGAGTTTAAACGTACTGCTAACCGTCATGATTACGCTATCAAACCGTTTGGTACGACAGCACTGAATGTGCTTAAGAATAACGGGTATGATATGATATCAATTGGTAAAATCAACGACATCTTTGTAGGTGAAGGTGTTACCAGAGCAATTCATTCCGAGTCATCAGTAAATGGCATGGAACAAACTATTGAAGTGGCAAAAGAAGATTTTAAAGGCTTGTGCTTTGTCAATTTGGTAGATTTTGATGCCTTGTGGGGACATCGGCGTGATCCAATTGGGTATGCAAAAGAAATTGAAAAGTTTGATGTTAATTTGGGTAACTTGCTTCCTCTGTTAAAAGAAGATGATTTGCTTATTTTAACTGCAGATCATGGTAATGATCCAACCTTCCATGGAACAGATCATACTCGAGAACGGGTCCCCTTTATCGTATACTCAAAGCAGTTTAAGCATCCCGGTCCAATGCCTGAAGGAGATACTTTTGGTATTATTGGTGCAACGATTCTTGATAATTTTGGATTGCAGATGCCTGATGGAACAATTGGTACATCTGTTCTTTCTCGCTTACAGTAATTTTGCAGATATAGTGCAAGCTCTTGTTATTACGATAACGTATAGAGTATAATTAAATAAGTAGGTTTCCAAAAAAAGCTTTTGGAAACCTATAAGAATAAAGATTTTGTTTGGAGTGTAAAAACAAATGACCGCTATTGTTGTTGGTATATTACTTATTGCATTTACCGTTTTTTCTGTATTGCCAAATTTTCTTGCATGGGGCCCAAACGTAATTGATTTTTTAAAGGGTTGTGCACCTGTTCTTGCTGGCTTTGTTGGTTTGATTTCGATATTTATTGGTGCGGCCGATATAAAAGATAAAAACGAAGCAAAAAAAGAAGAAGAAGCTGCAAAAGCTCAAGAGTGATTCATTGACTAAATCACTGAATTAGGATATAGTAAAGATCCCCGTATATAAATCAGCGTTTGCTCACGCTGAGATGCGTGCGAACATGATGCAAAGTTCAATCGCTCATAACTTTATTTAGTTTAGTAAGGTATATACATGAAAACTATTTTCGTAAAAGAAAACGAACAGGCCCGTAAATGGTATCTGATTGATGCTGAGGGAAAACCTCTCGGACGTGTAGCTGCAAAGGCTGCGGCTCTTCTCCGTGGTAAGAACAAAGTAACATTTGCAACTAATCAGGATATGGGTGATTATGTTGTTATCATCAATGCTGATAAAGTTGCTGTAACAGGCAACAAAGTTGAAGATAAAATTTACTATCACCACACAGGTTTTGTTGGTGGTCTTAGAAGCCATACATTTGCTAAGACAATTGAAAAACATCCTACTGATCCGCTTCGTTTGGCTATTGGTGGTATGCTTCCTCATAATCGTCTTGGTCGTGTTCTTCTTTCAAACTGCAAGATTTATGCAGGCGAGGAACATCCTCATGTAGCACAGAATCCACAGCCAATGGATGTCTAATTAGGAGCTGAGTAGTATGGTTAGAAATATTGCAATCGGAACAGGAAGAAGAAAGACAGCTGTAGCTCGTGTTTTTGTACGCGAGGGTTCAGGTAAGATTGTTGTTAATGGAAAAGATGTAAAGGAATACTTTGACAGCGAAGATCAGGTTCGTGTTGTACGCCAGCCTCTTTTGGTTACATCAAATGACAATAAGTTTGATATCGTTGTTACTGTATGTGGCGGTGGTTTGAATGGTCAGGCTGCAGCTTGCTTGCACGGTATTTCTCGTGCATTGCTTCAGATTGATCCAGATACCCGTACATCTCTTAAGGCTAACGGTTATCTTACACGTGATTCACGTATGGTTGAACGTAAGAAGTACGGTCAGCGTGGTGCACGTAGAAGATTCCAGTTCAGCAAACGTTAATTTTTTTGGTTATCGTTTCTGTGGAGCAGGTCTCGCAAGGATGTGTGAAAATCACGACCGATGCGGGGCCTTCTTTTTTTATACGCACATGTTATTTGCATCTCGTAACAGAAGATCAGCTATTGTCTGGAGCTGTCTTTAATCAAGAATCTGAGACTGATATTCTCGATGCGGGGCTTTGCTTTAGTGCGGAACATAAAGCTGTTGATTATTTGGCTCGTGCAGAGCAAAGTAGACAGGGATTAACTCGTAAATTACTTACTAAGGGCTTTGAGCAGCAATATATTGATCGAGCTCTTGATTATCTTGAATATAAAAATCACTTATCTGATGAGCGTTTTGCTAGAGCGTGGCTTCATATGAGACGTATTGGTCATTACGAGGGGCGTACCCGCTTGGCTGCAGAACTTGCTTCTCGTGGAATTTCTAGAGAAATATCTCAAAAAGTATTATCAGATTTTTTTGAAGAAAATCCAGAAATAGGGCAGTGTCGTAAAGCTGTCGATAAATGTAGACATTCAGGAAAATCCGAAGACAAAATGGTTGCGTACTTATTACGTAAGGGCTTTACCTATTCCATGATACGTGAGTGTTTGTCTGAAGAGTAATATGAAACCCCAATGACATGGATGATGTCTTCATAGTTGCCGTATCGTATTTTTAAGGTGTTTATCAAAGAAAAATGGATAGAAATACCCATTCGGTACTTTTACAAATCTTACTAGTACAGGTATACTAAAAGTATCATGGCAATACAAAATAATCCGACATCATTTACTGCATCACATCATTTTTTATTCCGCAATAACGAAATCCTTTTACAACTGCAATCTGACTCAGATCGTGATATTTATGTGGCTGATAAGATCGGCTTTTTACCATCAGAAAAACTGTTGCAACGCTGCTTGATTTTACAGGCTGCTTCAGACTGGTTTACAGAAAATGATACCGATATGAGTGTTATGGAATTAGAGAGCGACTGTCCTAATCCATCAGGCTGTATCAGTGTATCGATACGTACCTTTTTTGCATCGGCAAATGCGGAACTGGTAAACAAGGCTGCACGTGCAAAATCCTTATTGTCCTGGCGAAAGACCACCCGATTTTGTTCTCAATGCGGTACTCCGTTAATTGACGAAACGCACTGTACTGCAAAAAAATGCCCTCATTGCAATATGCAGTTTTTTCCACGTATAGAGCCTGCGGTTATTGTAGTCGTACACAAAGACAATCAAATACTCCTTGCACGTCATAAGCAGCGTATCCAGAATATCTGGGCATGTCTGTCAGGGTTTGTCGAAGTTGGTGAGACTTTGGAGCAATGTGTATATCGCGAAATAAAAGAAGAAAGTGGAATCAGTGTTAAAAATATAATCTACAGGGGCAGTCAGGGATGGCCGTTTCCTGATCAACTTATGGCAGGGTTTACCGCAGAATACGACAGCGGCTCACTACATGAGCAGGCTGACGAAATTTTGGAACTGAAATGGTTTGACCAAGACAACCTGCCACAGGAAATTCCTCCGGCAGGCAGTATTGCTCATACGCTCATCACCACCTCGTACAAAGAGTACAAACGGTAAATGAGCGGTGCAGCGTCGTTGCTAAAATACAACTAAAACCGTATCTTGTCTGCGACATCGGTTCCGGCAACGGCAAACCATTGTTTTTTACCCTGTACAAAATACGTCTCAAATGCACGCTTGATGTCATCAGCAGTAACTGATTGGATATCGGTCAGTAATTGCTTACGGATAAATGGATCTTTATATGCCAGGTAGCTTGATGCATAGCTTTGAGCAACGCCACGATAGGTCAATTGAGAAGAATAACTTGCATTAATGTACTGGTTTTTATACTCTTCAAGACACTCTTCAATCGTTGTAAATGAAAAACTGCCATCGTTGTTTATCGCAAAAGGAATCGTATCCGCACTCATGAGCGTTTGTGCTTCTTGTACATATGAAGTTATATGTGCAAAATCACTGACACGGTACAACTGAATATGGCCAAAATTGATTCTTGAGCCACCGATGCCTGCCCGTGGTGTATAACAGGCGCCGTGTTTTTCTCGTACAACCTGATACAATACTTCTGAGTAAATCTCGCCAGCAAGGTCTGTAGCTGCATATTCAGGTGTAAAAGGTGCTGGAGCTGCAAATGCTTGCACCATGACCGCACTGCCATCGATATTTTGATGAGGAATAACGACAGGATTATCGTGTAACGTTATTTCGTCACGATTTCTCAAAGCAAAAAATGAGCTATCAGCATGTACATGAGGCAAGCTGCCTAAAGCTCTCTCAAACTGGGACAGTAGCTGTTTGACATCACAATTACCTACGACAAAAACTGCAAGACGGTCAGCATCCACTATTTTTTTGTGTAAGTCATCCATGGCATCGACTGTGATAAAAGGTAATGACTGTTCCGTTGGAGATGCATTTGTTTCGTACGGAGTACCCTCACACAGGCTGTCATGCAATGTCTGCTGCAATAAAGCCATAGGATCGTTCGTAATACTATATACACGCTGACCATAATCAGTCATCATGGCTGTGTACTGCTCAGGTTCATAAGCTGGATGTAGAAAGCCATCAAGCAAGACAGGCAGCATGTCATCGAGATAGTAATTAAGGCAGGTGAGATTTAAAAAGGAACCATCACTTGTAACAGACCCATATACAGAAGCACTTGTTTTATATTCAAGGTTCTGGATAGCCTCATAGGAGTACTGCTCAGATCCTTCTGTCATCATACGGGTAAGTGCCATTTCCAATCCGGCTTGTTCTGGTGTCAATTGAGTGACACCTCCTGATATCGTCAATACGATAGAAACAAGCTGGTTTGAGGTATCTTTTTGGATATATACGGGAATGCCATTAGATAACTCATATCGTTTTAGCGCTTCAGAGGGTTCTTGTGACGCATTTTTTATGCTTGAGCATCCTGCAAACAGTGCTATCACCAAAAGACAGAGTATTATTTGTATAGATTTTGTTTTATTCATTTTGACCACCAATAGGCACTTTCCTTGGTAAACTCGATAAATCCAGCATCTTTAAACGCCTGTTTTTGTTTTTCGTACACAGCAGGATTTACCTGTACGGTAACCAGAGGATAGTCATTTTGTATATACTTTTTAATAAAAGCATCGATGTTGCTCTTTTTTACCTTTTTGAGCTTATCAAGATAGGTGTAATATAGTTCCGGTTTATTGCTGATAGCCCAAAAATGCTCGACCTGACTTAATAAGCCTGATGCCGTTTCTGTCTGCATAAGGCTGTAGTCCTTTAATGATTGCCTCATAAGTGCAAACTCTTGCTCCGTAAAGTATTGGCTGGTGGAGAGTATTTCTGGTACAACCGAATCTCTAAAGAGATTCGTTATTTTGGTAACGCGTTGAGGCAGGTTTTCTGATGGATTAAAGACACCCGCACTGAGAGAAAAAATACTAGTCGCCCTCATGTGTTGTCCAGAAGCCCCAATATAATCTGCATTGGGTATCTGCAAGTCTTTTTCCGAAAGGAATGTTTGCACAAATGCACCTTGTGGATTTGCTACAAGCGCTTCAAACAAATCGGCGGCGTAGATGTCGTCAATGGCGGTATCTCCATCAGGGCCACGATAAAAGATGGAAATATATGCCATATCAGGCGAAACTTTTTCGGTCGGCATGACTCGATACTCTATTTTGCTAAAAGGATGTTTTTCTTGTGCAGGTACTGGAGTTTCATAAGGATCTGGAGCTCGTTGCCAATCTCCATATATCTCTTTAGTCAGGGCAAACACTTGGTCTGGATCAACATCGCCACCGACAAACAATGCGGTATTGTTAGGTACATAATATGTAGCAAGCATGTCGCGTAAATCTTGTACTGTTGCTTTTTGAACTAGTTCCGCTGTACCGCCAGCATCCAATTTCCATGGATATTTTGGAAACAACGTATGCTGTAAATTATACGTAAAAATGGAAGCAGGATCGGCAAACTGGCCTTCAATCTCGGAGATGACAACTTTTTTTTGAGCGGCAAGAGAGTCTTCCTTTAACAGTGGTGTGCGCAATGCATAACTGTAATATTCCAGTCCGTCACGTACCAATGCAGAAGGTATTGTGCAGTAATAATGCACAAGGTCAATTGATGTTGTTGCATTGTCCCCTATGGATCCCATTTTACGCATGGCGGCATTAGTTGAAATAACATCAGGAAATTTTGCATTGCCCTCAAACATCATGTGTTCGTACAAATGAAAAATACCGGTACTTTCAGGAGTTTGAGCAACGCCTCCTGCACGTACGGCAATGGTAATATGTACCAATGGAGCCATGTGATTTTCGGCAACAAACAGTCGTAGGCCATTATCCAGGGTATACTGATACAATCCTGAGATTTTTGTCTTTTCTGCAGCAACAGGTAAGACAATGGATACACAGACAGCAAGTATCACACAAAGTTTTAGAAATCGTTTCATATATATAGTATAACAAATACAGTGTGCATTGGTAACTAGCGGATTATGACTGGCGGTAATTACTGTGCTGCTTTTTATCGCTAGATGGCGGCAATGTTGCTCATGTAGTCTTTGTATCTAGAAAGAAGATGTGTTGCATTCTAGGCAGTAGAAAGGAGTAATTCTCCTTGGTAGAAAGGTTATCTACTGGGCGAGGTAGAAGACCTTTCTACCAAATTCATACTAAAGTTTACAAAATGTCATCGACAAAGTACTTGAAAAAGAAAAAATCATGTCACGCGAGAGCCTTTCCAGAAGCTACTAAATCTATATGGTTGTTTTTAAGATGCTGAAGAAGCAGAGTTGTCTTTCCGCAACCTCTTTGCGGTAGTTGCAGTTGACACACAAAGATAGCTAGTCGTGTCTGGTAATGCTTTCCAGTGCGTACTGTGTGATGTTTCCAGTATTTTGTATATGATGTTTCCGCATCATAATCTGAGAGGCGCCCAGTCATGGGAGTCCTCTCTAGCTACAGAGCACTTTCTTTTCTAGCTAGAGAAGATATGTGTTTGTAACTAAAGAGTTGTCGTGTATCTACATACAAAAAACTACCTGGTATCCCATCGTCGTGGATTGCAAATAAAGAAATATTTTTACAAAAAATCCTTAATTTACTTCCGCTTTTTGCAAATCGCATACCTATATATAAGTGAATGCCGGCATGTAAAAGCGCATGTCACTATCTTATATATACAGAGGTTAAAATCATGATGAGAACTCCACTCATTTTTGACTGGAAGACTTGGGCTCTGGCAGCCAAGTATGTACAGCAGGGCAAGTTACTCGACTTAAAGAATGACGTCAATTTTAAGTCGTTTTTCGGCGGTTCCAGTAAAGAATCGATGTACTGCCGTTGCAAGATGATCAGTGCCGTTATCGGAAAAAAAGTCACAAGTGCGGTAATCGTAAATCCGCAGCTTACTCCGTTGCGTTTTAAGGGTAAATACCCGACATTGGATTTGCGCTGTACATTAGAGGATGGTTCAGAGGTTGATGTAGAGATACAGGGCAAGTATTATCGGGACGAGTTTATAAACCGCACCTTATACTACACCTCACGCCTTGTCGCAGAAACGCTTGATAGCGGCTCCTTGTACAAGGATATGCCGCATGTGTATCAGATAACTTTTGCAAACTTCAGTTTTATCGATGACACGAGCTTGCATCACTCCTACACATTTAGGGAAGATACATCAAAAGACCAGCTTACCGACATGGTACAGATACATTTTATAGAGATGCAGAAACTTAAGAATCCGACCAATACACCTAAAGAATCATTGAGTGATTTACAATTCTGGGCTATGATAGTATTTGGTGGAGATGACCCGAAGGTACAGAACTGGCTTTCCCAGTTTAAGGAACACACGGAGGAACTGAACATGGTAAACTTGTTATTAAAACGCTTGAGCCGTAACAGACGTGACTGGGCACGGTACATCTTTGCCGACAAACCTGCACGAGATATCGCCTCCCGTACTGAAATCGAACTGAGGCAGGTCCGCGAAGAAGGGCGTGAGGAAGGTGCACACAACAGGGCAGTTAAAGTAGCTCGTAACCTGCTCAAAATAAATCTATCCCCAGAACAAATAGCGGATGTTGTCGATTTACCAGTCGAGGAAATCCGTAAACTGCAATAAATCAAACAGATTTATGTAATAAAATCAAAAAGTACTGACGTATATTTTTTAAACTACATTAGTTGTCATGCGGAATGACAACTAATGACACTGATATGTAATGTCACGCCGAACGACAACAGTACTCATGCGCTATGTGTACTGTATATAAAGACAAATCTAAACGTATACTGTAAATAGCTTTCTGCCTCTGGAGGTAATCTTCAATAATTTTATCGTCTTGTGTTGTAATCTGTGGGAGAATCTGGTTTTTATCGGCTATACACATTTTAGCTACGTAAGATAAATCCTGTTTCTTAGCTGCGATTTTTTTGAGAATACTCTGGAAGTTTGCATAGTCGAGTTTGAGTTCGTAGTTCTGAAATATTTCTTCAAGAATAGTTTTCTGCTGATAGGTATCTATTATTTGGAATCCTTTTGAAAGGAATAATTTTTCTGGGTCTTCACGAATCAAACGTGTTCCAAAACCATGATAGGTACAGATTAAAGAAGTAGAGTATTCTGGCCCAATAAGATTAGAAATTCTCTTTTTCATTTCACCGGCGGCTTTATTTGTAAAAGTTACACATAGGATATTTGCTGCATCGATGCCGTATTCTTTTACAAGATATGCATAACGGCTAACTAATAATTTTGTTTTTCCTGAACCAGCTCCGGCAATTACACGGACATACCCTTCAGTATTTTGTACTGCGAGAATCTGCTTATCGTTAAGGTTTTTCAAGATATCCATAAGTACCTCTTTCTTTTATGAAACTATAATTGCACTGCAGGTATGCCGAGTTGTGTCATATATATCAAAATAAAATTCAAAAAAATTAAAATAGTTAATTTTTTTTCACCTATGAACTTAGGTGGCATACCCCCTGTGTTATCATTAATTCAGAGAATGACAGGAGGCCTTGTAGTGGAATGTCTATACAAGTGTGTAAATTTTATTGAAAATCGAGAAGTTCGTGGTATACTTTATGGAACGAGAAAGTAATATGCAGCCAAAAGAAAAAATTGTCCTCATGCATCGCATAAGCCAGATTGATGACATTATCCGCAGAGGAACCTACCCAAGTGCTTCACAAATTGCAAAAGAACTTGAAGTTAGTTTACGCACTATAAACCGTGATTTGGACGTAATCCGTGGTTATTATCATGCTCCACTAGAATATGATCAGATTAGAAGAGGCTGGTACTACAAAGATCCGAACTTTTTTATCAAATACATACAGATTGAAGAAGGAGAACTTTTTAGTCTGGCCTTGCTTGATACACTTCTTATGCAATATAAGAACACTCCTCTGGAAGGAAAATTAAAATCTGTCTTCGAAAAAATCCGTAATAGTTTACCATCTGAAGTCTCGATAGATTCTCGCTTCCTGGATGAAAATCTAACCTATATTCCAGATGCTCTTGCTCCAATCAAAGAGGAAGTTTTTGACGCTGTTTTTTCAGGGGTTAAGATAAAGACAACCTTATTTTTTGAATACAAACCGCTACAAAAAACAACTTTTATGGAACGAAAAATAGATCCATATCACATTATTTGCCAAAGAGGCAATTGGTATGTAATTGGCTTCTGTCATCTTAAACAAGAAGTCAGAATATTCAGCTTTTCTCGAATGCAAAATGTTCAGCTTGCAAAAGAGCATTTTGAAGTTCCAGAAGACTTTAATGCCAAAGATTATGTTGATAAAACAATGGGCGTTTGGCTCAGTGCAAAAACAAAATATAATGTAAAACTGCAATTTAGCTCTGAAATCGGAACTTTTGCTGCAGAGCATATCTGGCATGAAGGTCAGACCGTGGTACAGAATGAAGATGGTTCTGTTATTGTTTCTTTTGAAACCACTCAGCTTCCTGAAGTTAAGCGTCTTGTTTTAGGACAGGGAAGGACAGTGAAGGTGTTGGAGCCTATAGAACTCATTTCTTCTGTAAAAGAAGAAATACAAGCTATTAAGGAGATGTATTAGTATGAGTTACAAAATTGGATCGTTTAATCTATTGGATTTCAATTTAAAAGTAAATGATGAATCAAAGAAAAATTTAGAAAAAATCTCAGAAATAATAATCAAAGAAAATTTTGATATTTTAGTTATTCAAGAATTACTTGCACCTTTTGCTTTGAAAACCTTAATTGATATATTAAATAATAATCGAAAAATAACTCAGAGATGGGCTTCTTGTTATGGCGACTCCAAAAGTAGAAATGAACATAAAAATGAATACCCAGCGTTTATTTGGAATTCAAAAAGAATAGAATTATTAAATCTAGAAAATAAACAAAATCCTATGACAATTGAAAACTATCAAATTAAAAATGCTCCTGGGCAAACTCGTTTTCTTCGTTTTCCTGTTATGGCTAGATTTAAACCAATAAAACCAATAAAAAGGGAATTTGAAATTAGACTTATCAATGTCCATATTCGTTCTTCAAAGAGTAATCGAGATGCTGATGTAGAATTTGGTGAAAAAAGAATGCGAATGAATGAATTTGAGACCTTAGCAAAATATGTATTAACTAAAATGACAGATCAAGTTTCTCCATTATCAACTAAAACGGCTTATACTTTTCTAGTGGGAGATTATAATATAAATCTTTGGCGTGTCGGTTATGATTATCCTTGTATTCCAATAGGTGATATTGTTTATGCAACAGAACGTAATGGAAAACAGAGACCAATAAAAACTATTCAAGATAAAAAAACTTCACTAAAGAAAATAGATGAAGATCAAGAAGTTCCTGCAGATATTTATGCAAATAATTTTGACCATTTTTCATTTGATATCAATAAAACTAAACATGTAGTTCGTGGGACTTCAGAAAGAATTGAAGTTGTAGCGAAGTATTATAATAAGGATTTACGTAAATATAGATATGAAGTATCTGATCATGTTCCTATATTTATGGAGATAAATGCATAATAAGATTTTAGTAAACTTGGAGGAAATAAAATGTTTAAAAATATTATTGCTGGAGTAATTGGAATTGGATTAGGAGCTGCTATTATTTATTTCATTGTAAGCAAACTCACAAAAAAAGAAATAGATAATGTAGTACTGGATTCATTATTCAACGAGAAATCTGAAATCGAGAATCTTAATGGGCCAGAACTTGTAAAATGGTTCAAAGCAAAAATGGATGGTAAAGAAGGAAATATAAAAATGGTTCTTTCTTATATTGATAAAGAGTTATTATCAAAATACGGTTTTTCATTGAACGAAGATGTTAAGACAGAAAATGTTCTTTTGCAATTTTTGTATGATGAAGATTCATCAAATATAATTGAAAATCGACTTATTCGCTTTACTAATATTGACACGAATTTACAAGCTCAGCTTGAAGAAAATGAAGGGCTAATTGTTTTTTCAAAATAGCGAGTTTGGAGCAGTAAAATGAATAAAGATTTTAATGAAGAAGAAGCTTTCGAAATGTCATCCAGGATGGGAGCGAATGCAACAGAAGCCGACATCCAAAATGTAGAAGCAAAAATGGGGTCTATGAAAAAAGGTCCATTAGCAAAAGTTTGGGATAAAGTAGTACAGTTGTGGGAGGCTTTTAAGTCACCCGATACTCCAAAGGGTGTAAAAACATTAATCATTGGTGGTCTTATATATATGGTGTCGCCAATAGATTTAGTACCTGATGTTATACCTGTATTTGGTTTACTTGATGATGCTAGTGTAATAGGGATCGTTTTTAGCCAGTTTTTACGTTTAGCAGGCAGTGCTGCTATTGGTGCTGTGATTGTTACATTAATCGATAAGACTGAGATAAAAAAACGGGCAAAAGAAAAATTAAAAAGCGTCTTTGAAAAAGAGGAAGTAAAAAAGAGCATGAAAGAGACTATAATCAAACATGATAAAGGATTAACAATGGCGGATCTGGAATCATGGGATTGCGAGGACGGGACTGTTGATTTTACTGCCCATATTACAAATAAAACTGAAAGAAATGTTACTTTGGATATTTTAGATTCATGGAACAATATTGTAGTTCCTGATATTGAAATTGAGGGTGAAAAAGTATCTGATGAAATTACCATCGGTACTGAAATTCTATTAACCGCCTAAGGACAAAACATGGGATTATTAAGTGGCATACTTAGAATTGTATTGGGAGTTGGAGCTCTTGGACTAGCCGGAGCTCCAATTTATTTTACAGTAAAGAAGATTAATAAAAAGACGGTTAAGGATAAACTCCATAAAGAATTTGAAAATAATCCAGCTTTTAAGGAAGCATTTGCTGCTAAAGTAGAGCTTAAAGCGGAAAAATCGATTTCTTTGGATGTTCTTAACTCGTGGAATTCTGTAATTATTGAAGACATAGTAATAAAGGGTGACGAAGTTGATAATGATATTAACGTTGGCACTGTTATAGAGTTAACTTAAAAAAAATTGGAGGCATAATAAATGAAAGTTGTAATTGATGGAGTAGAACAAGAAGTACCAGATGAAAAATTAAAATCTGCATATGCATTGAATCTCTGTACGGTTTCAGTATCTCAAATTGTGGACTATGATGATTTGAATATATTAGAACAAGAATATGATGCAATTTTAAATAATTTAAATCTCGAAAAAATCATAAAAGATCCTTCTTTATTAGATATATTAAAACAAATATTGGATACAATTACGTATTTCAAAATGGAAGATATTGAAAGGAAAATAATTGAGAAAGAATATCAACAGCAGATGAAAAATGCAATTTGGTCTTCTGTCCCAAATTTTGGAATGATTGTTGCTGGTGGTAACCCTGTAACAATGGCAATTTCACTGGCATCACAGGTTGGTATTGGTTATATGAATTATAGGAAGAATAAGAACCAATATGCATGGGATAAAGAGAAGAAGGAGTTAAAACTTCAACAGGCAGCACTTGAGCAACTTAATGGATTAAGAAGGGAATTATTTACAACTGCTTGGGCTTTAGCAAAGAACTATGATTTCCCAGATAAACTCCGTTTAACAGAAAAGCAGATTAAACAATATAATGACATATTACGAGATCCAGATCCAATTAGTAAATGCGAACGTCTTGGATATATAAAGGACAATTTTCAAGCTTATCCTCCATTCTGGTATCATTATGGTAGTACAGCAAATTATATTGCAAATTCTAAAGATTTAAATGATACAAATAATTATAAGTATGAGTTAACAGAAGATACTCGTAAAGAATATAAAAAATTAGCGACTGATTGTTTTGTACATTATGGAGAATTAGATAAGCTTAATATTTTACGAGAAGATCAGATAACAGCTTCTTGGGCTCTTGAATATGCAGATATTTTAATTGCTGACAAAAACCGAAAAATGGAAGATATTATCAAGTTGATTAAGAGAGCTAAAGATGTAGCTCCTAATTCATACGATGTATTAGAGTTATGTATAATGGCTTATTTGAGAATTGACAAACCAGAACTTGCTAAACCATTATTACGATTTTTGGTAAATGAAGATTACAATAAAGTTATTAATGGACAACTTTTAAGTAGTATTTATGTTAAAGAAAAAGACTGTGAAGGATATGATATTTTAAGAACACGGGTTGGTTCACAATACTTGTTCCCTATGCCAGAAGAAGGTGAGTCTTTAGAGTTAGCAAATGCAAAGTTTATTCAAAAACAGCGAGTTGCGCTTGCTGAAAAGTATTCTCGAGTAATTGATTCTCTTGCAGAAAAATATTCAATTAAATGGAATAAAATCCATTCTGTTTTTGATTATAACACAGAATATGATGATTCTTTCTTTTTAAATTCTCAGAGCAGTGAAGTGAAAAGATTGGAAACGGCCGCAAAATTATTTTCTTACGAAAATAATATACAAGTTTATAATGATAGATTATCTAATTTCGATGTTCCTCTATGTATGAGAAATATTCTTTGATGATTTCAATAACCTTATCTTTTATAGCCTCATCATTTAAGCCTGGCAATGAAAAGAAACTTTTTATAGAATCCCAAAGAATATTTCTCATACATAGAGGAACATCGCAATTAGATAATCTATCATTATAAACTTGTATATTATTTTCGTAAGA
>JAILIC010000026.1 GCA_024695475.1 Treponema sp.
AGAATTTATGATACCGATGTTATTTGTAAGTCTTGGAATACGTTTTGCAAAGAGCAGGATGCACCTTCCCTTGACACGTTTATAGACTCCCTTAAACGGTTTGACACATCAAGTTTAAACAACAACATCTCATTAAAAGAATCTACCAAGAATCAGATTGAGCTTTGTATTTTTACCGCAGAACGTTTACGGCCGTTCATTGTGGAAAAAGAAAAGCATAGACAAGAGATATTTACTGCAGTACACACTATAGACACGATTTTTATGAGTTTTTTAAAAAACAAAAATGCAAGCCTTGAAGAAACGCATAAAAATCTGTATGTACTGTTTATCTATTTTACGCTTACCATTGTGATTGGTGGGGCAATCCTTATCATCTTGAATATAAAAGAGGGGCTTAAAAAAGATAAAATCATCTATAGCTCACAGGCACTTTTGCAACACTCGATTCTGGTACAGGAAACCGAGCGTAAAAGAATCAGTCGCGAGCTTCACGATAGCGTTGCTCAAAACCTTCGGTATGTCTCTCTGCTTGCAGAAAACCTTTCTGATAAAACGGCTGCAGCTAAAATCATCGAAACGCAAAATCAAAATATTGAGGATATCCGAAACCTCTGTTACAACCTGACGCCGCCTGCTATTACCAAAGATAATATATTATCCTTGATAAATATGCTTGCACATAAGATTTTTGATGCAGATTTTACTTTCCGCCTTGTTGCAGAAAATCGTATTGGGTTTTCGCAATTTGGTAGCGAAGACCTATTAAATATCTACCGGATAATACAGGAAGCATTGCAAAATATAAAAAATCATGCAAAGGCAAGTGAAGTTACGGTATTTTTTAAGAAGAACGGCTCTGATGCTAAAACCAACCACCTTAAGATTATCATATCTGATGATGGTATTGGTATGGATGAGGAACTTGTTAAAGAGATAAACTCCGGCATTTTTGAAAAGACAAAAGAGTCACACTTTGGCATTCGTAACATCTGTGAGCGGGCAAGGCTCCTTAATGGCAAAGTAACGTTTTCGTCCGCACCGGATTTTGGTACACACATAACAGTAGAGATTTAAAAATGAATAGAACATTTTATATAGCTGATGACCACGAGCTTTTACGTATGGGTACAATTGCTTACATCGAAAAGAATTCCGACTGGATATGCAAAGGCAACTCTGGCGATGTAGCGACTGTTCTTTCTGACCTTGAGCATTTTGCTCAGTTACATGCGCTGCCGGATCTTGTTATTTCTGACTTAAACTTTTCAGGGGAAGATGTGGGATTTGATTTTATCGAAAAAACGCATGTACTTTACCCTGAATTAAAAATCATCGTCTACTCTATGTTTTTTGCTGCGGGAATGGTACAGACTGCCCTGCAAAATGGGGCAATAGGCTATATCTCAAAAAATGCACCGTCACAAGAGCTTTTGGAGTGTATGGAAAATGCATTTAGTGGCAAGACTTTTATCCAAAAGGATTTGCAAGAAAATCTTTTAAAATTTAACTCGTTTACGGACGCCCTGACCAAGAGGGAAAAACAAGTTATGGCTCTTATTCTGCAAAACTTTTCTAATACGCAGATTGCAGATAGGCTCCAGATCCGACAGCGTGCTGTTGAAAACTATATCTCAAGTATTTACGAAAAAACAGGAATCAACGACAAAAAGGAATTTATCAAAAGATTTGGCAGAGTATAGGCTGTTCAATGACCTTGCCTTTTCGGTGCGTAAAACGCACTTTTTATTATACCTCCTTTTTATTTAGAATAAGTGACATAAAAAATAGCAGGTTGCGTTGCATCCGCTGTTATTTTGCCGTCTGTTGGTCGGTTTAGCTAAATGTAGAAGGTACAAATTATGATAGGAAATCGAAAAGAAGCTGCTGATGATTTGCTTGATGGTATTAACGATTTATCTGCAAAAGCTGTAAGCGGTTTGAAAGGTCTCGCATTAAAAGGTGTAAAAGCCGGTGCAAAGGGGCTGTTTAATGCCGCAAAAAATGCAAAGAACAAAAAAGCATCAAAAGCAGATGAAGATGAGGTAGAAGAAGAGGACGAAGTAGAAGAAGATGATGAAAGCTACGAAGACGAGGAGGACTCTGAAGAAGACGACGATTCTGAAGAAATGTCCTATGACTCACTAACAGACCTCATCGGAGATTTTGAATTCGAATCTCGCGAACAGATTTCTGAACTCATTAATCTGCTGAAAGAAAAAATGGAAGAATTATAAGGTCTGATAATTCAAAAAAATCCGGCTCTGTCTTTTACAAGCAGTGTCGATATTTTGTCGTCCGTCGGACGGTTAGCTTGCTTATGCATGCACTTATCTTGCTTACTTTAGTGAAAATCTAGAGAAGTAAAAAAGGAGGAAAAAAATGGCTTATACAAAACCACAGGTTATCGCTCAGAACTCAGTTTCTGGAAGTTACGCAGCTGGTTGTCCTGCAAAGAACTATGCTCAGCAGGGTGGTACTTGCTGCAAATCTTGCGAAAGAGCTCACTAAGCTGTTTCGTTCATGGTAGATTAAGTCCCGCCATGTAAAATAATGTGGGCTTCTTTTTTGTTTTGGAGAAAAAGAGTATGGACTCTTCACTTATACATGGATTAATTACTGCGGGACTTGCTCTTGCAGGTGTTTTTGCAACAACATTTGTTTCTGTTTGTTCAAGTAAAACAATTGATATAAAAAAAATAATTAATGGTTAGAGGAAGATAGTATGTTATACAAACAGAAAAAAGACACGTACATCAGAAATTACGATGGCACAGGTTATATTACTTCCACTGGAATATGGAACGATAGAATTGTAAATGAAAGCGGTACGGTATTTTTGTGTGCTTTGAGCCGAAAATCGCAGTCTCTTGATGAGCTTGTTGATAAAATCCTACCTCAATTTGTGGGTGTAGATCGTGAAACGATACGAACTGATGCACAGGAATTTTATGACAATCTTGAGCAGGATGGTTTTCTTGTAAAAGGCGAAACAGAAGAAGAAATTACTGCCTGTGATACAGGCTTTACATATAATACAGTCATGCCAAAAACTATCAGGGAAGACTTTACACCGACTATTCAACGTGCTGATTCTGATACGCAGGAACTTTTGGAAAAGCACTTTGATGGCAAGCCTCATCTTACGACTTTTCAGATCGAACTAACTTCAAAATGTAATGAACGTTGTGTGCATTGTTATATTCCTCATAAATTTAAGCTTTATAATATCAGTGATGAACTTTATTACAGTACGTTAAACCAGCTTTCTGAAATGGGAGTTCTTTGTGTAACACTTTCTGGTGGTGAGTGTATGTGCCATCCGAAGTTTAAAGAATATTTGAAAGCTGCAAAAGAATATGATTTTTATGTAAACATTCTTTCTAATCTTACGCTTCTTGATGATGAAATCATTACAATTATGAAAGAGGGCAATGTTTCTTCAGTTCAGACCTCTCTTTATTCAATGATTCCAGAACATCATGATGCAATCACACAGTTAAAAGGTAGTTTTTATAAGACTCGTGATAACATCTTAAAGCTTATAGAAAATGATATTCCAGTTCATGTTTCTTGTCCAACAATGAAGGGTAACAAAGATGATTACGGCGATGTTCTTAAATGGTGCCAGGAACACAAAATCCGTGCCCAGACAGATTACATCATGATGGCAGAATACAATCACGAAACCGAAAATCTTGCAAATCGCCTTTCTGTTGATGAGGCTGGCGTTGTCATAAGTGATATTCTGTCTGATGATTTGGATTACCAGCGATCTGTGCTTGCTCCAAATTTTATTCAGCAATGTAATGAAGCTCAGTTTAATCCTGATCGTCGTCTGTGTGGTGTCGGTATTTCTTCCTGTTGCATGGTTTCTAGTGGAAAAGTATATCCCTGCCCGGGCTGGCAGGAGATGGTTTTAGGAGACTTGACTAAAGAAACGCTCCAAGAAATCTGGGAAAACTCTGAGAAAATAAAGTGGCTCCGCGGACTTACGATGAAAGATTTGGGCAACGGTGAGTGCTGTAAGTGTGACAAAGCTGCGTTCTGTGCACCGTGCATGGTTCGTAATGCAAACGAGTCTCCTACAGGTAATCCGCTTGAAATTAACCGACATTTCTGTGCAGTTGCCGCAAAGAACAAGCAGATTGTTCTCGATTGGCGCGAGGCAAAACTAAAGGAACTTGGTAAATAACTTGACTGTTTTTCGCACTCATATCGGTCAGTTTGATACTGTTTACTATTACTAAAACAGAGTTATTTTACAAGAGACCAATGGAGGAAGATAATTATGAAATGTATTGCATGTGGTGCAGAACTTGCAGCTGGTGCAAAATTTTGTAGTAACTGTGGAGCAAAAGTAAATTTGGAGCCAGTGTGCCCGAACTGCGGTAAAAAGCTTGAAGTGGGAGCAAAATTTTGTTCTGAATGTGGAACAAAAATTGGTGGGCAAATTGAAGGTGACATAACTACGATACAGGTAGCAGGACAAACTGTTTCTATCTTTGTAAATATTGCTGATGAAGGTCTCTTTGGTACTGCAGGCTACTGGAAAGATGGTGCTGTTCAAGAATTCCCTTTCAAAAGCTATCCTGAAACTTATTTTAGTATTGACGCTGTATTAAAAGATGCCAAAGCCGAAGCTGAGAAAACATTTGGAAAAGTTGTTGATAGTGTTGTTGTTGGAATTCCTGACATAATTAAATATTCAGATTTAGCACGCTACAAGACAGCTATAAAAAATGCTGGTTTTTCTAGTTACCTCTTTTTGAGGACGACAGTTGCTCAGGCACTTGCAATTGGTCAAGACCATTATCGAAATCACCCGGATGAAGATCTTGATTTTGGTATTTACAATTATGTGGATGGAAAACTCATTGGTACAGCAGTTGAGGCTTGTGACGGTGTTGTGGAAGTAAAGTATGTCGAGTATGAAGATGAGAATTTTTTAACTAATCTTAATGGAGAAACTGATATTTCTTATACATTCTGTAAAAAAAATTCTGATGGTAAACCTGATGATTCATGGAATACGATGAGAATAGCATCTTGGGATGATACCGAAGAAGATAAAATAAAAGCCTGTGACTTTACCAAAACAATTTGTTTTAATGAAAACTGCTCTGAGTTGCAAAATATTCTTATGCATTTAGATGGGGCTGACAAAAACTATCTTCTGATAGGAAAAGGTAAAATAACAAATACAGGACTAGCCTTGCAGGCTGCTCTGCTGTCTAATGATATTAATGATTTATTACTTCTGGATACTTTACCTTTTTCGATAAAACTTGTTTTTTCGGATATGGATTATTACAGTAGGATGGTGGTTGGAAACTTAGATCCTGTACTTCCTGGTGAAATACATAAAAATACTACAATTCCTACTAGAATATCCTTAAGTGAAATGAACATATGTGAAGGTGTGGACAAGAATGGCTTCGTATCATTAAAGAGTATTCCGTTATCAACAAATCAAAATAATCAGACCTCAATTAAGTTTGGAATTAGGTTTGGAACAGCGTATGCTGGTATGGGTGATGAGGGGGAAAATTTAGAAATTGCAAATATTCCTCCAGCTCCTGCAACTGTCCCTAAAATTGAATTGGCAGTAGATGTTAATGTAAGACTTGATATCACAGTAACTGCAAAAATCCTTGGTACTGATATTGAACAGACACTGAAACTCTAATTATCTTTTCCTACCGGAAATTTTTTGGCAGGAAATGGTTCCGTAGCCATTGTGGGGAAAGCTTGCCCTTTTTTTTGTGTATGACTTATTTGTTTGCTGTGACATAGCCTTTTCATATAATAGGACTTATGCTAACCACGATTTAGTATCTAGCAAAAAATGACTGATTTTCATGTTCACATCGGGCAGTTTAATACTGTTTACTATTACGCAGATAGAGTTTTCTCGGCATTAAAGGCTTATGGTACTGATGAAGTGTATTTTTCGTCTACCACAAGCTGTATGTATTTTAAAGAGTGTTCTGCATTGACTGACAAGCCTGATTTGCAGGCGCGAGCTCCATTTGCAAAAGACCTGTATGAGGGTATCAAAGAAGAGGTAAACAATGCCCTTGCAGCTGCCACAGAAATCGGTATTAAGGCACATGCTCTTTACTGGTGTGTGCCAGAAATGCATAAAGCTTTGGAACTAAGTTTTTGTGACGTGATGAAAGCACTTCCTTACAAAGGCTTTAAGATACATCCGCTTGCACAAAACTGGGATTTTGATGACGCGTATACGGCGACACTTGCCGAAGAGCTTTTCTCTTATGCGGAACAAAATGAGGTGCGGATACTGATTCACTGTGGTGAGGATGTAAGCTGTTCCCCGCTTCTTTTTGAAAAACAGATTGCAGCACACCCCAATGTGGTTGTCCAGCTTGCTCATACCCGTCCAGTTGATGACACGCTTTACATGCTTAAAAAATATCCCAATACATGCTGCGATATGTCATTTGCCCCAGATCATGCCGTGGAGCTGATAAAAAATGCGGGCTATTCTGATAGACTCCTTTTTGGTACAGATTTTCCTATAACACATTACCGGATGATGGATCCTAAAGAAGATCCAACGGAAAAAGCGTTGATTGACTTTTTACGGAATAAATGAAGTGCACTTTTTGACAACACTTCCCCAAAAATAGAAAAATATTTGCAGATTTTTTGAACTTTTGCCAAATTTCTCATATATTATTATACGAAAATAAACACTCTTGGTCTGGGGCGTTATGGCGAAAAAACTCAAATATTGGATTGCAGATTGTTATGATTATGGAGACGCAATAGAATGGACTCTTACCTATGTTGGAAATTATTTAACCAATTATAATTTTATTGCTATTGGTTTGGCCTTTACCCTGTTTGAAAAAGCCTGTCCGAACACATACTCAAAATTACGTTCTGCCCGATATTTTGATAATGACACAAAAAATGAGGAATCTCTGGTTCCCAGATGGTTTATGAAAAGTATTGAAAAAGAATGGAATTGTACGGTATTTCCTTCAATTATTGATGTTTCAGAAAACAAGCTCAACCGTAAATGGAATGACTTCCTCACACCTTTTGAAAAAGTTTGTGAAAATTATGTACATCGTAGAGCATCATTTGAAGAATGGCTTACTGATAAAAGCTGGAACTGCATCAGTATGGTTTGCAAATATGGAACCCAAGCCCAGAAAAAAGAATACTGGAACATGATGGTGACTTTGAAGGAACGAATTGAAATTATAAGAAAATTCATGGATAGGGTTGAGAAAATTTTGGAAGAAAAAGGAAGATAATATGGATAAAGAACTAAACGAACTCACAAAGATGAGAATCGGGAAGGTTGAGCTTTTAGATGACGGAACAGCATTGAACTATGGGGCTGACGAATTTGACTCGCCTTATACCGATATTTTCAGAGTATATGGCGGCGTTCTGTACAGGACTATGACCAAAGATAAAAAATCAGTGCATACTGTGTTTGTTCCTTTTAACAAAAACAGTATATAATGAGAGTATAATCACAGGAGAAAATAATGTCGTTTCCTATTTTTGAAGAGTGTTACCAATTAACGGATTTTTACGTCAAGTCCCGTGCGGTTGTCATTGAGACGGATATACAGATTTACGAAGGTAAATATGAAGACAAAAATTATCTAGTGTTAGGGGAGGAAGGTCTGCCTCTATGCACGATAAGTATTCCGCCATTCTGCGAAGGACAGGCAAAGCTTGGCGTCTTCCTCAAAGAGTTCAGCATTCTTTTGAACGAAATGTTGGTAAAATGGGATAAAGATGTGGTTCAAAGGCTTTATACCGAAACTATGCAAAAACTTTTTCCTGATGAAGTAGCCAATTACGAGCTTGGCTTTTACGAGCTTAGGGGATTTTTGTATTGTACCATTCAGTTTAGCGAAGAAGGACACAAAAAGGTCTTTGGCGAAGGCTGGCGGGGAACTTCGACAGCGAGAGAGTTATCTTTTGTCTTTCGGCCTATTGAGCGTTTGAAATTTCAGAGCACAGACCCTGCGATGGAAAAGTTTTATGAAGAGCAAGAAAAAGTAAGGGCATTGCGGAGAGCCCATCCTCGGAGAAAAAACACTTTGGCTGATTTTTTGCGTGGTGATGAAAAAAAAGACTAATTAGGTCAAATAACCTAATTTTGCAAATTGCGTTATACTATCGGTTATGGAAGAAAGATTTTTGCCAATCGGTATTCAGGATTTTGACATTGTGGTAGAAAACTCCCTTACCCAGATTGATGCGAATGGCTATTCACAGCAGTTCGCCGTCAGCGGAAAAGCAATGTATAAAATTGGCGTGGTGTTCTCCAGTGTCGGCAAAGGAATCTTGGGCTGGAAGATAAAATAATAATGTAGGAGTACTAAAAAATGGGCTGTGATATTTCAGAATCGTATTATTTTGCAGGGAGTCTTGATGGCATAAAAACCTTTTACGATTTTTTGAAGCCTCTTGAAAGGAATACAGCTTTTGAGAACGATACTGATTTTGAGACTCTCATTAACGAAAAATATCCTGTCGATAAAGCTAAACTCAACGATACTAGTTTTGGCTTTGATATGATTGTGGGGAAGATAAAAACTGCAAACAAACTTTCTGCTTTTCCCTGCTCACTTTTTAACCGTAATTCCATTTCTGCGTATGTTTTTAAGGAGCTTTTGGATACTTATTTTCCTGGTGTGTATATGTATTTTTCATATACGGGCGACAGCGTGCTGTTTAACACCTGCAACACCAACGACAAAGAGCAACGATTTTTTGCGCACGGTGAGCAGGGAAAGTGCTATCTGTCTGGCAACTATAACGAGCTTAAAGTACTCCATGACGGTAATTATACCCGTCAGGAAATTATAGACAGCTATGTTCTCTTTTTGGGCAATCCCGACATAGATGCCGAGTATATTCCAGTTTTTTGTGGCGAAGATGCATTAGGCGAAGAACAATACAATATCGAAGCAATTTATGCCCAAAATACAGGAATCCCCGAACCGACCGTTACAGACTGTCATGCTTTGTGCGAAAATCCACCTGCTCTGGATGTTCCTCATGGGCTTACCCCCGAATGGCAGAGTAAAAAGCAGCGTGTTCTGGACTATCAAACATATCCGGAACTCAAAGCCTGTAAACATCTTGTTGGTCAGCACGAAGATGGATTGCCTTATTTGTATCGTACGGTCATATATGAAAATCCAGTACGGATCCCTTCTTGTCTTACCGATTTTGATAAGAATGCATTTGACTGGAATGTGCTGTATGTCTCGAAGTGCATAAACAACATTACAGATCCGTTAACGCTTGTACTGACTAAAGAACAAGCACAATTACTTGAAGCCAAAATCAGTGTGACAAAAAATCAGAATTATAGATTTGCTGATTTTTTTGATGTCGTAAAAACTGAAGACGGCGATATTTTGTTTGAGTATAAACCGATAGAAAGACCTAATTCTTTGAGCGCTGAGCTTAGTGATGACGGCTTTCCGAGCGACATTCCTTTTTAATCTGCTGTTTTTTACCCAAAAAGCGGCATTCTGAGCTGGAAAAAATAATTACTTTTTTTCACACTTTTTTTGAACTTTTTGCGAATTTTCCATATATTATTACCGTATTCGACGGTGTTAATCGGCAGATACTAGATCCGGCGCCAATCTTTTGCCGGTGATATTCGGGTTTGCCGGTTTCCCAAAGAGACGAAACCGGCGTTTTGGAACCGACAGTTTCATAAACTATCGGTTCTATAAAAACCGGAGGCCGCAGAATGAATCCAACTCATTGTGAAATGAAGTTTTTGAACCACGAGCAGTTTCTTAAGTTTGTCGAAAAATTCGGGAACGAAAAAAAAGAAATCGACTTTAAGTATTTCGGACTAAAAGACGAGGACTTGCTTGAAGCTCAACAGGATGGTGGTACAAAGACTTTTATTGACATTCTGAATGATACGATTCGTTTTGTGACCAAAGAACCGCCCTATGAGTTCAATTTCAGGTTTCAACATTTCGGATATGACATTTCCTTTAGCTGCAGAAGTGATAACGGCGAGGGTATAAAGGGTTATATAATAAAAAAACTGTATTATGTAACTCATCTGTTTTATGCTGAAGATGAATTTGAAAAGCTGGTCGATTACAAAGAATCGGGTGAGTATAAGTGGAATCAAAAGGTCAGAAGCCATACAATCCAAAAAGCAAAGCCGAATGTCACGATGCGGAATCTTGACGGCAGGTACGGAATTATATCAGTTGTTTCGGCTCATCATCTGAGTATAAACGAGCTTGAAATGCGGGAAATGTATAATTTTTCCCTGAATGTAAAAAAGGATAAAGGACATAAAATGGGGCTGACGGTTACAGTCCCTAAAATCACGACGACGCTCCCTATACCTACGGAAAAAGTGATTGCTCATTACACGGACATCAGGCGGGCGATTAAGGACGGCTGGGCAGTCGATGTATACGATGCGCAGATTTTGAACGACCTGGAACAAAAATAAGAGGTGTACATATGAAAAAAGCAATATATATTCATGGACTTGGCGGGAGCGGAAACGGCTCATCAGCAAAGAATGTCAAGAAAATGCTTGAAAGCGTGTGGCCTGGTGATTATGATTTTTCTGCAAGCACTTACAATCTTTTAGAGCCAGAAGAAGCGTTTGATCAGATCCAAAAAGATGTAAAAGATGCTGACTTAGTAGTTGCTTCATCTTTGGGCGCATTTTATGCTGTTTCTGTTCATGTATGCACAAAGATTCTTTTGCTCAATCCATGCCTGGATCCTGAAAAAGCTATACCAAAAATACTTTATCCGGAGCAGAAACAGGGCTTTGACGAAGAACGAGCCGTGAGGGAGTGGGGTAAAATTAAGCAAAACTGGCAACTCCTTGACCGAGAGGATTGCGGCATGCGTTTCGGAGTTTTCTCTGACAAGGACGAGCTTTTCTCTTTCTTCGATACATACAAAGAAAACTTTGGAACTTGCTTTGGTACTGAAAATTCCTGCATGATACATGGCACTCACGAAATTGCAAAAGATAAGAGCCAGCTTGCGCAGGCATTTTCTGCTTTCAAAAAATACGGCGAGCTGGCAGGTAAGATAATGGCAGGACAGTCTTCGTATTGCTTTGGCGATGAAAATGATTTTTTCAACCTTGTTTGAATTTTTTTTTGGGGGGGGTGAATATGACGACAATTTCGAAATATAGGATTACAGATCGTTACCGATTTGTGTTAGAAATAGTTATTGTAACTTTATATTTGTTTACGACAGTCTTTTGTTATTCACAAGATGTAAAACAGGAATTTTTAGATTTAGTTCTGGACAATAATTGCTGGCTGCCTGTTGCATATCTGGAAGTGGTAGATAAAAACGATAGGGAAGTATTAAAAAAGATTGTTCCTGATTTTGAATATGAAGGTTGTTACGACGAACCATGGCAACAGCATCTGGACTGGAATGAAGCTTATATCATTTATGATATGTTCGAGAAATTGAAATACGAAGATTTTATAGCTCTTGAAAATAGGCATTATCAATATCTTGAATTAGATTCTTCTGCCGGTTATGAATATATAATTACAGATGTCGAAAAGGCAGATAATACATATCATCTGAACTTAAAACAAACAACAAATTCGATTTTCAATACGGGGGTCACGCAGAGAAAAGAAAACAGTCTGATAATTCCTGTTGAAAACTTAAGAAAAGTCCCGCTTTATAAAGATGATCCTGCCTATTATGACGAAGACGAATATAAATTTCATGAAATCTTTATAGATGCAGTTTTTGATTTTAATGGAAATTATCTTACAGTGACTGCAAATGATGGAAAATTCTCGCAAAAGTTTTTCCGGTGCGAGCCTGAAACATTCGATTTATTAAAAAAGCTGATTTATGTGAATGCCCTTGATACAAAAGTAATTGTTTCCTGTGAAAACGAAATGACTGTAAAAGAAAAGCTGAAATTGCGTTGTGACGGACACATTACGGGAGAGGTTAAGCGGGTTTTGCCTGCGGGGACAAGAGTAAAAGTAATCGGTCTTGGAAAGATTTGCACGATAGATGGTATTACATCAAACTGGGTACAAATTGAACTGGTAAATGAACAGCCAAAAGATACGTATGATTATTCTACTTTTGGCTGGTGCTTTGGCGGGTATTTGGAGTAGCACAAGGAGTGTCCTTTTTTTTGTTTAGACACCCCCTGTGCTTTCGGATAAATACCTTCTCTATAGTGGCCTACAATAACTGGTAAACAAAAATGGTTCCGATTGACTGCTTGTTTTTTGTTGCTTCAATAACAAACTGTGGGTTGTACTCAGTAATAGTGCCTTCTTCAATTTCAAAAACAGTGTTACGCCAGCGGTTTTTGTTGTCGTTTTCGATTTTTGATTTGATAGTGTTATCATGGTATGAAAGTACCATCTCGTCATTTTCTCTTGAGACATCAGTACGGATTACAATCACTGTTTTACGTCCCTTTATAGTATTCTTAAGAGTGAACTGCAGACCTGTATTTGTAAACATACAGGCTATATCATGAATCAAAGTACCATCGGGATAATAGAATGCTTCATTTCCTTTAATATAAGTTCCTTGTGTATCACGCTGATTTTTATCAGCAGGAAGACAAAGATTTACAGTCTCTATGGAATTCTTGATCTGAGCAAAACGACCACAGAAAAAGATTACTGCACGGTACAGTGCGAGTTTAGTTACGATAAATCAAAGAGACAGCCGTTTGTTCTTGAAGAAGCAGTTATTGAGATGCTATAATACCGCAATTCAAATTATTCATACAAGGAGAAAATAATGGAAGAGGGTTTGAAACTTTCGAATGGTGTTTATAAGTATGCCTTAGGTGGGTTTGTGAAGCTTGCTGGCGGAGCGCTCAAATTGTTTGAGGATAGAATTGAGCTTTCAAGGCTTTTTGGATCTGTTACGATTCCACTCTCGGATTTGGAATATGTCCGTCCGACAAAAATCATCGGATTTTTCCCTGCTGGTTTGGAGTTTAAGACAAAGTCAGGAACTTTCCTTCGTGTGTATATGGCAAATCTTTTTACGGCATCAAGCAGCCGCGAAAAATGGCTTGCAGAACTTCAGAAATTTGTTTTGCAATAACCAATGCCTTAATTGTACTGTCTTGAATACGGTTGCTCGTCATTAAGGTATTTTTTTGCCTCTCGTTCTGAGTCAAAGTGCCTTTTTGTTTTCAAGACAGAATCAGAAAGCTTGTTTTCTTGGATATACGTTTGTTTGTCTAACAGAAAGGCCAGACAGACAAGAAGGTTATTTTCATCGAATTTACCGTATATATCGATATGATCATGTGAATCTGTCTGATATACAAAGAATCCATCATCTGTTTGCACAAAGCCAAGACGTTTTTGCAGACAAAGAAAATGACACACATCGACTTCCCGTATCAAATCTACCTGTAGTTTTTGACAGATTGCATTGACGAGAGGAAGCATGTCGTATGTGAAACAACATCCGGAAGAGGTAGCTCTCAAAAAATACTCTTTGGATTCTATTTCGCTTGCACTGTAACCTTTCCATTCCGTGGTTTTACCGGTTTTTCTCAGTAATTTTGAAAGACTGGTGGGAATTTTCAGATTACGACTTATATCAAAACTGCAATAGTTGACGAGCTTTATGAATTCTTCTTTTGCATAGGTGTCAAAAAAATCGCTTTTTATATACAAATCATCAAAATGAAAATATAAGTTGAGTGTGTCTGACTGAACTCTCTCAACACTGAGATGCCAGCTATCAGCTTCTTTTTTGACGGAAAAATCTGTGTCAAAAATTCCTTCTCGGTCACCCATCCGTACGTGCTGAAAATGAATAAAACTGGGGTCGAGTGCATTCAGTTTACAATAATCTGCCATTTGCTTTCCTCTGTTTTTTAAAATATGCTATCTGGCATCGGGGCTTCATAAATGTAGCAGAAACCTTCCAGAGGAAGTGTTGTACCATCGGAAAATTCAAGCTTGCAACAGAGCTTTATCCAATACTCACCAATTCTATTATAAATGTGATAGTAATCGTCAGTTTCGGAAACGTAGAAATTACGTGCAGGATAGTCTTTTATTGCAATTTCTTTTTTACCTTTTTGTACTTTGATTTCTATGTCTCCGGCACTTTCGTCTTTGTTGTGGGCGTCATAAAAATGCAGCACCGCATTTTGGCTTGTTTCAGGTGCTTTGTCGAGGCGGACTTCCATATCAAGTGTATCAAATGCCATTTGACAATCTCTTTTTGAAAAATGAATGGTACCATAGGTTTCCTTTGAGTTATTTTCTTCTGGAATAAAATCTGCATCGCCTTCGAGGATTTTTGCATCATTCCAAGCATTCCAGATTGGAGACCATTTTGCTTTGTGAGGATTATTAAACGTCTTTATATATTGTAAGTTTTCATTATCACCAAATGCGAGTTCACCTATATATTGCACTGATTCTGGAATTGCTATGGATTTTAACTTGGTTCTAAAAAACGCTTGCTCTTCAATTTTCTCAAGTCCGTTTGGGAGTACTACATCTTCCAAATCAGAAAGACGGCAGAAGGTGATAATCTTTGTAGTTTTAGGAAGTACTAACGTCCTGACATTTTTTAGATTTGTAATAAAGAGGTTACATTCTGTGTTTTTAAATGAGCAATCACTCAAATCTAGATCAATAGGACCAATCTTACCTTTGTCAGTATCATTACAGGTTATCATGAGAGTATGAATGGTCTCTGCTGAAATTTCGTCTTTAATCTTTACGCTCATTTCTTTATCTAGATTAAGAGAGCAAAACTCTGCTATGGTCATTGTCGTAGGTACTTGGCTGTTCTTAGAGTCTTGAGCAAATAGTAATCCTTCAAAAATAAAAAACAAACAAAGCAGTATTATACAGTGACTTGAAAAATAGTTTGACATCGCATTGGCCTCGGTGCTTATTTGAGACATAGGTTTTCTGGTTATGATAATTGAAAGAGGGGGAGTAAATCAATATGTCGAGTAAAGGCACGCTACCGCTTAAAGCCCTGACTTCTCCGTTTTTCAGGTTGATACCAATTATTAATCTGAAATAAAAAAAAGACTGTCATTTCTGACAGTCTTTGATGGACGATGAGAGGATCGAACTCCCGACAACCTGGGTGTAAACCAGGTGCTCTCCCAGCTGAGCTAATCGTCCGTTCAGCGTTTATTGCGTTGATGTAATATACTATATATAAAACACATTTTTATGTCAATAGCAAAAAAGAAAAATAATAAAAAAAATCACTTTTTTTTATAAAAACTGAAAGTAAGATAAAAAATTGTGTATTATACAATACTATGGTATAATTAAAATTAGATGGCGAAAAAAAGTTTACAGGTTTTCAAAGAGTCTTATGCTTCTCTACGTGCGATTATTGATGCATCGCCTGCTCGTATGTTCTGGAAAGATTCCGACCGAAGATTTGTTGGAGTTAATAAAGCTTTCTTAGATTACTATGGTTTTGCTTCTGAAAACGAGTTGATTGGTAAAACTGATGAGGATATCGGTTGGAATGAGGATGTAGAAGGCTTTAAGGAGATGGAGATAGAAGTTCTCCAAAAGGGTATTGCAAAGGACATTATTGGTCGTTGTTTATGTCACGGTGAATATCGTTCTATCCATGCAACAAAACAGCCGCTATTTGAAAATGGTGTTGTTGTAGGCCTTGTTGGTGTTTTTCAGGATATTACAGAACTCGTTAAGTATCAAAATGACTTAAAAAATGCTAGAGATAAAGCGGAAGCCGCAGCTCTTGCAAAGTCTCGTTTTTTATCAAATATGAGTCATGAAATCCGCACTCCGCTTAGTGCCATATTGGGACTTATCGAAATGCAAAAGCATGTGCTTGATGATAAGGCAACAATGATGGATTACTTAGAAAAGGCCGAAGGTGCTTCAAAAGTGCTTTTATCGCTTGTTAATGATATTTTGGATATGTCGGCAATTGAAAATCATAAGATGAAGCTTGCAGAAGAAGTCTTTTCGTTAAAGGACTTGGTTTTTGGTGTTACCGACATTTATTATCCATTGTGCAAAAAGAAAAACATAGTCCTGTCCGTTCATTGTTTTAATATTACTCATGAGCTCTTTATTGGTGACCAGTATCGAATTCAACAGATTATTCTTAATTTGCTTAGTAATGCCTGTAAGTTTACTCCTGAAAATGGAAGCATCACCTTTGATGTGGGACAGTTGCATACTAAAGATAGCGTGACAGAACTGGCCATCAAAATAGCTGATACTGGCTGTGGCATGAGTGAAGAGTTTATGCAACGTATTTTTGGCGATTTTGAGCAGGAAGATCCTACAACAACGCGAAAATATGGTGGCAGTGGATTAGGATTGGCCATTACCAAAAATTTGACAGAATTAATGGGTGGCTCAATTTCTGTACAGAGCGTACAAGGTAAAGGAACCATTTTTACTTTGTCACTTCCGCTGAAAATTCCTCCTAATCAGCAGATGAAGTATAGTAAGGTTGCTCTTTCATCGGTATATATATTATTTATTGAGCCTGATCTGAGCAATGTATCGTATATCAGTAGAGTTTTTGATCAGATGGGAGTGCGTAATGATATTTGCATTAGTGTAGAGGAGGCTCTTGCCCGCTGTGGTGAACAAAATGAGCTTGGTGACCCCTATACCTATTGTCTGGTCGATGACGTTTTAGATGGATATGACCTAAAAAAACTGGTAACACAGTTACGTACAAAGCTTCCTAAAGAAACGCCTGTTACGCTGTTTGTTGGTGGCAACTCTTTAGAAAACCGAAAGGAAGCGGAAATAATGGGAATCACTTCATATCTCAGTAAGCCGCTTTTTGCTTCAACCCTCTATGATTCAATTGTGTATCAAAAAGATAATCGAAAGCAATCTCGCACTGTTGCTCGTACCTATAATCTTAAGGGTATGTCTATCCTCGTGGTTGAAGATAATGAGCTTAATACGTTTATAGCGAAAAATTTGCTTGAGCAGTATGGGGCAACAGTTGATACTGCAGAAAATGGTTTGATTGGGTGTGAAAAGTTTCTTTCACATAAACCGGGTACTTATGATGCTATTCTTATGGATATACAGATGCCTTTGCTTGATGGATACGAAGCAACAAAGAAAATCCGCTCTTGTGGAACTGCTGACTGTAAGACTATTCCTATCATAGCTTTGACAGCAAATGTCTTTTTATCTGATGTATCATCCTGTCTTGCAGCTGGTATGAATGCACATGTATCAAAGCCACTGCAACCACAAGAAATCTATAATACACTGGTCAAATATAAAAAATAGCAACGCAGATTTTAGCAGGCAGCTCAGTTTGATACTTGTGTTTTACTGTATATAAGGATACAATACTATCCATATTTGTAAACAGAATTGAGGTGTATTGTAAAATGAATGCAGCGCTTAAAACTCTGAAAGAACGGGGATTTTATCAGCAGTGTACTGATGTAGACGGTCTTTCAGCTCGCCTTGATGCGGGCCCCATTGCCTTTTATATTGGATGTGATCCAACTGGTCCCAGCCTTCATATTGGCCATATGGTTCCTTTCTTTGCTTTAAGACATCTGCGCGAAGCTGGCAATATTGGTGTTGCTCTGATTGGTGGTGGTACTGCACGTATTGGCGATCCGAGCGGCAAAACAGAAATGCGAAAAATGATTACGTATGAACAAATTGACCAAAATGTCGAGCGTATTCATAAACAGCTTGATCGCTTTATCGGTTTTGATGGCAAGACAGCTTTTGCGGTTAATAATAAGGATTGGCTTGCAGATCTTAATTACATTGATTTTTTGCGTGACATTGGTTCTTGTTTTAGCGTTAACAAAATGCTTACTTTTGAAGCATATAAACAGCGTCTTGAGCGAGGTTTGTCATTTATCGAGTTTAACTATCAGTTGTTACAGGCATATGATTACTTGAATTTGCATCAGCGTCATAATTGTGTACTCCAGATTGGTGGCGATGATCAGTGGGGTAATATTACGGCTGGTGTTGATCTTATTCGTCGTAAGCTTGGTGGTACTACAGAACTAAATGCTCAGCACGAGTGTTATGGTTTGACATTCCCATTGGTAACACGTAGTGATGGTAAAAAAATGGGTAAGACTGAAAAAGGTGCTATCTTCCTTGATCCTTCTCTTACCAGTATTTATGACTTCTTTCAGTATTGGCGCAATGTTGCTGATCCTGATGTACGTAAGTTCTTCTTATTGTTTACATTCCTTCCTATCGAAGAGGTAGACAAGATTGTCAGCGGCAATATTAATGAAGCTAAAGAGCGTCTTGCATACGAAGTTACTGCAATTATCCATGGTAAAGAAGAGGCTGATAAAGCTTTGGCTGGTGCTCGTGCAGCATTCAGCGGTCAGGGTGATAAGACTCAGATGCCTACTGTTGAGTTTGAAAAGGCTACACTTGATGCAGGTATTGGTGCTATCGACTTTTTCTTTACGGCAAAGATTGGTGGTGCAACAAAGAGTGATGTACGCCGTCTTATCCAGCAGGGTGGAGCTTCAGTCAATGGCAAAAATGTTTCTGATGTAAAGGCAACCTTTACCACTAACGATGCTGATGATGATGGCGAGTTTGTATTGCAGGCTGGTAAAAAGAAGTTTGTCCGTGTTGTACTAAAGTAAACAAAACAACGCTTGTCGTCTTTTTTGCAGGTTGTAATAACCTGTATATAAAAAAAGCTGTCCTTAAAGTTGAAGATTTTCAACAAGGGGCAGCCTTTTTTATATGCCTTTTATTTTTTGAATAGTGATATAAAGGAATGCCATATCCGTGTAAATAAACGCTGGAGTGCATTGACAATACGCCAAAAAAACGTAGGATTTTGCAATCGAAAGAGCCGCTTATACCCAGCAAGTAGTTCTGCATCGGAAAAGGGCTTTCGTTGATTGTTTTCTTCGATTTCCATTTCTAATTGAGTAAGTGGATCGATATCATCAATGATGATTGCATTGATCTTGGTCCACCCAAGTTGCTTAGCGGCCTGAAGTCGACGTTCACCTGCAATAAGCTCATGCTTATTGTTTAAGGTGATGGGATTTAAAAGTCCATACCGCCGAAGACTGTCTTTTAGTGACTCTAAATCTCCTAAATCTTTGCGGACTCTTTTTGCAATCTTTATGTCGCTAATATTAATCAGCAAACTTTTCTCCACGTACTAATCCAATAAGTAATTATAATCTGGAGGTACGGTATTTTCTACTGTATCTTCATCGATATCATCAAAAATATAGGCACGGCGTGAAGATCGAGAATACGTTGGTCTACTATACGTATCATCATCTTCTTCATCGTTTTCTTCTTCTTCAATGCCTGCTTGTCTAATGGCGTTCCAGTCAATAGTAAGCGGTTTTGTGTCTGTAGTAGGCTGCAGGGTAGTTGCACCTGATTGATACATAGCCTTTTGCAAACGACCGATCGCAATATTACGCATACTTGAATTTGAGTGGTAGGTACACGTAGTTGTTGGTTGTGTACCGTCTAAGAACCATAAAGTGACTTGATGGTCTTCACATTCTGGAGTAAGTAATTGACCACTATCAGAGCAAACAGTGACCGACGTAACTCCTGATACTGGTTTAGGGAAATTCTTCATCGGAAGTCCCTGATGAATTGCCTGGAAGTAATCACCCCATGCAACACCAGAAAGGGTAGAACCAGTAAGACGTGTGCCTAATGACTGACCTGGCTTATCAAATCCAAACCAAAATGCTGCGGTGTAATAAGGAGAGTAACCAACTGCCCATGCATCTGCCCAGTTTTGTGTGGTACCTGTTTTACCTGCGGCTGGCATAGTAAATGAGTGTCCATTTTCGTCGGTGTAGGTAAATTTAGAGCCCTGTAACCGCCAGTTAATTGAAGCTCTACTTGCACCATATGCAAGAGTACCAGATTTAACGGTGTTTTCAAGCAATTTAGTCATGACAAAAGCTGTCTGCGGTGAAATGACCTGTATATCAGAACCTTTTGCCTGCTGCTTTTCACGTATAGTACGTTCTGGATTAAATGCTATGTTGCCATTGCGATCTTCGACGGTACGTATTGCCATTGGGGTTACTTCTTTACCACTGTTTGCAAATACTGCATAGGCTCGGGCAATTTCGACAGGACGAACGGAACAGACGCCCAATCCTATTGGATATCCAGGAACAAAAGCACGTGATGGTAATTCTTCTTGGGAAATACCAAGCAATTTGACCGCCCTGTTGATTGCCGCATCAAATCCAATGCTATCAAGAATCTTTAATGATGGCACGTTCATTGAGTGGGCGAGCGCATACCAGAGCTGAACATTGCCCATCCACTCACCACGGAAGTTTTGTGGAATATATGGCTTACCGTCTGCGGTGTGGAATACGATTGGAGTATCCGATATTACCGATGCGGCGGTGAAGTTACGGGAGTCTATTGCTGCTGAGTAATATAACGGCTTAAATGAAGAACCGGGCTGTACCTTTGCTTGTATAGCACGGATAAGCTGATTGTCCTGGTCAAACTTGCTGCCACCTACCATTGCGGTGATGTAGCCGGTATTGTTTTCCAAGGAAATCATGGTTCCTTCAATAGTGGTCTTTTCTTTTGACTGTTTTGATACGGCATTAGCCCTGTTGACTATGCCTAATTTAAGGTTGTCCAATCCAAAAAGCATTGATGATATGTCAAGGATAGGATTGATGACTTCGATATAGTCTTTGTTTGCCTGATATGCATTACGTTGTTCTGATACCTTGAGACCTGGCAGGTTAAATACCAATGCCAGCAACTCTGACATCGGCACGTACGTTTTTATATCTGATTTTTCACGTCTGGCGGTGTCTTCACGATAAATATTGTTTGCATTTGCAATGTATTTATCCATGATTTGCTGCGCGGCATACTGATGAGACAGATTTAATGTCGTATTTACGGTAAAGCCACCGGTATAGAGATCGTCTGATCCATAGAGCATGGCACTAAATTCTCGTCTGACATATTCACTAAACCAAGGAGCTTTGTCGTCACGCATAAAATAGGCGGAAGCACTGGTACGGGAGTAGTCAAAGTTACGCCAGTATGCGTCAAAAGAATCTTCGGCCTGTTCTTGTGTCAGGTATCCCTCGTTAACCATGGACATAAGGACTGTTTGCTGTCTTTCGCGTGCCCGGTTTGGATGGTCAAAAGGATTATAAAATGCAGGGTTTGACAATTGGATAACAAGAATTGCCGCTTCTGCTGGAGTTATTTCTTCGGCGCTATGTCCAAAGTAGTATTTTGATGCTGCATTGACACCATAGGTACCGCCACCAAAATATATCTTGTTGAGGTAGAGCTCCAGAATCTCGTTTTTAGAGTATCGGCGCTCCATCTGAATAGCCCACCACAATTCCTTGAGCTTTCGCTTTATGGAGTAGTCAGAGCGATCACAGTATATGGTACCGGCAATTTGCTGTGTCAGTGTGGATCCGCCACCAAGTGACATGTGCAGCAATTTTCCGACGACGGCACGTACCAGTGCTTTTACGCTAAAACCGTGGTGCTTGTAAAAGATACGGTCTTCACGGGTGATAAGTGCATCAATCATGTGCTGTGGAAGTTGTCCGAGCGAAATGATTTCACGTTTTTCGTCTGAAGCAAATTCGGTGATAAGCTCACCATTTATATCTAATAATTTTGTAGGAAGCGCAGTAGAAAATTCAGTAAATTCTTCATTATTTTTTATATTGATGGTGGCGGCGATTCCGGCACCGAGAGAGGCTCCCATAACTATTGCACCAATAAATAAAATGAGAGCGAGTGCAATAGTAGTACCCTTTATCTTAGTCATATCACTAAGCATAAAAAAATAGTGATTTTGTGTCAACGTGTACGAAATGGCTACTACAACAGGGAGTAAAAAAAATGGCCGGCTGTTGCCGGCCAATGCCCATCAGGCAGTCGGGAACATGGGTGGGAGGGGAAAATGTTCCCGACGTTTAAAGTATCGTCCCCTGTTGTAAAAAACTTTACTGTTTTTATTCAGATTCAGTAACAGTTGCGTCAATTTCAAATGAAATGGTATACGATCTTCCCATTACTGCCGTAATTGTCTTTGTCAGTTCATAATTGCCGAGGACAAATCGTACGATATGTTCTCCTTCGGTAATCGTAAATGGATTTGCGGTGTTTTCGACTCTGGAACCATCAAAAAATACTTGGATATTTGCTGGTGCAACTATTTTTGCGGTAGGTGCAATGTCACGCAGTTCTATGTCGATGATGTTGGTTTTTGCTTGTTCGATACGGATAGTACGTATTTCACTACGATATGAGTCCGAGACAAGGGATAGCGTATGTACTCCCGTTGGCAGCAGGAGTCCTTTGTCTGTAACATCATAGGCGGTGTTATCGATAAAGACGGTATAACCTGTTACTTGCTGGCGGGCACTTGTTGCATGGATAATCAGTCGTCCCAAGTCGCGGAGAATTGGCTTAACAGTTATTTCTAACTCTGCATTGCTAAAGTCATCAGGAACCCCTTTCATTGCCTGCTGAAAACGTATTAAAAATGAGCGATCTGCCGTACTTGGTATTTTATTCATCTTTGTGGCATACGGAGTATCTTTTATAGTGTTTTTATCTGAAAAAGGCACGTCCAGTGACCAGGAGAGCTTTGAGGGGAGTGTCCCTAGTACCAGTGATGAACCGCTGTAGTCAATCGTAGATTCGCTCGGGGCTGGTGAGATACTGTCAAAAAAAGTCCAGGCTACAGAATCTTGCCAGCTGGCAACGATCTGAGGAATTTTTATTTCTATCTCGATTCCCTGTACGAAGGTTAAGTCTTGTGGCAAATGGATAGCAACAGCATCTGAAATACCGACTCGCTGTGATTGTGACGGTCCGGTCTCAGAGACAGTGAAGACTGCTGTCTTATGTACGCGAAATGATTCTCCTGTCAAAAGGGCTGTATCCAAGGATGCAAAAAGTAATGCCCCTGTGGTCAGAAACAAAAATCGTTTGTTCATACGCCAGTAACTACCTACTCTTGAGTAAAGATTGCGGGTTGGTCGAGACGTTATTTATACGGATTTCAAAATGCAGATGAGGACCTGTTGCAGCCCCTGTCATTCCTACTTTGCCAATTTCTCGTCCTGTAGAAACATAATCGCCCTGCTGGAGTAGAATTTTTGATAAATGTGCATAAACACTGGTCATGGCGTTGTCATGTTTTAAAATGATATAGTTGCCAAAGATAGGATCGTTGTATCCACATTCAAGTGCAGTACCACTTTTGCAGGCATATACACTTGTTCCTTCTGGGGCGGCCATATCAATACCCTTATGCATTTTCCATTTTCCAGAAATCGGACTGATTCTCATCCCATACGAAGAAGAAAGCCAATAGTTGTCGAGTGGCATTCGTAATGACGTATCAAGAAAAAAAGCACGCTCGGTGGCATCAAAACGTTCGTTTTCGAGAAAATAAAAAACTTTACCATTTATAGTATACCATAGTTTATTCTTATCTTCCAATACTTTAAGATAATTTTTTTGAATTAATATCTCTAAAGAGTTATTGGGTGTTTTGGTCACAAATATACCGGCCGCAGTTGGCAGTAAAAGTACTTTATTGGCTAGTGGTGTGGTGCTGCTTGGAATAGAATTAAGGGTTGCTATTGTGTCGTACGGAATAGAACAGGAGGCTGCAATGGTAAAAATCGTATCTTTTTCAGTTGCTTTGTAGCTGTAAAATGTTACAAATGGTGGCGTGTGTTTTGCGGCGTCTTTGTAGCTTTGTTCTACATCTGCACAGTATTGTTTGTAGATCTGAGCGGCTTCTTTATCTTTTGAGTGAAAGTCTTTTATACGTGGCGCATTTGCTACAGATATGTTTGTCTGCGTATACGCTGTAACAAGGGGGAGTAGCAAATAGAGAAGGTACCATAACGACTTCTTAATGTTCACGATAGGCAAAGGTACACAGACCAAAAAGTAAAAATGATACTAACAGGACAGGAATACACAGTATCCGGTGTCCTGCAAAAACACAGGCAACACAAGCTGTTAGTGTTGCAATAAGTATAAGTATTTGGAAGATACGGCGTAATAAAACTGCTTTTGGTGTTTTTTTACAGATACGATACAAGCGATATCCACAAAAAAGTGTTATAAGAATAAAAACAACGGTGGTATATACTGAGGGAGCTTTTGTCGCAAAGTACCAGAGTGGTAAGACGATGATACTGCCAATTACGAGGCAGAGTGCAAGAAGCATGAGTATTTTAAAAATAAAATAGAGTAAGTTTTTATAGCCATTGATAATTTGTTGTAGTTTTGTCATAGATATATGTAAAACAGTACAAATAAAAAAAGACTTTTGCAAGATGCAAAAGTCTTTTTTCTAAGCAATAGCCATATAGCTATAATTTATGCTTCAACGATAGCTTCTGCTGGGCATTCTGATGCACATGTACCGCAGCTGATGCATTTGTCAGCATCAATCTGGCGTGCATTACCTGCATCACTGATTGCTCCAACTGGGCAGTCTGGTTCGCATGTTCCGCAATTTACACATTTGTCTGTTACTTTGTAAGCCATATCGTTCTCCTTTAAAGAATAATCTACCTTTAATAAACTATATAGTAATATTTTGTTGACAGCAAGGTAAAAATTGTTACGGTATGCTAATATCGTTTCCAGTAAAATACATTATCGATAATCTCAAAGTATATCCGACCGCATTTATACAGATATACGAGATAGGAGCGGAGTGTTGTTCCTATCAATACATATTGCGTCAGCTTTAAATTGATGTTGTATTGATTGGCAATAAGCGTGAGGACTTGTTCCGTAGTATGAGGAGTATCAAGAAGATCGATAATGCTTTGTTCTATAGTATGAATGGCAAACAGATTTAGCTCCACAAGACTTTCGACTGCAGTAGTTACTATGCCATGACTGGGAAGGTAATAGTCTGCTTTGATTGTAGCAATCCGTTTAAGAGATTGTTTTTCTTTACCTATGTCCAGCATAAATGGTATCCAGTATTTGCTCATGTGCTCTTTGCCAAATAGGGCGTCACCGGCAAAAAAGACCTTTTTATGATCTGGGGCAGAGACTAACATCGCAATCATGTCAAAGTGGTGTCCAGGCATAGGAATACATTGTATCGTGGTACCTTGTGGCAATGTAATGGTCTCTGTGGCTGTAAGCAGTCGATCCGGATGTGTTGGTGGTGCTGAAAAATATGGATTTTTTATTTGCGGAAAAGGGGTGCCACCGCAAATAAGAAACTGTTCAAATTCTGGAAAGGCGAGCGTTGCCTCTTCTTCTGCGGTAATCCAGATTTTGCAACCTGTTGTCTGTTTTAGATATGCGTTGCCACTGACATGGTCGCTGTGCCCATGAGTACAGAGTATGGCTTCCAATGTATATGTTCCAAAATACTCTTTGAGTGCCTGAGTGATTAACGTACCATTTTCTGGTCTAAGACCGCTGTCTACTAACCAGATATGAGTTGTCTGTACATCTTTTTCTGTAATGATTCCTATGTTTGAACTGTCAGGAATATAAAATATGGTATCAGTAAGTTGTTTGATATGTAGTTTTTTTACTGGCTGTGGCATAGCAAGATATAGTGTAACACAGTTTTGCTTTTATGGACATGGGCGAGCAGTCTGTGATACAGTAGCAACAAATGTATAATCAAAAATCAAAACACTGTATCCTCGCTGGAATCGGAATGGGCAATCCTGATATGCTTACTATTAAAACTTTACATACGTTGGAAAAAGCCCCTGTTATTGCCGGTGAACAACGTTTGCTGTCACATCTCCCGTCTTCTATTAGTGCTAAAAAAGTGTCCTGTGATGATTATACGCAGTTGCCAGCTCTTTTTGATCAGTGGTATGAGCATGAGCAAGCTCATGTGATTGCCCAAGGGCAAGAAAAACAGCAAGAAAATGTTTGTGGAACAGCTGTTCCTTGTGCGGTATTTAGTGGTGATACTGGTTTTTATAGTGATGCATCAAATATTGTTCCCTTGCTTGAACAAAATGGATATCAGGTAACGGTTATCCCTGGTATTACCACACCGCAGTATCTGGCTTCAAAGTTGCGCCGTTCATGGAATGACTGGCGTATTGTCTGTGATACTCCCAGCATGCAAACACTTGGTGCCGAAATCGGACGGAGCCGTGAGACATTGTTTTTTACTGGAGCAGAGTTAACCCCACAGTCGATTATTCAGTTTTTGGTAGAGCACGGTGCTGGTAACGCGATGGTAACCGTTGCTGAAAATTTGTCTTATGAAAATGAAAAAATTACTACCGCTCGGGCGATAGATTTTTCGATGCGCTTAAAGGCTCACACTATTGATTTTTCAATATTGTCAGTATTACTTGTCGAGCGCAATTTACCAGACGGGCAGTTTGGTACTAGCAAGCTGCAGCAGACGTGTGGATTTCCTGATGATTTTTTTGTGCGCGCTGCAGCTGGCGAAAGAAATATTCCCTTGACCCGTCAGGAAGAACGCGCTGTTATTATGGCAAAACTTGCGTTGTGTGATGGTGAAGTCTTTTATGATGTAGGATCAGGAACTGGTTCTATAAGTGTCGAAGCAGCTCTTTCGTGTCACTGCTCGGTATTTGCAATAGAACAAAATGCCGCTGCTTGTGCATTAATACAAAAAAATAGGGCAAAAGCTGCTGCGTCAAATATCGAGATTATTCAAAATTCGGCTCCTCAAGCCTTTGCAACGTTGCCCGCTCCTGATGCCGTATTTATTGGCGGCTCACATAATGACTCTGGTGCTAATCTTTCTGCCATAGTCAGTGCAGTCCGTAAAAAAAATCCACGTAGCCGCATTATTATTTCAGCACTCACATTGGAGACGCTTACGCTTGCATCAAATCTTGCAGGAAAAGGTGTGGAAGCGGAGATACTGGAACTTTCTGTCAATCGAACTCGAAAGGCTGGTAGGGTACATGTCTTTAGTCCTTTAAGTCCTCTTTTTTTGGTATATCTGCCACCACTTATATAGGTGCTGATTCAAAAACAAGTTTTTTGTGTGCACCTTTACGTGCACCTTCCATAACCCAGATACGGATCGTGTTACCGTCCTTTTCAAAAATACCAGGTTTGGATGTAAGTTTTTTAACGCTAGGGCTTTGCTTTTCTTTTTTAGGCGTTCCTGCAAATGTGATAAATACTATGTCGCTTGTAAATGACTCTGTTTGCTTTTCTATAAGATCAGTAAGGATGTTTGGTAACTCGATACGAATGATTGTACCACTTGTATCGTTATCAATGGAAAGCTCCCATAAGGGGGTAAGCGGAAATACCGTCACTTGCGAAAGGGTTGCCTTTGATTTTGTATTTGCAGAGTATCCTTTATAGGTAGTCCGTATGCCAGCTGCCTTCATGTATGCAGTATAGTCTGCTTGAAGCGCAGCATTGAGCTTGCTTGGCTCTTGAGTACGTACAATGGTTTCAAGTAATTCCTGATAAAAATCAAGACGCTTTTGTACTAACTCCACAATGTAGGGATATGACATTGCTTGGAATGCGAGTAAGTATTTATACTTTTCTGCATTCTTTTGGATTATGGTTCCTCCAAAATGAGTCAGTGTCTTTATTTTAGGAAAGTCTACAATCTTGTTTATCAAAGTGATGGTTGTCAATACGTCAACGGTCTTAAATCCCCAGTGGAATAGGAATGCGCCGTGGTAGTATTTTTTATAGACTTCCATTTCGTTATGCAGGCTTTCTATGTATTTGATATTTGCCTGTATCTTTTGATGAATTTCAGATGTGTCATCAATGGTATATGTCCGTTCTGGAGACAATACTAATGAGTCATCACTATAGTACTGTATCAGCGGTTGCGTATAAATAGAGGTGATTTTAAAAAACTGTGGCGTCAGTGCAGTGTTATACTTGGTTAAAAACAAGGTGTATATATCGTTTTCTTTGGTACTGGTAATTTCGACATACTGATCAGTTGCTTCTGCAACAAGGCTGTATATTTCCTTGTTTTTGTTACCAAACAGGGTGTGCAATATATGAGATAACTCTTTGTTTGTAGTATCCAGTTGTTTTTCTTCAAACACAGGGGTTGCAAAAAAATTGTTTGGCGTACCATCAAGACCAGGCTTGTTGCGGGTTATGTATGTCCACACTTCCAGCAGGTAGAGAGGTATCTCGGTATGAGCGTCACTGGTGTCAAAATGGAGCGTGCAGCTGCCTTCAGTGGTAAGCGTAAAGTCAGGAATGGAACAGGTGATACCTGCAACTGGCTGTCCGTTTTTTAAGACATGACCAGTATAGGAATACTCATGTGGCTTGCCATGTAATAGCTTTGGCTGTGCGTCTTTGCCTGGAATAAAGTCTTGTTCCTGGATAGAAAGGCGTGCAGGAGTAAAAGACCATGTTTGTCCGCGTAGTGATTTATGGTAATAGCCGATAGTACCTTCAGAATCTGTACCTGCTACCCGTAACTCTCTGGCATAGTTGCCTTGTCCGTTTTGAAATATACAGATAAAGCGGCTTAAGCGGGCTTTGCCTTCTAACGGTATAGAAGGCTGCCTGTGCCAGTCTTCATTAGGAAGTCCCCATTCTGTGTAATTTGAGAGATAGTCTTTGCCGGACAGATTTTGCTTATATGCTTTGTAGGTGTATTTAAACCACATAGGATCGGCACCCATGGTGTCAAAGTCTATAAGCCGGGTGTACATCTCGCCAGCATCATTGATGAGAAAAATGGTATCTGCACTGACACTCATATTGCGGGCAATAAAGCTGCCACGCTCTGGTCCTAAAATACTGCGGCTTAAATCGGTTGGCAGACCAGAATCGGTAAAACGTATTTCCTGACCGTTTTCGCAAAGAAAATATAACGTCTCCAGCCCCATGGTACCATAGTGGTGTTGATTGCCAAAAATGTCTTCATGGTAGAGTACACTTTGTCGTCTGACTCCCATTGCCCATGCACGTTTATTTGCGACACTGGGCAATTGATAAAAGGTGTCTTTTGCGGGCCAGCCAAATCCGTTTGTCCAGACAAAGGGTTTTTCGGGGGTAGTATCTTTGATGTAACAACGATACATTGCACCGTTTGTATCAAATGCCATCAGGGTATCGTCGTCACAGGCAATTTCACAGATTGCTTGCGGTGGGTCAAACCACTTATCTTTTGCAAAATGTTTTGATCCCTTATAAAACGGAAGTCCTGTTGATAAAAAAAGTTCCCACTGGGTACTGTCGTCAGTTTTTACCCAAATTCTTCCATTATGTAAGCAA
Organism: Treponema sp.; assembly: GCA_024695475.1. Taxonomy (GTDB): domain Bacteria; phylum Spirochaetota; class Spirochaetia; order Treponematales; family Treponemataceae; genus Treponema_D. The sequence continues at coordinate 29,301 of JAILIC010000026.1, forward strand.
AAACTATACCCAGTACAAAATGCCTGTGTAAGAGTTGATATATGAACTTCTTCTGGTAATTGACCGCTTATATTTGTAGTTTCTGTAGTATCGTACAAGGTGATGGCATAAACAGGTGCCATGCACAACGCAATAGAACAAAGAATACGATACGCTCGTTTGATTTTGAACATGCCGTTCATTGTATCTGAATCATCTATGCTTCACAATAGCCGAAATGAGGCATAGTAAAAACAGGAGTGCATTAATTAAAACGATGGTGGCTCCCGATGCGGAACCAATATAGTAGGAAAGTATAAGCCCGATTATACCAGAAATAAACGAAATGATGATAGAAAATAAGAGGTATTGACGTGAGTTTTTACTGATAAGACGGCTTGCCGCAGCTGGAAGTACCAGCAGGGAGTTAATTACCAATAATCCTGTCCACCTGATGGAAACAGTAACGATAGCTGCTGTTACGAGTGCAAAGAGTTGTTCTATCCAAAAGGTAGGAACTCCGCGACTTTTTGCAAAAGTTGCATGCAGGTTAACAAGTAGCATCTTATTATAAAAGATGACCCAGAGTAAGATCAGCAAAATCGTACATGCTATAAGCATTCCTATCTCTGAAGGTGTAATGCTTAAGATGTCGCCTACCAGATAGCGTTGATATTTACTAAAGTTGCCACCGGCACTCAGGAGGACAATACCTAAGGCAATTGCTGTTGATGAAAAAACACCGATGATTGTGTCGGTACTGGTTTTGCCCTTAAGTTTTACGGTGATGATTGAAAAGCCAAGTAACATGCTAAAACCTACCATGGCAATGGTGGGATCGTGAATACCTAATATGACACCCAAGGCAACGCCTGTAAGTACGGAGTGGCCAATGGCATCACTAAAAAATGCCATACGATTGGCAACAACGACACTGCCCAATATACCAAATAATGGACCGGCAAAAATGATTGCCAAAAGTGCGTTTTTCATAAAAGTAGGTTCAAGCCAGGTAAAAAGGTATTGCATTAAAAATGCTCCGTTTTGTTAAAGACGATATGCCCAAAGGTTTCGATAAAAGGTGCTGAGTTATACACTTCTTCAACGGTACCATTTGCGGCAACACCATGATTGATAAGTACAACTCGGTCAGCATGGCGTGCTATGATATCTAAGTCATGGCTTATGAGTAAGATGGTAATGTCATATTCATGACGTAGTTTTGAGACGAGCTCGTAAAAAAGTTTGAGACCGCTCCTGTCTACACCAGAAACAGGCTCGTCCAACAACAAAATGTCAGGAACAGGATGAATAGCCAGGGCAAGCATGACTCGTTGCAATTCTCCCCCAGATAAATCACCGATGCGGCGGTTGATGAGCTTTTCTGTGTGAGTCTGCGATAAAACGTTTTGTACTAGCTCCCTGTCCTTTTTGCGGGGCGGTAGCCATACGGGGTATTTACTTAAGCAGGCTCGTATCACATCTTCAACGGTAACAGGACTCCCCGGTTCTACAAACAGTTTTTGAGGAACATATCCAAAGCGAGGATGTGTCGTTGGTTTTTTGCCGTTTTCGCCTTCAAAAATGATTGTGCCTGTATGAGGAATTTCATTAAGAAGTGCCTTTAAAAAGGTTGTTTTGCCAGCTCCGTTGCGTCCGACAATTGCGGTAAGCTCGCCACAGTGTAGATGCAGGTTGACGTCTTCCAGTATAGGAAGATTGCCTGCACGGACACCGAGATGCTCGATGCGTGTGAGACAGACGTTTTCTTTACATATCTGACAGGCCACTAGTGTGTTCCTCCAGTGGTGAGTGCTTCCTGTAATACTTTGGTATTTGATTCCATGGCTGCAATGTAGGCGTCTTTATGTATATCTCCTGTAACACCAGGATCAAGTTCATAGACGGAAAGTCCTGTCTCGGCAGCAATGACACGTGCTGATTCTGACGAGTACTGTTCTTCTGCAAACAGGGCAATCTGAGCATGTGCTTTGAGTTGTGTTTTTATAATGCCGATAATCTCGGCCATTTCTTTTGCGCTGGGAATGGTACCTGGTTCACGTTCAATGACGGCAACGGTTTTGAGGTTAAACTCCTGAGCAAAATACGGAAATGCTTCATGGAATGTAATGATGTTGCCTTGTGCCAGTGGGTCAAGTGCCGTGTGCATGGTCTGTGACAGCTGTGTTAGTTTTTGTATGTATGCTTGTCCGTTTTTACGGTAGTCAGCAGCATAGTCTGGATCGAGTCGGGCAAGTCCCTCGGTAATGCGTTCTACTTCGTAGATGGCACCTGCAACGGAAACCCATACGTGTGCGTTGTCGTCGATGAGCGGGTAGCCGTCAGCTGCGACTATCATGGCGTCTTTTTTTTGTGCAAGTGCCTTTTCCAGAAAGTCTTCCATTCCGGCTCCGTTGGCAACAAGTATGTCACAGTTGCTTATTGTCTGCATGTCTTTTGTTGTTAACTGATAGTCATGCAGGCAGCCGGTGTCCTTTGGTGCCAGCATGGATAGCTGGATGCCTGGTATGTTCTCCGTGCAGTTGAGTAACATGATATATAAAGGATAAAAAGTTGCTGTGATGGTAAGTCGAGGGGTGTCTTTTGTTTGTGGGGCTGTCTGTTGCTTTGAGCAGCCGGCAGCGAAAAGTATACAGAATAGGCTGCATACGGTAAAAAATCTTTTCATGCTACCATAATAATGGAAATGAAACCAAAGGGGAATAGTTTTGACTCTGCATTAGAGTAAATCTTTTAGAGCCTCTTTTATATCATTTTTTAATTCCTTCTTGATACGGGAATAAAGAATATCAGAGACTTTATTTGCGATGTCGTCGGAATATTTTATGATTGCTTGATGGGGATTTTGAGATTCATCGAATAACTGTATGGGAGAAATATGCAGTGCCTGCGCAATTCGTTCAATTACTTCAGGTTTAGGAAAAAAGGCTCCCTGTTCAACTCCATTGATATAGTTTAATCCCATATCAATTTCAAGAGTTAGCTCGTTTTGTGTCATTTTATTTTGTTTTCGATAATATTTGAGATTTGCAATAAAGGTTTCCTGTAATGACATATTACTAACTATGAAGTATCTCTGTTATTATGAAACAGAGTTATTAACTGTACAATGTATAAAAATTATTGACATACTGTTAAATACACTGTAAAAATAACAGTATAACAAACTGTTATTATTGCTTTATGTATAATAAAACAGAGTATTACTAGGTGGTGTTGCGTATGAAAAAAAGTATTTTAGGGTTGCTGTGTACAGTTGTCTGTCTGTTCTCAGTGAATGCAGAGATGATGTGGGGCATACGGGGCTCTGTAAATGGTACCGCGTCAGATTTTGATGATGAGGCAAAAGAGTCTATACGGAAGGCTCTTGTGCAAATAGGTTATAGTGATGTTTCTATAAAAAATGGAAGTTCTGTTGCAGGCGGTGGTATCAGTGCCTTTTTTTACTGGCCGATTGATTCTGTTCCTGGATTAGGTTTCCAAATTGAGCCTGGATTTATATTTAATAATGGCTACAAAATGGATATAAATACAAAAGTGAGTGGTGTACCTGTTAAGGGTGACGTTTCTGTTGTATATAATTCATTTGAATTGCCTTTTATGGTTACTTATACGTTTAGAAGGCACAAATTTGTTGAACTGATTCCACGAGGTGGACTGTATCTCTCAATACCTTACAATCAAAAAACGAAGACGAATTTATCAGTTCCTTCTACAGGTTATTCTATTTCAAGTACAAAAACATTCGAAAAGTCAGGAATAGGACATATAGGTATGATTCTTGGATTTGATGTAGCTCTTAATGTGAGCGATAAATCTGCTGTTTTGCTTGGATTGCATGATTTAAATGATTTTACAACTTTACGAGATTCAGATGATGCGAAAATAGGTAGACGATCTGTATTTGGCATTACTGCTGGATATCGTCACACCGTAGAATAGCTCGCCACAAGTTGGTACATCCGGTGAGCTTTTTTTATGCTCTTACGTCAACTTTGACTTGATACTATAAAGAAGGACTTTAAATCCCTAGTAAACAACCTCTTTACTAGTGAATAAACACCTTGTTTACACATGAGAATACAAGGTGTTTATTCAGGAGATGACATGTTGCTGTCAGTGGCTTGTTATGTTTTGAAAAACATGATAGAGTGGGAGATGTAAACTAAAGATTATCTAAAGAAAAGTTACAAACAAGCCGATGCATAGTAAAAGAGATGGATAAAATCCATTGGCATCAATTAATTAGAAATTGACTTAAAACTTTCTTTATGTTATTATCTTAAAATAATGAAAATGTTTTTTGCAGGTCGTATATGAAATTACAATCTTTTATGACTACAATGGTATTGGGCATTGTAAGTCTCGGTTTGTTATCTTGTTCCAATGTCTTTTCAGACAACTTTGATTCTGATTCGACATCAGCACGCGCTGCTGCTTACGTAGTTGGTTCTGATGTTACCTTTGAAGGTGGCAATTACCGTGTTATTTCTAATGATTTTGCTTCTAGTGAAAGTCGTGCCGTAAGTACTTCTGAGGTAGAAAGCGGTATTACTCGTTTTAAAAATGATAGTGCCATGAGTGCTATCTTGAGCGAATATGCTGGCATCAACAATAAAGTAGTACTTTTTAACCGTGATACAAAAGGTATCGGGAAAGATGGTTACGCATACATCATTGATGAATATCTGATTCTCGATAGAGATGCGGCAAAAGTTGCAAAATTCCGCTACAAATGGCAGTCAACAACTATTAAAAACGCTCAACATAAAGATGCTTTTGAAGGAGCTGACATTGGAAGAGTAAACACTGCTGCTGAAACCACAATTCGCAACTCTTATGATCCTGACCATGTCCAGCTCTACACCTACAGCGGTGGTGACGAACAGTCATATACACAGTTGACCTACACACGTGATTCCAACAACAAATGCTCTTTTGCAAGTAATACTATCAAGTCAACAAGCGTCAACTCAGTCTATGCAACAACTACAGCAGGTATCCGTCGTGCACTTTTAAACACAACCACCTATAACTCAGGAGATGTAAAAGTACGGTGGAGTCTCAGCGACGTAGACAGCAAGGCTTTTTTTGCCTTTGTCGAGCAAAAAACAGATGGGTCTTACAGTCTCACTTGCCGTGGTGATGGATTAGTTAAAGGCTCTGCTAATGCAGACGTCTACTACTGCACTGCAAACATTACTTCATTTGTAGAAAAAAATAATCTTGGCGTTAGCTTTACACGAAAGAAAAACAATGGGTCAATATCCATTGACAGCTCTCAATATATCCAAGCTGTTGACAAAGGATCTGACGGTACTATCACACAGATAATGGTTATTTGTCCTTTTGAAGATACAAGTGCAACACTCAATGCTTACTCTCGTACCATTTTCAAATGGAACGGCAGCAGCTACGTCTGGGAAGGTGCAGAAAGTTTTGCCAATCGGTATGCTAAAAACTATACTGATTTGTCTACAGTAAATTACACATGGGAAAGTGTAAGCGAAACCTATACTGCGGATATAACAGAGCTGTATGGAGCAGCAAATAGTCTTTATAATGAAGTAGCAGGCGATAAAACCTTATCTCAACAAGAGGTTCTGAAATATGCGCAAGATGTAGGCCAACTTCACAGCCGAGCAAATGACATTGCAAATAAATTCTGGAGCCTGCCTTGCACTGACGGTAAGTGGGCTAAGTGGACTGAACAAGGAATGAAGCTTGTTGCTGCTGCCCAAAAACTTGCACTAGTACGGGCAAAGCTTGATGCCGAAGCGGTAACCCGACCTTGGATATTATTCTAACATCCTTATAACATCGTTCATTTCAAACAGGCTTCCGATTGGAAGCCTGTTTTTTTTCTGCATAAATATTCATTTTTCTGTATGCTGATTGATATAAACTCCTCTTTTTAGTAAGATGGTATCCATGCTAACTCTTAAGTTTGGTGGCACTTCAATGGGAAGTGCCAGACGTATTCTGGATTCTGCCGACATCATTGTCGGACGCGCTGCACAAGAGCGTGTAAGTGTTGTTGTATCGGCTGTAGCCGGTGTCTCAAATAGTTTGCAGGCGGCAATCGATGCTTGTATGACAGGAAAACCTGCTACCGAATTTGTTGACGGACTGCGTACAACGCATAGCGCTATTTGTTCTGAAATTCAATCAAAACTTCCAGGTTTTGAAGCTGCTCCAGTAATGAAAAAACTGGAACCAATTTTTACAGAATGTGAACACTTACTTACGGGTACGGCTGCATTTGGAGAATGCCCTGATACCGTTCATTGTCGTATCATGGGAATGGGCGAGCTTTTGAGTTCCCCGATTATGGAAGCTGTTCTCCTTGCAAAAAAACAAAGCATTATCCTGCTTGATTCTCGAAAATATATCTATACTACTGGCAACCAAAAAGAGGGTGACCCTGATTATGCTCGGACAGCCGAACAGCTGCTTCCCTTCCGCGATGGAGAGTATAAGTCACAGACTCGTATTCTTCTGTTTCCTGGTTTTGTCTGTTCATGGACAGGTGGTACAGGGCAGAGTACCCGTATGGGCTTGCTGGGGCGTAATGGTTCTGATTTTTCTGCAGCGATTATCGGTGCTTGTCTGGGATCAAAAAAAGTCGAGTTCTGGACTGATGTAGACGGTATCTATACTGCAGATCCTCGCATTGTAAAAGATGCATTGCTGGTAAAGGACATGACCTATGAAGAAGCAATGGAACTGTCATTCTTTGGGTCAAAGGTACTGCATCCAAAAACACTTGCTCCACTTGCAGCAAAAGGAATTGAAGCCTGGAGCCTTAACAGTATGCGTCCGGAAGTACGAGGAACACGTATCGGTAAGGGACCATTTGCTTCTAATGTAGGACCTGTCTGTGGTATTTCCTGCCTAAAAAATACAGCAATCATCAGCATAAGCGGTTCCGGCATGAAAGGTCGTACTGGTATGGCAAGCCGTGTGTTTGCCGCTGTTTCACGTATAAATGTTTCTGTATTGTTGATTACTCAGTCATCTTCTGAGTATACAATTTCATTCTGTGTCCGTGACGCATATGCAGATATGGTAAATGATGCCCTGCAGCAGGAATTTGGACTTGAAATCAGAGATGGCGTTGTAGATCCTGTCGAAGTACATAAAAACTGTGCCATCGTTTCAATTGTTGGTGACAACATGATTAAACAACGTGGTGTAGCTGGCAAATTCTTTGATGCATTGGCTTCATATGGTGTTAATGTCCTTGCTATTGCACAAGGCTCGTCAGAGCGTTGTACCAGTGCTGTTATCCACGGTGAGTATGGTGATTTGGCAGTACGCGCCGTACATATGTTCTTTTTTCAGACTTCGCAGTCTATTCAAGTATTTCTGTTTGGAGCAGGTACTATTGGCAGTGTATTGCTTGATCAGATTAAGGAACAGCAGCAAAAACTCTTGCGTACCAATGTAAACATTTCGGTAGTAGCCATTGCAAAGACAAATCGTCTCTTGCTTAATCCAGAAGGTATTGATTTGACCAACTGGAGGGAAGATATTCAAAAGTCTAATCTTCGTTCTTCTGTAGATGAGGTATTGGGTTTTGTCAAAAAAACTCGCCCGATGAATCCTGTCTTTGTTGACTGTACAGCTTCGTATGATTTACCGGAGCGCTATTTGGATATTCTTAATGCAGGTATGCATATCGTTACACCAAACAAGCGTGCTAATTCAATGAGCATAGACTATTACCGCCAGTTGCGACGTACCGCAAACTCTATGCATCGCCGTTTCTTGTATGAAACCAACGTCGGTGCTGGCTTGCCGATTATCGACAACTTGCAGAACCTGTTTAAGAGTGGTGACCATCTTACTGGATTTACCGGTATCATGTCTGGATCTCTGTCATACATTTTTGGTCGTCTTGATGAAGGTGTGTCATTTAGTAAGGCTGTCCTTGAAGCAAAGGAAAAAGGCTTTACCGAGCCAGATCCTCGTGATGACTTAAACGGCATGGATGTAGCCCGAAAGACATTGATTATTGCCCGTGAGGCAGGAATGGATTTGGAGCTTGACCAGATCGAGATCAAGAAAGTATTCCCTGATGATTTTGATACAGAAGGCTCTACAGAGGAATTCCTAAAACGTCTGCCTCAAATCGATACCTACTTTGCCAACAAAATGGCAGAACTGCAAAAGCAACATAAAGTACTACGTATGGGAGCTTCCATACAGAATAATACTTGTAGCGTGGGGTTGCTTGAAGTCGGACAAGATGATCCGTTGTATGCGGTAAAAGGCGGCGAAAACGCGTTTGTATTCCATACAGAACGCTATAGTCCTATTCCATTGACTGTCAGAGGATATGGAGCTGGAGCTGCAGTTACTGCTGCCGGCGTATTTGGTGATATTTTGCGTACGGTTAGTTTTAATCCAGAGGCACCGGTAACTAATATGTAAAAATCATATATCGGAGGAGTTTTTCTACATGGTAATCGTATTAAAAAAAAGTATTTCGCCTGAAGAAAAGGCACGGCTTTCCCAATTTTTAGGGGAACAGAATTTTAAGACGAATGAAATTGCTGGCGAAGAAGCAACTATTATTGCTGCAGTCGGTAAGCTTAATCTTGACCCGCGTGAAGTTGCTATACTTCCTGGGGTTGAACGGGTTATTCCTATCAGCAAGCCATACAAGATGGCAAGCCGTGAGTTTAAGCCTGAAAACACCATTGTAGAAATTCCTAACAACCGAGGACAAAAGGTCCGTGTTGGCGGACAACGAGTTGTTGCGATAGCAGGTCCCTGTGCAGTCGAGAGCAGGGAACAGATGATGGCCGTAGCAGAGCGTGTCGCTTCTAGCGGTGCGGTCATGCTACGTGGTGGAGCATATAAACCACGTACTTCTCCTTATTCATTTCAGGGATTAGGGGAAGAAGGCCTTAAGATATTAAAGGAAGCTGGCGAAAAATATGGGCTTCCTATTGTTACAGAAATTATTGCTGCTGAATATATTCCTGTCATGAAAGACTATGTTGATGTGTATCAGGTTGGTGCACGCAACATGCAAAATTTTGATATGCTCAAACGCTTAGGCAAGCTCAATAAGCCTGTCATTTTAAAGCGAGGACTTTCTGCCACTATCGAAGAGTGGCTTATGTCAGCAGAGTATTTGCTTTCATCTGGTACCGATCGTGTTATTTTATGTGAGCGCGGTATCCGCACATACGAGCGTGCAACACGCAATACACTTGATTTAAGTGCAATTCCTATTTTACGCAGCCTTACCCATCTGCCTGTCATTGTCGATCCGAGCCATGCAGTTGGTATTCGTGATAAGGTTGCCCCTATGGGATTGGCAGCTATTGCTGCTGGTGCTGATGGTATCATTGTCGAAGTACACTGCAATCCTGATAAGGCATTGTCCGATGGTCCACAATCCTTGTATCCACAGCAGTTTGATAAACTGATGCGTGATATCGAAGCGCTTTCGCCTGTCGTTGGTAAGGAAGTTGCTCATATCAGGCAGGACCCTATTGTTGTCCATACTGCTGAAAAAAAGATTGATGCACAACATATTGTCTGTGCATATAGTGGTAAACGAGGAGCCTATGCAGAACAAGCTATCGGCAAATATTTTGATGCTGGTACCAGTGCTGTTGCCGTTAATTCCTTCCGTGATATCTTTCAGTCAGTTATTGACGGTAAAGTCGATTATGGTATGGTTCCTATCGAAAATAGCCTGGCAGGATCAGTCTATGAAAACTACGATAACCTTGCTCAGTTTGAAGATGTAAATATCGTTGGATCGCTGACCTTGCGTATTCAGCATGCGCTGCTTGGCATAAAAGGTGCGTCAATTGATGGAATTAAAAACATTTATTCCCATCCACAGGCGTTGGCACAGTGTTCGCAGTTTTTGCTCGATCATCGAGAATGGAATAAAGTTGATGCTGTTTCAACGGCAACTGCTGCAAAACTGGTAAGCGAAAAAGGCGAAAAGGAGAATGCAGCTATTGCAAGTGCCGTCAATGCTGAGTATTATGGTTTGGATATTTTGAAAGAGAGTATCGAAAATGATCCACGCAATTATACCCGCTTTGTGATAATTGCCGCAAATCATGTCGGTGCACGTTCTGATAATGTCGTTGAGAATGCTTTTAATTGTCAGCGTTTAGCAGGGGTGCATCCAAACATGGCATCATTTGTATTCTCTGTAAAAAATGAACCGGGAGCTTTGTTTAATTGTCTGAGAATCTTTCAGGACTTCCAGATAAACTTAACTCGATTGGAGTCCCGGCCTATTTTAGGAAAACCATGGAAATACTGGTTCTATGCTGATGCGGAACTGGTTTCTGAAAATATGGAGTCTGTTGCCTATGTAACAAAATTACTGGACGCCCTCAAGGCCAAAACTGAGGATGTTCGTTTGCTTGGTGTGTATGCTGAAGGAGGAAAGTAATGGCTGAGGAAGCTCATAAAAAGATCGAAACATATGTTTTGTCGGTATTGGTAGAAAACCACGCTGGTGTTTTGAGCCGTGTATCTGGTTTGTTCAGTAGACGCGGTTACAATATCGATAGTTTGACCGTTTGTGAAACTCATAACCCAGGTCAGTCACGTATGACCATTGTGGTAAAGGGGGATGAGTACATACTCGAACAGATTGAAAAACAGCTTTCAAAGCTCATTGAAGTTATTTCTATAACACATTGTATCACTGCGCAAACCTGCGAGCGCGAAATGGCTTTGATAAAAGTAAAAGCCAGTGGTGGAGACCGTGCTGTTGTTATTGAAACTTGCAATATCTACCGTGCGCACATCGTTGATGTTTCCATAGGTTCTGTTATTGTTGAGGCAACTGGTAGTGAAGAAAAGATCAGCAGTCTTATCCGACTGTTGGAACCATTTGGTATACTTGAACTGGTAAAAACTGGTTTAACAGCTATGGGACGTGGGGACGAAGTAATGCAATAATGCATTTACATGCATTGTGAGGTACCCATATGATTATTGAGCTGATAGGTTATTTTGGCTCGTTTTTAATTCTTATTTCCATGTTGATGACATCTGTTGTAAAACTTCGTATCATCAACATGGTCGGTAGTTTGATTTTTACGGGATATGCAGTGGCAATTCACTCATATCCAACCGCCATAATGAATGGCTGTCTTGTTATTATCAATATTTTTAATCTTCTTAAATTACTGCGATATAAAAAGACGTATTCTGTTGTAAAAGTATGTGCAGATGACTATTATCTTAACTTTTTTTGCCGCTATTATGGGGAAGATATACGGCAGTTCTTTCCGGAATTAGTAAATCCAGTTTCATACTCTTGTACCTATATGATTTGCTGTGACTCAGATCCTATTGGTATCTTTTTTGGACACCCATCCTCTGATGAAAGCAAACTGGATATAAAAGTCGACTATACGATTCCTAAGTTCCGTGATTGCTCCGTTGGTAAATACTTATATAATCATCTGGCAAATAACGGATACCGGGAACTGTCTTTTGACAATCCTCCTAAAAAACACATTTCGTATTTAAAACGAATGGGCTTTACAAATAACGATGACGAAAGTCGTTTTATAAAGCAATTGTAGCAGTTAGTGCTGTTCATCAAAAAAGAAGTCACCTGATTTACCACCGCTTTTGCTTACGAGGTGTATGTTTTTGATAACCATACGTTTATCGACAGCTTTACACATATCGTAAATCGAAAGCAGGGTGACAGATGTCCCTGTTAAGGCTTCCATTTCGACTCCTGTTTTGCCATCACATGTTGCCGTACAATAGACGGTTATAATGCCAGCATCAGCATTGTTGTCATAGTGTTTTTTGAATTCTATGGAGCAGTTGGTTATAGGTAATGGATGGCATAGGGGAATAAGATTGCTTGTCTGTTTGAGACCCATAATACCGGCGATACGTGCAACTCCAAGAACATCGCCTTTTTTGATTGTTCCTTCTTCAATCATGTCATATATCTGTTTTGATACCATAATCTCACCTTGGGCAGTTGCCGTACGGTGGGTAATTTGTTTTTGTGATACATCTACAATGATGGCATTACCTGCCTGATCAAAATGGGTCAACTGGTCAGTCGGCATAATAACTCCTTTTAACTTTTACGCTATAAAGATACGTGTACTTTGTCAATATGTGTGATATCTCCTTGTGATATCTCCTAAAATGCACGTTTTGTGCAGATTTGCGCTAAACCCTTGTATGCTTTTGTCTTTCCTGTTATGCTACAAAGTATCATGAAACAAATTATTACAAGCTTTCTGGATACAGACCTATATAAATTCAGTATGGGCCAACTTGCTATGCGTAAATATGGGGATGCAAACGTTGAGTGGAAGTTTGTATGCCGTAATAAAAATATTCACTTTACACCTGAGATGGTTAGTGAGATAAAACATCAAATTGAGTTATACTGTACTTTGAGTTTTACCAAAGAAGAAATCGCCTATCTATCTTCGTTGACATGGCTTGATAAAGGGTATCTGTCATTTCTTGCTGTTTGGCATCCTATGATTGAGCATTTTATCATAAATGATGATGCTGAATGTGGCTTGAACATCCGGACTGTCGGTCCTTGGTTTTTGACAATCTACTACGAGATCCCCGTACTTTCAATTATTAACGAAGTTTATTTTAATTTTCAATATAAAGACCGCTATGATGAAGTTGAAAAATCAGCTATAGAGCGAGCTCGTCAAAAAATTGCTGATTTAGGCAGTGGCAAATACTGCATCAGTACTTTTTCGGAGTTTGGTACTCGCCGTCGTCTTAATGCTGACATTCAAGAAAAAATCATTATGATGTTTAAGGATGCCAACGATAAAAAGCTTTTAGGAGACTCTGTCTTTGGTGGTACTTCTAATGTTTTGTTTGCGATGAAGCATAACTTAAAGCCTATTGGTACTATGGCACATGAAGTGTTTATGGTTACGGGACAGGGATATCCTGAGCGTAATCCTGCATATTCCAATAAGTTTGTTATGGACGACTGGCATGATCTGTATGGTGTACAGTTGGGGATTATGCTCACAGATTGTATTACTACTGATTGCTTTTTATTGGATTTTGATGTAAAAAATGCAACGCTTTTTACAGGCGTACGTAACGATAGTGGAGATCCGATAGAATGGGGCGAAAAGATGATTGCCCATTACAAACAGTTAGGCATTGATCCAAAACGAAAGACCTTGCTGTTTAGTGATAGTCTTGATTTTGAACGGGCTGATATGATCTATCGCCATTTCAAGGGTAGAACACGTATCGCTTTTGGTATAGGTACGTTCCTCGTTAATGATACCTGTGTACCACCGCTCAACATCGTTATGAAAACGGTAAAAGCAAATGGTGTCCCTGTTGTCAAAATCTCTGACTCACCAGGAAAGGGCATTGGCGAAAGCAAGACCTATGAGGAATACTTGCAGCGTGCTATTAACTGGCGTTTGGGACGTTACTAGAACAGGTTAGGGTGTCCACACTAGGGTAAATACTCTTTTTTTATGTTCCTTAAGGAACGGAATAGTTTTTCCTTTTTATCGTTATCTCCACCAGTCAGAGCTTCAAGTCTACTTCGTGCTTCTTTTCGGCCAGAGTTGTCCTGATAGGTGCATGTGCATGTTGTTGTTATGTAGCCTTCCTGTTTACCATGTTCTTTGATTATGTCAACAGGTGCATAGCATAACGGCCTAATAATGACAAGCGGATATTTTTCATATTGCAGGCGGGGTGGCATGGTAGCCAGCTCTGCCTTATTCATCATATTCATTAATAGCGTTTCGAGAATGTCATCAAGGTGATGTCCTAATGCCAACTTTGTATATCCGTTATTAAGTGCATAGCGGAGTAACTCGGTACGACGTTGGGTGGAACACCACCAGCAGTTCATTTTATGACCGGGCTTTACCCGGTGTAATACATCAACATCAAGTGTTTCAACTGGTACCTTCCATTGCTCAAATAGCTGCTGTAATTCAGTGTTGAGAGGAGGCGTAATTTCTGACTGTACATGCAGTGCTGTATAGGTAAAATCTTCCTGGGGTCGCAGTTTACGACGTGCAAAGTATTGTATTAACGCAGTAGAATCCTTACCCCCTGATGCACCGACCAGTATTTTATCTCCTTTTTCGATGAGATGGTAATCATAGACTGCTTTGTCTATCATGCGGAATAGTAATGGTTGTGGCATGCAGTACTCTCTAAAAAGGATTTGACGGACGTTTGCTAAAGAGGTATGTCATGCGGGCTCCAAAATAGTGGCTGACAAAACGACTGATAAAGGCATTAAACTTCCATTTTGGAGCCATCATGGCAATATGTTTACCATGTAAGGCTTTTTTGAGGCAATGAGCAACTACTTTGTCAGCAGGTTTACCGTGTAATACTTCTTTACGGGCCCCATTTGATGCAACATTTGCAAATTCGGTACTGACTGATCCTGGACACAGAGCACAGACAGCTATGCCCTTGTCTTTTACCTCGGCAGCAAGTGCCAGAGTAAAGTTACGGACGTATGCTTTTGTAGCTCCGTAGACTGCAAAATTACCTAATGGCATGACTGCAGCAAGGCTTGCAACATTAATGATGGTAGATCCTTTTTGCATTAACGGCAGACAAATGCCACAGATACCAGTAACAGTAATACAGTTGAGTTCTATCATTTCAAGTTGACGTTCGAGTTTTGTAGATTCAAAGGTACCATAGGTACCAAAACCTGCATTATTTATTAGTAGTGATATGGTAAAGTCACTGTCCTGCTGTTTTTGTGTTTCGATAAAGTTTTTGAATCGCTCAACGCCATCGCGACCGCTGATATCAAGAGAAATGGCACGGGCTGTAATTGCGTGATTGTTTTGTAGCTCTTGTACTAAGGCGTTAAGTCGGTCAGTACGGCGTGCAATGAGCCATAACTGATCTGCAAGCGTTGTGTGTGCAATTTGGCGGGCAAATTCTGCTCCCATGCCGGAACTGGCACCGGTAATAATAGCGATTCGTTTCATGTCAAAAAGTATAGGAAAAATTGCCAGATGTGGCAATGAGGGGGTGCGGAAAAGAGGTATGTATTACGGCAAGGACTGTGTAACGTATGAATCGAATATACGGACTTTATACATGTATTTATTTATACATGCACTTGGAACAACCACCTGGACAGGCAAGTGTTATAAGGAGATGAGCTCCACCCTCTACTGTGCTTTTACATCGGATAAGTTTTTTTTCAAGGTTATCAAGACCAAAGATAGCGGAACATGAAACAGATACATCATATTTTGAAAAAGAATTACTGATACCACCATCTTCATACGTGTGTAGCGGTTTTTCAGTAATCGTAAACTTGTATGGAACAAAGCTAGAACCATATGTATCTGCTTGTTTATCTATCGCAGCATTAAATGTGTCTAAATGGATCTTCTTTTTTTCAAAAAAATCACTAACCTCTCTAAATGAAAGTGCTCCATCAACACTTTTGCATGTACTGGCTTCTTGTTTTTTTATGGGACAGGGACCTATAAAAACAACTGCGCAGTCATTGCCGTACAAGGTTTTAAGCATTGCTGCATGTTGAAGGAGCGGCGAACTTTCTAAAATGATGTTTTCAGCAAATTCTGGAAACTTTTGTCTAATATACACCGCTGCAGCAGGACATGCTGCGGTAATATAAACTCGACTGGCTCCTGATTTTTTAAGAGTACGATTGTCACGCTCTATTTTTTGGGCAACCAAGGCTGTTACTAAATCAACACCTAAAGCCGTTTCACTTACACCCCAAAAACCAGCTTTTTTTAGTGCACCAATAAAAGCTTTTTCAGAAATATCTGGAAAATAGTTTTTCCATGCAGGAGCCAGTGAAGCTATAGAGATTTTACTCTTTTGTAGTATGGAAATAACGTTTTGAATGTGTGTATTAGACATAATAAATATATGTTAGTTTAACATAACTATTGTGTCAACAAGTTATGGAAGACGTGTTGACTGTATGTCGTGAATGAGACGTAATTAAAAATGCATCAGGAGATTTTCTTACAGAGAGCATCTGGTGTATAATACGTCAGAGTATTAGGTATGAACAAACGTATTACAGAAAAAGCATTACAAAAAAGTTATGAATTAGGGCAACAAGCCTCAGATAAAGATATACAAGATTTGGATACCAAACTCCCAGTCATGAAACGGGGTGTAATTGAAAAAATTTGGGATAAGGTAGTGTTTTTATGGGAACAGGTAAAATCACCAGAAGTACCATTACGCTTAAAAATGGTTATTGGCGGTGCTTTGTTGTATTTGATACTACCCATCGATGTGCTTCCAGATACATTCCCTGGCATTGGACTGCTCGATGATATGGCGGTGATACTTGCTGTGGTAAGGGAAGTATCGCGTTTTGCAGTTCCTAAACTCGAAAAAAAGCTTGAACAAAAGTTTTATGAAAAAAGCTTTCAAAAAATCGATGCAACATTATCTTTGTTGTTTAAGTCTTTTTTACTGCATACGCTCATCGGATTCCTGCTTAACGCAATGGGGTGTGTCATACTCATTACCAAGCCTTTTGGGGACGTGTATTCGCGTCCTGTTGCTTACTGTTTTTTTGCTGGCGTTTTTATATATGCGGTTATCAGGTGGGTTCGGTATGGTAAACAATATGGCAAGATGACGTTGCTGATTGCGAGACATATACTGCAAGCAAAAAGCATTTCAAAAGGAACCGCTGCTTTTGTTATATCGGAGTATCCCTATATCGCGCATGTGTTTGCAGGAATAAAAATACTTAATGATTTTGTTCCAGAACTGCAAATACCAGATCTTCCTGATATTATAAAAGTCTTTGAGCGGTATTATAGGAAAAATGCTATCCTGTTTGCTGCTATCATGACATTGTATGCATTGTTGATAGCAGGCACTAAGTATGTACTTCTAAAGTAAAAGCGACCGGCATTAGTTTAATGCTGCTACTGCTTGTAAATCTGCTTTGGTGATGTGACAATAACCTGACGGATTTTTTAAGAGATAGTCCTGATGGTATTCTTCTGCCTCATAAAAACATTCAAGCGGTTTTAATTCTGTGTAAAACACGTTGTGCTTTTTCTTTTCTTCATCAACTGCTGCGGCAAGTTCTGCAAACATAGTTGGATCTTTATAATAAATGCCCGTTTGGTATTGGCTTCCAATATCTTCTTTTTGGCCGTCCGCTTGTTCTGGATCGATACAGAGGAAATAAGCTTTAAGCACTTTTTCGGTAGGGGTAATCAGAGGATCATACGTAACACGGACTGTTTCCTTAAAACCTGTTTCCATACGGCATATTTGCTCATAGGTTGGGTTTTGTGTGTGTCCGTTTGCATACCCTGTTGCTGTAGCGGTAACACCAGTGAGCATCTTAAAGACACGTTCTGTTCCCCAAAAACAGCCGCCAGCTACATAAAGTACTTTTTGCCCAGTCGGAACTATATAATTGTCATCAGCTCTTGTTTCTAGGATACGATGTTCATAGTAGATTTTGTTGTCAGTACGTGTAAGTATGGAGTATCCGTTATGTTCTAAAACGTGCCGTGCCATTTCGTTACTGGTATCTACGGCTGCATGTATAAGCGGTTCATGTAGTGTTTGATGTGCTAGTATTGTAAAATCATATATGGCACTAGCTGCTATGTGCTTACCTTGAAAAGCCGGTTTGACTTCAAAGTAGAGCTCTGCTTTGTCCGATAGACGTAGAGTACCAACTATCGTTTCGTTATATATGATGTTGTAGACTTTGTCTTCCTGTTGTTCCAATGTTATTTTTACATATTTGTTTTGCATATATCGATTCCTTGCTTTGTGATTGTCCTATGCTTAGTGTACCTGTATGCGGTATTGTCTGTATGCAGCAGATACCATAGCTGCTATCACACAAACATACCGCATGTATTGCTATAAAACTATCACGGAAGTTTTTTACCTGATGAAAGGTAAATCTTGTACCACTCATTGTGTGTTAATTCAAATGTTGTGGCATCACAGATGTCTTTTAAGTGATCAGGATTCATTGTGCCAGCAAGTACCTGCATTTTTGCAGGATGGCGTAAGATCCATGCGATTGCTACTGCTGTTTTGGAAACTCCATATTTTTGACCAACCTCTGCTAGCGCTTTGTTTATTTCAGGAAATTCTGGGCTGTCGACAAAGCAACCTTTGAAAAATCCATATTGAAGTGGAGACCATGCTTGTATGGTAATGTTGTTCAAACGGCAATAATCGAGAGTACCGTTGTCTCTGTCAATTGAACGATCAGAGGTAAGATTGTTAAGGAACAAGGCCTGGTCAATAAGTTGTGACTGCTCAAGAGAAAGTTGTAACTGATTAAAAATGAGTGGTTGCTTTACGCAACGTTTTAATAGTTCAATTTGTAGTGGGGGTACATTGCTTACACCAAAGTGACGGACCTTACCGTTTTTATAGAGGGTGTCAAATGCTTCTGCAACTTGTTCTGGCTCAAAAATCAAATCAGGACGGTGCAAGAGTAATACATCAAGATAATCGAGCTTCATGCGGGTGAGACTTTCATCAACACTGACTAAAATATTTTCCTTAGTCCAGTCAAATTCATTGCGCTCAAAACGAAGTCCGCATTTGGTCTGAATAAAAACATCCTCACGTTTAATACCGGACTGCTTGAATGCGTCTCCAAAACGTTTTTCGGCTTCGCCATTTCCGTAACAGGTTGCGTTATCAAAAAAATTGATACCGAGATCAATTGATGTATGAATCATTTTTTCTGCTTGATCAACCGTCAGGGCTGGCATACGCATGCAACCCAAAATAATCGATGAGGCATTTGCCGGTCCATTTTGTACACTAATCGTTTTCATTACAAACTCCTTTGGGTAATATACTTTTTTTCTATTTAATATAGTACCACCAGTAATTGTATCAGTTGAAATGGAATAACGCTAGTTTTTTTATCTGGCTATGTGTAACAGAATATGCAATCCTGTAAGGAATACAAGGAATACAATGTTGTATACACTAAAAGTAGCCAAGTATCTTCCTCCTGACGGTAGGGCTCGTTTTTCACGATTGGCAGCATATATCTTAAAGGATATTAAACTGGCAAGAGAGGCAACGAGCGTTCCTAATCCGCCTGCATTGACACCAATAAGTAATTCTTGTGTGCCTGCGCTGGTAAATGGGTAAAGCAGGAGTGTTGCAGGTACATTGCTGATAATCTGACTTGAAATAACAGCTGCTGTGTATTCATTTCCCTGTACGATGTTCATTAAAAAGGATTTAATTGGGGTAATTGCAGCAATATTCCCTGTAAAGATAAAGAAAGCCATAAACGTGAGTAAAAGCATGTAATCAATGTGGGCTAAAACCTTTCTATCTAGAATGCTAAGAACTGTCAACACACAGAGTGCACATACCCATTTTGGAATAAGACGAACGACTGCAAGCAGGCACAATACAAACAGACAAAAATAGATTACAGTTTTTAATCGAGATGCACCAGCTGTATTCCGTGCAGTGGCTGGTTGTATCTGTTTTTTTGCAGGGATACGAACCAGACAGACGCATAGACCAATAAAGCACAAAATAGAATAGGGGAGAATAATCTTAATAAAGTCAAAAACGGGGAGACCCATTTTTTCAAACAAGAAGAGATTTTGAGGATTGCCCAGTGGAGTGAGCATGCTGCCAGTATTGGCTGCAATAGTTTGGAGTATGACTGTCAGCATGACGATGTTTGGAATACCTGCTCCACCTAATAACTCGATAGTGAGGGGAATAAAGGTTAGCAGGGCGACATCGTTGGTAATAAACATGCTTGAAAAAAAGCAGAGGAAAATAAGTACAAAACTGAGTGCTCTGATAGATGAGACCTTGCCGCAAAGAAAAACTCCAGCCTTTTCAAATAAGCCGCAGGCACGAAATGCGCCAACAACGCCCATGAGGGCAAAGAGAATACACAGAGTATTCCAGTCTATATATGTAAGGTATTGTTGTGTTGGTGGTACAAAAAAGCTGCTCAGAAGTGCACAGGTAAAGGCAGCAAAAAAGACAGCTTCTTTTTTAATAAATTGTAAAATCATAATATAAAGAGCATAGTACTTTATAGACAGTTAGCATATAGCAAAATCATTTTTTTTGCTGTGGTTTTGTTGTTATGACAAAAATAGCAGTATGAAAACCCAGTCTCTGGTATTTTCATACTGCCTTACTCTCTCTTTTTCTCTCCGATGTTGTCTATAGCGTTCTGGAGAAAAACGCTAAAACTTTTTTATATTGCTGCAAATCCATTTTCCAAATCCGCGATGATGTCGTCGATATGTTCTGTACCGATTGACAGGCGGATAGTACTTTGGGTAATGCCTTGATCTGCAAGCTCTGCATCACTAAGCTGACTGTGTGTTGTACTTGCCGGATGGATGACAAGCGATTTTACATCAGCAACGTTAGCAAGGAGGCTGAATATCTTTAGGTTGTCAATAAACTTCCATGCTTCGTCACGACCTCCTTTAATCTCAAAGGTAAAGATGGAACCGGCACCATTGGGGAAGTACTTTTGATATAGCGCATGATCTGGATGATCTGATAGTGACGGATGGTTGACTTTTGAAACTTTAGGATGGTTTTTCAAAAACTCAATTACCTTTTTGGTATTTTCGACATGGCGATCCAATCTTAATGAGAGGGTTTCAACCCCTTGGAGCAATAAGAATGCATTGAATGGCGAAATGGTTGCACCAGTGTCTCTGAGTAAGATAGCCCGGATGTATGTTACAAAGGCAGCTGGTCCTACTGCATCATAAAAAGAAATACCGTGGTAGCTCGGATTAGGATCTGCAATGTTTTTGTATTTACCGCTCTTTTTCCAGTTAAACTTGCCACTATCAACTATGATGCCACCGAGTGTTGTGCCGTGTCCTCCAATAAACTTTGTTGCAGAGTGAACAACGATATCTGCACCGTGCTCGATTGGACGAATGAGGTATGGTGTACCAAATGTGTTGTCTATTACGAGTGGAATACCATGTTTGTGTGCAATATTTGCAATGGCATCGATGTCTGGAATATCAGAGTTTGGATTACCTAATGTTTCAAGATAGATTGCACGAGTATTTTCTTTGATGGCTTCTTCGACTTCAGTCAAATTATGTGCATTAACAAAAGTGGTGCTGATACCATATTGAGGAAGTGTGTGTGCTAATAGGTTATAGCTGCCTCCATAGATTGTCTTTTGTGCGACAATGTGACCGCCATTTGCAGCCAAGGCTTGGATGGTGTAAGAGATAGCTGCGGCACCAGATGCAGTTGCAAGGGCTGCAACACCGCCTTCAAGGGCGGCAAGTCGTTTTTCAAGAACATCCTGTGTTGAGTTTGTAAGACGACCGTAAATATTACCTGCATCGGCTAAACCAAAACGATCTGCTGCATGCTTTGCATTGTGAAAAACATACGAGGTTGTCTGATAAATGGGAACCGCACGAGAATCTGTTGCTGGATCTGCCTGTTCTTGTCCTACGTGTAATTGCAATGTTTCAAATTTATATTGTGCCATACTGTTGTCTCCTGTATATGCCTCTCCCTCTGGTTATGTAAAATCTATGGGTATACAATAAGCCCATGATTTTTATAGGGTAGAGAATAATAAAATAATAGTGTGATACGTACAGAACGGTGTGATACACTAACAGCTTTATAAAAACCGTACGCATACACTCCGACTGTTATATCGTTTTTAATGTTGATTTTTGGCTGAAGAAATTACAGCCTTATTTGGAAAGACAACAGAGGCACATACGACCATTGCGGAAATTTTCACGGACAAGCTTTTCAAAGTAAATAACCATATTGTACCTCCTTAATAAAATCCGCCTTAGCGGTATTGTATACCTAGTATTGCGCTAGGTATATCTTATACTTATTTATATTTTATATTACCTATTTAGTCAATAGGTTTAATGAAAAAAATAAAAAAAAACACTTGAGCAAGGCTTAATTAACCTTTCTGCAACATTAATTCTTTATTGCATGAATTGACCACAGAAAAAAGCCTATTATAATGATTTTATGGCATACAAAATTCTCATAGCTGATGATGAAAACGAAGTTATTGAACTGTTAAAGCTGTATCTTGAAAAAGATGGCCATATTGTGTATGGCGCAAATGATGGTATGACAGCGTTAGGAATTGTTTCTACTGAACAGTTGGATTGTGCTCTTTTGGACGTTATGATGCCGGAACTTAATGGATTTCAGCTACTAAAGAAAATACGTGAAAAAAGTGCCATTCCTGTGCTCATGCTTACTGCCCGTGTAGCTTCCTCTGATAAAGTTTTAGGACTTGAATTGGGCGCAGATGATTATGTTACTAAACCTTTTGATCCTCTTGAAGTGGTCGCCCGCATAAAAGCACATGTACGTAGATACATAGGTTCATATGATAGTGTATCCAGTACCGAGTCAAAGCAAAAACAGACTATAGTATATGGGAACTTTACCCTTGATACTGACAGTTGTTCATTACAAAAGAATGGAACAGCAATCGAAGTTACTTCGACAGAATTTAAATTACTAAAACTGTTTTTTTCGTCGCCTGGTAGAGTATTTACTAAGGAACAACTTACGGCTGCTGGCTGGGAACAGAATTCCTATGTTGAAGATAATAGTTTGATGGTTGCTTTGAGTAAGCTTCGCAGTAAGATGGGAGAAGAAATCTGTATAAAGAATATCAGAGGTTTGGGCTATCGGCTGGAGAAAAAGAATGAGTAAGCTTAAACATATCGTAGCATGGCAAACATTAAAATATCAGTTTGGTTTTTATTGTGCAGTCTTTACGCTTATATGGTTTGTTGTCAGTTCTTTTTGCTGGTTGCTCATAGATATTATTATAAAAGGTACGACTCTTGAGGAGTCTAACGAATTATTACCGTTATATATTGTGGGGTCGTTGATTATCTTGGTGTTATGTATACTGCCGTTTATGTATGTCATTAATCGGACAATCAGCAAACCCATGAAAAAGATTGTACAGGCAATAAATGAGCTGGGACCAGACAATTATCATATACATATTGATGTTCCGACACCTCATGAGTTTGCCGAGATTGCACAGGCATTAAACTATATGTCCGCTAAATGGGAAGAAGCCGAACAAATCAAGGAAAGCACTGCAAAAGAGCGCACGCTCCTTTTTGCAAACATGGCACATGACCTTAAGACTCCTATTACCAGCATTATCGGGTATTCGAAAGCGCTCAAAGATGGCATGGTCACTGATCCGGTAAAACAGAGTGAGTATCTTGATACGATTAACAAAAAGGCTGTCCGTATGAACGAACTTATTGATAGACTTTTTGAGTATGTCAAATTGGAAAGCCCTGAAAATATACTCCACAAAACTAATACAGATATTGCTGAACTTTTACGCACTTCTGTTGCAGATATATACACTGATTTTGAAAGGAATGGTATTACACTTGATATCGATATTCCTGAAACTCCTGTCATTAAATGCGTTGATTCCCTTGAAATAGAAAGGGTATTTATAAATATTATGAACAATGCCATTAAACATAATCCGAGAGGAATTACTGTACGGGTGTCTATGGATCATAATGGCAAAGTTGTGATTGCTGATACAGGTACTCCTGTGGAGGATGACCTGCAAAAACAATTGTTTAAGCCCTTTGTTTCGGGAGATGCTTCTCGGATGTCTAAGAATGGCAGTGGGTTGGGACTTGCCTTGTCCTATAAGATAATGAAAAAACACAACGGCGATCTTGTTTTTGAGTCTCCCTATAATGAATATACAAAAGCATTTATTATTTGTTTTGCATAAGGGTGCGCTTGGTAACTGTTAAGTGGGTATAAAGGTTAATTAAGGTTTCGAAAAGGTTTATTAAAATATAAGAAAGACTGATCCTGTATTGTTTTAGTGTCAACTGACATATGAGCCTATACAGGCTGGTAAAAACCTCCTGTATGACAACAGGAGGTTTTTTTATGATGAAAAAGAATAGTCATGCTACAAGCATACTTTTTTGTGGGCTGTTGTGCGTACTTATTTTATCGGGGTGTTCTCATAATACCCAATCTCAAGCACCTGTAGATGCTGAGCCTCAAAAAGTTACCGTTTTGACGGAACAGGTAAAGGCGACAACAATGTATACCTATTTGGATTTAAATGGCGGCATAGAGGCAAAAAATTCTGTAACTGTGTATCCTAATATTGCAGGGAAGATAGCTGGCAATGCCGTAGTTTTGGGTTCGTATGTCCGTAAAGGTGATCCTCTCGTATACGTTGATCCCTCATTACCAGGAAGCAGGTATGAACTAAGCCCTATCACAGCTTCCATAAGCGGCTGTGTTATTTCGATACCACCTAAACCTGGCATGAAGGTAAGTACAGATTCTGCAGTGGTAACTATCGGAGATCTGTCTCAGCTGGAAATAAAAACCTATGTTCCCGAAAAGTATTTTTCTCAGTTACAGGAAGGTTTGCAGGCGCACATAAAAGTTGAGTCATATCCTGACACGTATTTTGAAGGAAGGGTAAAAAGTGTCTCTCCAGTTGTTGATGAAAGCAGTAGAACGGTAGAAGTTGTTATTGTTCTCAAAGAAAAAGACAGCCGGATTACTGCTGGTATGTATGCAAAAATAAAACTGTATCTCAAGGAATATAAAGCAGCAATTTCTGTTCCAGAAAAGGCTGTTGTACACAGAAATGGTACAAATATGATTTTTACGGTTACCGATGGCAAAGCTGTTGCAAAACCAGTAGAGCTTGGTGTGCTCATTGACGCTCGTTATCAGATACTGTCTGGATTAAGCGAGGGAGAAACACTCATTATCGATGGTCTTACCGCCATACAAGACGGAAGCGAAGTGCAAGTGGTAACAAGCAACAGCGAGGATAACGAATGAACATTTCAAAGAAAACCCTTTCAAATCCCGTCCTCATGATTGTTATTTTTAGCCTCATAGCAATCATGGGGGTGTTTACAGTAAATAAGGTCGAAATTAATCTGTGGCCAGAAATGAATGATCCAAGCCTTATGGTGTATGCAACATATGAGAATGCTGGACCTCAATCTGTAGAAACTTCTGTGACAAAGATTATTGAAGATGGTCTTGTCAGCGTCAGTAATTTAAAAAAAATGACCTCAATTTCTGCAGAAGGCAGCTCCATGATAACAATGCAGTTTACCTATGGAACAAATCTTGACGTTGCCACTAACGAGGTTCGTGATGCAATTGACTCAATAAAAGACTCACTGCCAAAGGTTGTAAAGACTCCGAGCATTATGAAGTTTACTTCTAGCTCCATGCCTATTATGACTATTGCAGTCCGAGGCAATCGTACTGCAGAAGAATTGCGATATATCGCTGATAACGAAGTAAAGAATGTACTGAAACAGGCTGGTGGTGTAGGTCAGGCTTCTGTCAGTGGTGGTAGAACTCAGATTGTAAGAGTTGAGCTTTCTCAAAATCGCCTTGTTGCCTTTGGACTGACTGTTGCTGATATTTCTGCAAAGCTTGCTCTCGAAAACCTTGATTTAGGCGGTGGCAAGATTAAAGAAAATGCCAGCAATTTTACCATTAGAACAAATGGCGAATACAAAAGTCTTAAAGAGATAAATGATACAGTCCTTAAAACAGTGAATGGCTACAATGTCAAGCTCAGTGATGTTGGTAAGGCGTTTATGGGCTATAAAGACAAGAGCGAGAGTGTCTTTATCAACGGAACTGCCGGTGTATACATTTCTGTTACCAAGCAGTCACGTACTAACTCGGTAAAAGTTGCAGATGCCTTGTATGAAAAACTTGCAGAACTAAAACAATCGCTCCCTGATGACATCAAGCTGGAAATTATTTCTGACGACTCCATTACCATCAGAGAAACGCTTCATACTTTGTACGAAACTGCAATACAGGGCATATTGCTCGCCGTCATTGTCTTGTTCATTTTTCTTAAGAGCTTTAAGAGCACGTTTATTATTTCAATCTCAATACCGCTTTCAATTGTGATGACGCTGCTGTTGATGTATGTGTCTGGTATTACGTTAAATATCATGACGCTTACAGGATTGATTTTGGGTGTCGGTATGGTAGTAGATGCCTCTATTGTTATGATCGACAACATCTATGCATATCGGGTGCGGGGTACACGAGCCAAAACTGCAGCTATTTTGGGCAGTCAGGAAATGATTAGTTCCGTATTGTCTGGCAACTTGACGACGATCGTTGTCTTTATACCGTTCCTGTTTTATATGAAGGAACTTGACTGGATAGGCCAGATTGCAAAAGACATGATATTTACGATCGTCATGGCAATTGTCTCCAGTTTGTTTGTGGCAATCTTTCTTGTACCGGTTCTTGCGGGGCAGTATATGCCGTTGAGTAACCGAACAGAAACTCCTGTTCGTAATCCTGTTCTTAAAATACTCTACGCTTTTTTTGACAGTATGTTAACAACTTGTACAGCCGTGTACAAGAAACTGCTCTCAGCAGCGCTTATGTATCGCAAAACCACCGTTATTACAAGTGTAGGCGCATTGTTGCTCTCGTTTGCACTGGTACCGTTTTTGCACTTTGAACTTATGGAAGAAGATAATACAGGAGCAGTCGTGCTCAATATCGTAGAACCAGTCGGTACCTCTCTTAACGTAACAGAGTCTGTCGTACAGTATTTTGCCACTGTGGTAGAAAAAGAAGTGTCACACTATAAAAATGTGGTGGCTTCTACTGGTACAAGCCTTATGGAAGGTTCTGCAACCGAAAATAAAGGTAGCGTAACAGTGTATGTGCCTTTAACTGATACACAGGCGGATAGCATTGCTGACGTTAAGAAAAAACTGTCAGCACATTTTTCACACTTTCCGAGTGTACAGTTTACGTTTAGTCAGGGCGATATGGAAAGCATTGCTGGATATGACATCGATATTCTTGTGCGCAGTAGTGACTTAGAGGCAGCTTCTAAAGTATCCAAACAGCTGATGGCAGTAATGAAGAACATGGGCAACCTTGGTAATATTCATCGCGATTTGGATGAAGGACTGCCACAGGTTGAGATTGAAATTGACAGACAACGTGCGGCTCTTTTTGGTATTAACGTTAATACTGCTGCTACAGAAATTAACAACAGTATTGCAGGTGTTACTTCTACAAAGTTTCGCAGTAATGGCAATGAGTATGATGTTATCCTCATGTACCAGGGGGATGATAAACAGAACGTAATTGATTTGGATAGTATTACTGTAGAAGGAACAAACGGATTGGTAAGCCTGTCAAACTTTGCCAGTGTCAAAAAATCTCTGGGACCAGTAGAAGTAAAACGCCAAAATCGTGTACGTGCTATCCATGTGCAGGCTCAGATTACCGATGGCGAAAATGCAGCAGTCGTAGAAAACCAGATAAAGGCACTAGTAAAAGAAAACTGCATCATTCCTTCGAGTGTATCTGTTACCTATGAAGGCTCATGGCAAACCATGCAAAAACAGGGATCGGTATTTGGCCAGATTATAGCACTTGCCGTTATCTTGGTATTTGGTGTTATGGCTGGTACGTATGGTAGCTTTAAGGCACCGTTGATCAATATGATGACCATTCCCTTTATGTTTATCGGAGTAATCGTAGCATACCTGTTAAAAGGTCAGGCAATATCACTTATGACTATGCTTGGCTTGGTTATGCTCGTCGGTATTGTTGTCAATAATGGTATTATCCTTGTTGATTACACCAATTTGCTTATGGCACGAGGTAAAAAGCTTAAGGAAGCATGTCTTGAAGCTGGAACCAGCCGTTTTAGACCGGTACTTATGACAACACTGACTACTGTATTAGGTATGTTGCCGATGAGTTTTAATACACAGGGTAGTGCAGCTATGATACAGCCCATAGGCTTGAGCGTACTTGGCGGTCTTATTTCAAGTACCTTTGTAACTCTCTTGCTTATACCAGTCTTGTATTCATTGGTTATGAGCGAAAAAACAGCAGCAAAGAATACGTATGTACTTACCACGGGTAAAAAAGATGTGGCTGAGTGCAACGAGTATAATGGCAAAACTGCTGCCTACCGTTGCGAGATAGTAGCAAACCAGTCAGTCGAGGATGATATTATCGATGCACTTGAGCAGGAATTGAGTGACTTTCAGTATACGCTTGCGGAGCAAGTCTATGGTAAGGGCTTGCGTGCTCGAAAATTGGGAAATGCGACATGGCCACAAATGAATTTTGTTTTGATGGCCTATATTACAGAGGAACAGCTTGAGACTGTTACTGCAATTGTCGAGCTGACACGACAAAAGTTTGCTGGCGAAGGTATACAATTGTTTGTGATGAAAATATAGAAGATAAAATCAACTAGAAAAAAAGGCTGCCCTTGTTCCTCCTGCATCGTCTGCAATCATCAATTATTATTGACATAAGTCAAAAACATATGTATCTTATTAGTATAGTTATTGACATAAGTCAATAATGTTGCTTTTGCAAACCCAATGCGGATATTAGTAAGGAGTTTTCATGCCAAGACCAATACGCTGTCGTGAAATTTGCTCACTTCCTGAGTTTTACAGTTTTATTCCTGAAGAAGGATGGAACGGTGAAACAGTCACTATGACCATTGATGAGTTTGAAACAATCAGACTTATGGATTGTGCAGGACTCACCCAGGAAGAAGCCAGTACACAAATGAATGTAGCTCGAACAACAGTGACATCTGTATACGAGTCTGCCCGCAGAAAAATTGCCGATTGTCTTTTAAACGGCAAGCGTCTGGCAATTTCTGGAGGAGCATGGCATATCCGCGATGGACAGGAAAACCCTTTAAAACTCAGTCAGAAAGGAGAAAAAACGATGAGAGTAGCAGTTACACATGAAAATGGTCAGGTATTTCAGCACTTTGGCCACACCGAAGAATTTAAAGTGTATGATATTGAAGACGGTAAAGTTATCAAGTCAGAAGTAGTTAACACAAACGGTCAGGGACACGGAGCCCTTGCAGGATTTTTGAAAAATGCCGGTGTTGATACCCTTATTTGTGGTGGTATCGGTGGCGGTGCACAAAATGCATTAAAAGAAGCTGGCATCACTCTCTTTGGTGGTGTTACCGGCAATACCGATATCGTTATCGCCGATTACCTTGCAAACAAACTTGCCTACAATCCTAATGTAAAGTGCGATCATCATGGCGAAGGTCATGACCACGAACATGGCGAAGGACACTCCTGCGGTACCTGCGGAAAGCACGAGTAATCATTATACAAAGGATATATCATGACAATTGAAGAACGTGCTGAAACAGCAGCAAACTTAAAAAAGGCAGGAGCTTGTAATTGTTGTCAGGCAGTTACTAAAGTCTTTGCAGATACTGTACCTATCGACGAAAACATCCTTATGAACCTGTCTTCAGGATTTGGTGTGGGCATGGGCTGCATGGAAGCAACCTGCGGATCCCTCATTGGAGCCTGTATGATTGCAGGCTTCAAAGTACAGGGAAATGGAACTCCTAAAATTGCACGAGAGATTCTTACCAAATTCAAGCAAAAAAGTGGTGCTACCATTTGTAAAGAATTAAAAGGCATTGAGACAGGTAAAGTACTGTGCGCCTGTGATGACTGCGTCAGAAATGCAGTATACTCACTGGCAGAAGTCCTCGGCGAAAAGTAACCGTAAATATCAAGAAGTATCTTTATTTCGTGATGTGTATATACACACAAGAATCAATATGTACGCAATTGAAAACTAATATGTAAACAATTGATACTCGATATGTACGCAATTGAGAACCAATATATAAACGATTCAAGCTCAAAATGTACGCAAATGATTTTCAATATGTAAACGATTGATACAAAATTACAATTGTTTGTGATGCAAATCTAGAATATGTCGTTACGGGGCTTGTGTGCCTAATACGTTTAAAAAGGTTTTGTAATTTTCGGTTTCATAGTCTTTGCAATAAATGGCAAAGACTATGGATTTAAACGCATGAGTATACTCGACAAGCACCTGTTTATATACTTTTGCAACAATTTCTGGTGGATTTTGAAATGCACCACAACCAAAAGCTCCTAACACGAGGACATCGACTTCGTGGTTACAGGCACAGTCCAGTATATGCCGTGCTCTGGAATCATGTAGCTGTCGCAATTTTTCTTTAGTTATGGGAGCTTGATTCCAGCTGATGCAGGGGGCTGCACAGGTCAAAACGTCTGCATAAAACCATTCTTCTTTTGGTCGTAGTGCAGGCTGTTCTGTATCAGATTTAAAAACGACAACTTTTGGAGTGTAAATAATATCATCATTTGCAAGGTCATCATTACCTTTGCAATGAGGATCATAAAAGTATTCCTTCATTTTTGGATCGCTGATAGCATCATATAATGTAGATATTCTACAAAGGCACTCTTCCTGAGCACGTGCGCCGTGACGTACGCCTCCACCAGGATGATAGCTGTTTGCAAAATTCAGTACGGCTACTTTTTCGCCAGCTTTTGCAAAGTGTTCAGCGGCTTCAAATGATCTCTGTTTTGAAATATATAAGTCGGCTTCGGATGCAAATCGGTTGAGATTGCAAGCTATTTTTTCAGATGCAGGAATAAATGATTGATTTTTACGTGAATACGTACAGGCTGCGACTAAGTCTGTATTTGTCATATAGAGATTTTGAGTATCTAAAAAAACTTGGATTAAATTGCCCATACTGATAATATAGCATAACTAATGTCGTTGCGGTAATAAAATTCCGCTAGGGTGTGCTGACATTTTTGGTCTATTATTTATTGACTGTTACAAATGTTCCATTGTATCTTGCAGGCAGGAAAAACAAAATGAGAGTTGAAAAATGAGTGAGAGTGAAGTTATTTTCCAGATCTTAAAAGAATTGCATATTCGGTTTGAATTGCAGGAACATAAAGCTATATTTTCTGAAGAAGATTCAAAGGATGTGGTTATTACTCTGGAAGGAACGGATGTAAAGAATCTGTTTGTCAAAGATAAAAACAAAAACTATGGGCTTGTCAGTATGGATTTGCATAAAAGGGCTGATCTTAAAAAGATTGCGGAGCAGTTTGGTTTTGCCCGCTTGAGTTTTTGTAATCCTGATGAACTTATGCAGTATCTGAATATTACTCCAGGGGCTGTAACGCCGCTTTGCATTATGTTTGATACTGAAAAAAAAGTAAAAGTCTTGTTTGATCAGAATTTTGAAGGACACAAGGTGATAATCCATCCTTTGAGGAATACGGCATCAATCAGCATCAGTTTTGAAGATTTAAAGCGCTTCACGGAACATTTTGGCCATACATGGCAGCTTGGTGATGTGTATAAAGCAGAATAAATGATAGTATAATAATGATGAAGCAAAAGTATTTTACACAGCAGACGCATTTTATTGGGGTTCTTCTTCCAGAAGACATAACTCTTACTCTGGAAGACTGCCGCCGTTATATGAGGGAAGCTTATGGCTGCAAAAGCGGGCATGGAACTCCTATTCACGTTACTTTAGTTCCGCCTTTCAGACTGCAGGATGAATATGCAACAGAAGATCTGGCCCATGCGATTGAAAAAGAAGTATTACCAAAAGGCTTAGGCTTTACGGCTCATATCGATAATTTTAACGCCTTTGGAGACAGAACTCTTTTTGCAAATGTAGTAGCCGGAAATGACTGGACTCGCTTGCGCGATGAAACAGTAAAGGCAGTTTTGAATGCCTGCCCGGGATGTACAAAGAAAGACCAGAGACCTTTCCAACCGCATGGCACGGTAGCCAACCGAGATATTCCAGCGGGTGTTATGACAGATGCGCTTGAAGTGATGAATGAAGTGAAACTGGTGGAAGATTTTCCCGTGGATAATATCACGATTTTTGAGAGACAGGGGAACCGGTGGGTTGCTGCAGTAACGCTGGCACTGAAAATTTGAAGAAACTGGAGACAATGTAATGGAAGAACGAGACGTAAAAATACACGGAATATATAAGCATTTTAAGAACAGGTACTACATTGTTGAAGATGTGGCTTTTCATTCGGAGACTAAGGAAGCATATGTGGTGTACCGTAAGCTGTATGGGGATAACTCGCTTTGGATTAGGGAAAAGAAAATGTTTTTGAGCGAGGTAGATCATGAGAAGTATCCTGATGTAAAGCAGAAATGGCGTTTTGAGTTGGTGGATGAACTTGTAAAAATATGAATTCTCAAAATTATGACTGAGAGTTTTTTTATCCAAATTGACAAAAACGTTACAAATACGAAAACTTTATGTCACAATTGACAAGAAAATATGGAAGAAATAGTCTTGAGAGTCCACAATATAAGGAGAAAAAAATGAAACTTTTAATCGTTATTGACATGCAGAATGATTTTATTGACGGGTCACTTGGCACAAAAGAAGCTGTGGCAATCGTACCAACTGTCGCAAAAAAAATTGCCACTGCCCGGGCAACGGGTGAGACTGTTGTATTTACCCGCGATACTCATCAGAAAAACTATCTTGAAACCCAGGAAGGCAAGAATCTTCCGGTATTACACTGCGTTGAAGGAAGTAATGGCTGGCAGATTTCTAATAAGCTTGAAGTAGGGGACAGCCGTATCTTTAATAAGCCATCTTTTGGTTCAATGGAACTTGCTGACTATGTTGCCAGCTTGAATGACCTTGAAGAAATTGAACTTGTCGGTCTTTGCACTGGAATTTGTGTTATCAGCAATGCCTTTATCCTTAAAGCTAAACTTCCAGAAGTAAAGATTACAGTTGATGCAAACTGCTGTGCCTGTGTAAGTCCTGAAAGTCATAAGACAGCACTCTCTGCTATGAAGCTTTGCCAGATTAATGTGATTGAGTAAAACCGACTGTTAATTTGCTCTGGATGATGTTATAATGAATATAATCTTTAATCTAGTGGAGTGCCAGTGAAGCAGTACCGTTATGTGTTGACTAATCAATCAGAGATTACTGATTTTATTACTGCAGTTAAGCAGTTACTCAAAGAAAATCCTGCTGCAAAGGCTTTGCTGCAGGTAATTGAACCAAAAGATTCCTATGAGGCAATTGCAAAAGAGCTGAATACCTTAGTATGTTCTTTACCAGATGTAATGATTTATGGGATGACCTCTGCTTCTGCAACTACTTCTAATATAACGGTGCCTGATAAGACAGTTTGTACACTTATTCTGTTTGAAAAAAGCAATTATAAAATATTCCACTATAATTGCCACGTGCAGACAACGCTAACTGCAGGTAAAAAATTCCTGACTGATATACATGATTTGCCGGATTTAAAAGGCGTGCTTATGATGTCGTCTGATATCATGCTCGGCCCTGATGATTTTATTGGTGAATTTGAGCATAGCTATCCTGATGTTCCTATTTTTGGAGCTGTTGCAGCTTCGTATAGTTCCAATGGTGATACTTCGGCTGTTTTTATTGGTGATGCGGTCTATGATAGGGAAATTCTTACGATTGCGTTTTATGGTAAAGAGCTTCATATTGATACCACTTATGACTTAGGATGGAAGGCGGTCGGCAAAGAATTTGTGGTTACTAAATCTGATGCTCATGGGATTGTTGAGACTATAGATAACCAGCCTGCTGTCAGTATTTATGTAGATTATCTTGGAGTTGAGACTAATACACATTTTTTTGGTAATGTTGTTTCGTTTCCGTTTATTTATAAAATTGGTACAAAACAAGTGGCGCGCATTCCTTTTAATTATGAGGGAACTAAACTTATTTTTGGACAGCAGATCCCAGAAGGAACCAAAGCAAGCCTTTCGTATGCCAAGTCAGAATACTTGTTAAAAGAAACTCTCAAAAGTGCAAATGGGATGTTGTCATTTGCTCCTGATGCAATATTGATATTTTGTTGTCTGTCGCGACGTATCCTTATGGGAGACAGGCTTGCGGACAGAGAATGTGAGTATTTTCAAAATGTAAACGAAAATGCCTCATGGGTATATGGATACAGCGAAATCTTGTGTAATCATGAGGCTCCTGGATTGCTCAATGGTGCCTTTATTGCTGTAGCGTTTAGAGAAGGACCTGTAAAAGTCGATCCTCATAAAATACCATATGTTGATTCTGCCTTAGGTAATGCAAAACCGGTATTGTCTTCAAATGATCGTCTTATTTCCTTTTTGGAAAAAACATCTGCTGATTTGCGTCGTAGTGTTGATGAGTTGTCTTATCTGGCAAGTCATGACCAGCTGACTGGTATTTTAAATAGAACATTTTTTAACGGAGTATTTAAGAAAAACATTGAACATATGTCTGACAAAGATGCTATGGGTGTCCTGATGCTTGATATCGATCACTTTAAGCACATAAATGATACGTATGGTCATAATATTGGTGATGTTGTTTTAAAACAAATGGTAGGAGTTGTTTCACAAAATCTTCCTCAGAGTGCTGCGTTTTCACGATGGGGTGGAGAAGAGTTTATGTGTATTGTTCCGTCCAGCTCAAAGGAAGATATCTTAGCGCTTGCTCAAAAACTACTAACTGCAGTAAGTTCTGCTGACTATACTCCTGTTCCTATGGTAACGGTAAGTATTGGTGTGACTTTGGCAAATCATCAGTCGATCCGAGCAAGTGTTTTTCGAGTGGTCGATGAGGCTTTGTATGAGGCTAAAAATACGGGGCGTAACAGAGTAGTTTTTTTAGAACCGGAAGATACCAATTTGAAGGAATTGCAGATTTATAGTACACTGAGCTAATGACTGTTAAAGAATTTTCGGCCTTGATAGGGATTCCTTCTAGTAAAATTCGTTTTTATGATCGTTTGAAAATAGTAGAAGGTGATAGAGAAATCCTAAATAATTATCGCTCGTTTTGTAATGACGATGTACTTAGTATATATCATGCTCAGATGCTTCGCAGTTTTAATTTTTCGCTGCAAGAAGTTCAGGAAGCTAAAACAGAAGAATTACATCAAATAGATAGTCGACTTCATGAACGTATTGATGCTTTGGAGCGGTCAATACGTGAGCAAGAAATGCGTCTTAAGCGTATGAAGGAGATGACGGTCTATTTTTCAAAAATCGAAAGGAACATTTCAAAGTGTTCGTATCATGAACTTGATGACAGTTATAATATTTTTACTATTAATTGTGACTCAACTCCAGATGAGCGTGCTGCAGTAAAATTGCTTGCAGAAGTAATGCCATTTTCTTATATTTGTGTACGCATCAGCAAAGACAGCATCTTGCATAATGAAAGTCCGCTTAAAGTTTCTTTGGGACTAGGTATCCTTGAGTCAAATAGGCAAAAAATAGGTTTATCGTTCCCTCCATCGATTAAAATTGATCATAAAGGAATGAAAGTTGGAATGTTTATGGAGTGTAATGATCTTTTTAACATACAATGTTCTGACATAGCTCCCTTATTAGATGAGTTTAAAGAAAAGCAGATTCCCCTAAGTGAAGACCTTACTGGCCGTGTGTTTATCAGTTATCGCCATAAAGGTGAAACGGTACATGGTATTGGTTTTGGTATAAAAACACTTGACCTGTAAGTTGCTGACAGGTTTATTCTTTAAAGCAGGTATAAATTCTTAAAGGGGATAATATGAAAAAATCATTGTTTTTGCTTTTATCAGCTTGTGCTCTTATTGCATTTTCAAGCTGTTCAAAAGTAAAAGATGGAACTTATAAAGGTTCCTCTGTTGGTATGCAGGGTCCTGTAGCTGTCGAGCTTACAGTTGCAAAGGGTAAAATTGCTGACGTAAAAATTACACAGTGTAAAGAGACTCCGTCAGTTGCTACAGTTGCTATGGATCGTATTCCAAAAGAAATTGTAGCGCATCAGACTCCCTATGTTGATGTTGCTACTGGTGCTTCTCTTGCAAGCCGCGCAATCATGAATGCAGCTGCAAATGCTGCTAAAGAGGCTGGTTTTAACCTTGACAAGTTTGAAAAGTATCATGCAAAAGCAAGTGCTGCTGAAAGCTATGATACCGATGTTGTTGTAGTTGGTGGTGGTGGTGCAGGTCTTTCTGCTGCTATTTCTGCTGCTCAGCAGGGGGCAAAAGTTGTTCTTATTGAAAAGAGCTCTTTCCTCGGTGGTAACACAATCGTTGCTGGTGGTGCATTCAATGCTGTAGACCCAGAGGCTCAGGAAGAAACAATACTTTCTGTTGCTCAGAAAAAAACATTGGATTCTTACTTGGCTTTGTCTGTAAATGATCCAGCTCTTCATTTTGATCAGTTTGCAGAATGGGCAGAAGTTCTTTCTGACTTGCAGAAGTCAATTAAGGCTCATTATGCTAAGTATGCTGGTAAAACAGCTGGTAAAGATATGCCTGGTTATGATTCTATCGCTTTGCACATGTGGCACATCTATACTGGTGGTCTTCGCCAGATGGATAACGGCAAGTGGATTTGCTCTGATATCAAACTTGCTCGCACTTTAGCAGAAAATGCACTTGGTTCTTATGACTGGACGGGATCTTTGGGTGTAAAATCTTCTTCTCACAAAGGTGCTGGCAGTACATTAGGAACAGTTCTTGGTGCTATGTGGCCACGAACCCATGTTTATTCAAACGGTATTCCTCTGATCAACACATTGAAAGAAGCTGCTGAAAAAGCAGGCGTAAAAATCATGACTGAAACAGCTGGTAAGTCATTGATCATGAAAGATGGAAAGGTTGCTGGTGTTAATGCTGTTAAGGCTGATGGAACTAAGGTTACTTTGAATGCTACAAAGGGTGTTGTTCTTGCTTGCGGTGGTTATTGTGCAAATCCTGCAATGGTTAAAAAGTATGATGAATACTGGGGCAATGATCTTACAGACAGAACTTTGACCACAAATGTTGGTACAAACACTGGTGACGGTATAAACATGGCTATGGAAATTGGTGCTGATACTGTTGATCTTGGTGTAGCTCAGATGATGCCATCTTCTTCTCCAATTAAGGGAACAATGACTGATGGTTGCTGGGGTGATGCTTCAGAACAGATTTGGATTGATGGTAAAGGTAACCGCTTTGTAAATGAATATGCAGAACGTGATGTTCTTGCAAAGGCTTCTCTCCGTCTTGAGGATGGTATTTTCTATATCATCTATGCAGGTAGTGCTGTACGTGGAAAGGGAGAAAAGACTGTTAAAGGTGTCAATATCGATGAAAATCAGTTTGGTACAACAATTCGTGAAAAAGTTGATAACGGACACGTTTTCTTTGGTTCAACACTGAAAGAACTTGCTGAAGCTTCTAAAAAATCAGCTGGTGGTGCAGCTCCTGCTTTCACAGAAGAAGCTCTCCGCAAGTGTATCGAAAAGTATAACTCTTATGTAGCAAATCAGAATGACCCAGAATTTGGTAAAGAAGTACTTGCTGGTGCTATTGATCTTGACTACATTGAAAGTCATCCAGAAGTTGGTATTGTTATCAGCCCTCGTAAAGCTTCATTGCATCACACTATGGGTGGTGTAAAGATCAATACAAAAGCTGAAGTTCTTGGCAAAGACGGAAATACTATAAAAGGCTTGTGGGCTGCTGGTGAAGTAACTGGTGGTGTACATGCTGGTAACCGCCTTGGTGGTAATGCTATTGCTGATATCTTTACTTTTGGTCGCATTGCTGGTAAAAATGCTGGTTCTGCTAACTAAGTAAAAGGTACTAGTTAGATAAAAGGCTCCGATATATTCGGAGCCTTTTTTTATGCATGTATAGTAATCTGAATATACTTTTAATAGACAGCTTAAAAAAAGCTTGTTATAATTATATTAGTTTCTGCAAAATGGTTGGGTGGCTGCGGCATGTCCTAGTATATTTATATGGCATATATTGTTTTAAAAAAGAAAAAGTTTCTTGATAATTACCATGCAATTTTGCACATGATGCATGGAAAAATTCCTGTAAATGTGGTGACCAAATTTTGTTTGAGTAATCCTGATGTTATTGCTGTTCTTAACTCAGAACCTCGTGGTTCACGTCCTGTGTGTATTTCTGACAGCAATATGGTAAACTTTGTCCATCTAGCTCCTGAAATTGCCCGTTCATTTATAAAATGTGTAATAAAAACCAGATTATCAGATATACAAAAAATTCCTGAGTTACCTGAATATGCCCGTCCTGATAGGCTTTTTGTCTCTGATGAGCGTTTACTTGATGCTGTTTTAAAGCTTCCAAAAAGCATGCGACCACAAATTGTTATTATTGCAGAAACAGGGGATATGAAAGATGGCGTTGTATTATCTCGTATAGTTCCCCTTGTACAAAAGTGGAAAGAGCTTTCGATTATCGGTATATCGGTTAACTTTGCCTGCTTGTCAGGTATTCTTCCTGATGAGTCTTGTATACGTAAACTTGCTGCGGTGGCAGAAGAAGTGTGTCGGGTACGGAAATTGGAAAGCCCGTTTCTTTCGATTGGCGGTACAGTAAGTTGTGAGCTGGCAGCCTCTGGTGTTATTGATGGTTTAATACAAGAAATCCGTATGGGTGAAGGAATATTCTTTGGATATGACTCTTCTGGAGGTAAGCCAATCCCTGATATGCATCATGATGTTATCGAATTAGCTGGTGAAATTTTAGAAGTGTCTGAAAAAGATTTTTCGATTCAAAAAGGTCATCAAGCTGGTTTTACGGCAATTGGTGAGCATGGTGGTGCAGGTTCCTCTGCTCCTTGTACAGGAGTACGAAAACGAGCTGTACTTGACTTTGGTGTGCTTGCAGCCAATGCAAATGATCTTGTTCCTTTTGATACATCGTTGCTTTTTGCTGGTCAGACTTTTGATTTTACGGTTACGGATATCACTGATTCTTCTGTTCCGTATGTGGCTGGTGATTTTATACGATTTAATACAAATTATTCGTCAGCTTCGTTTAGCATGATGAACCGTTACATACAGTGTACAGTTTCAGAGGAGGAGTGAGGTGTCAGGAAAGCGGGCTGTCAATATAAAAGCAAGTGTCCTTGTTTTTGCCATTGTTCTCATTATTGCACTTGTAGTCAACGGAGTGCTCGGAATTTCTGGTTTTGAAGGTGTATACAGGGATGCTCTGGTCTCGCGTTACAATATCGATGGTGAGTATATCAAAGGAAAAGTTGAGGCTGCCCTTGATTTGGGTAAAAAGTTGCCACTGTTGGAAAGTACGGTTGATCCTTTGTTTTCTGACGTATTACAAACTTCTTCTGGGCTTGATCATTTATATATCACCGATACGTCAGATAAAGTTTTGTATACGACACGACGAGTGTTAACACAAACATCTATGCCTTTTTCGTATGCTGCAACACGTGATGAGGGCGTTGATGGTATTGGTCCGTATGTGTGTGAATTTCTTGACTCCTGGTTTATCTGTATTCCGTTGTACTTTCATGGTGATGTACATACAGGAACATTGTATATGGAGTTTTCCAAACGGACTGTGGCTACTTTTATAGCCGAGTTTGAGTCCAAAACATTGCATAGTGCATTAGCGATATTTGCTTGTTCATTTTTGCTGTATATTATCCTTGCGCTTTTGTATGCCAGCAAGTCTCGGATGGAAAACCTGATTACTATCGGTTTGTTATTGGTATCACAAGTATTTTTTGCGATAAATAATAACAGGCTGTACAATGCAGCGGTATCTGAAGTTTTTAATATGAACATGTCAAAGCTGGCGCAGTCCATTTCTTCTGATTTGCGGCAACCGCTTAAGTACATGGAGCTAGAAAATATTGGAGATGTTGACAGCTATCTTGCTGCAAGGATCTCAGGAAGCAAGCAGTGCTCTGATATTTATATTATTGATGATAATCTGACGATAGTACATCAGGCTGGTCAACAGCCAGTTGCTGTAGGTACGGCTCCCGATTACGAAAATAATGATATTACGATAAAAAGTCTTCCAGATGTAAAGGGAGCCACGATGTCACTTGCATTACGGACAAACCGCGGTTTGATTAATAGTATTTTGCGTGATATGGCTCTGGATTCTGCAACTATTATCATTGTTGCACTGTTGTTTGCCTTTATGCTCAAAAACTTCTGGATGCTTAGCGAGTGGAAAGAAGATCTTTTGGTTGCTCCAGAAAGTATGGATACAGACCAAGAATCTACAGCTTTACGGCTTATTCAAATCAGTACGTTTGTATTTATGTTTGCAGCGTACGAAACCTTGTCATTTATCCCATTATATATAAAGAAAGTCTATGATAGCTCCGGCGGGGATTTTTTTGGTCTTACAGCAGAAACTGCCCAGAGTATCCCTGTCAGTGCGTATATGGTCGGTATTATGATTGCTATGTTCATCACGTTATTTGCGATGAAACACCTGTCAGTACGCCGCCGATACATCATAATGTCTTTAGTCTTTGTTCTTGGATCAGTCCTGACAATTATTTCTCCAGAATTGGGATTGTTTTCACTGGCACGTTTAATTTGTGGTTTTGGTTTTGGCGGAATTCTGCTGAGCACGTCATCGCTTGTCATTGAATATACGAGTGCACGTTCCCGAAGTGCAGGATTTGGTACTAATGCTGCAGCCTTCGCTTCGGCTTCAATTGCTTCGATTCCAGTCGGAGGTGTTATCGTTAATAAATTTGGGTATGCAGCTGGTATCGGAGTATCTATTGCATTTGCCGTACTGTTCCTGTTATTTGCTTTGTTCTGTATACCTGAAGCTCAACAGAAGAACCGTAGTGAAAATCTCGAAGACAAGAGTGATGTCAAGAATGTCTCAATTGCAGAATTTACTAAGGTGTTTTTTTCACGGCACATTCTTGTCTATATTGCTAGTATCAATATCCCGTTTCAGATTATCTATTGGGGACTATTCCAGTTCCTGTTGCCTCTGTATATGAGTGATACTATGAAACTGTCTCAAGGTAATATAGGTCGTATACTTGGTATATTTAGTATTGTCAGTCTCTTTGCGGTAAATGCAAGTAGGCTTGCTGATAGAATCAAAAATGATAAATTGCTTATTTCTATTGGGGCTGGAGTTGCGGGCTTAATTATGGTTGCCTCTGGTTTGACTGGTGGTGGATTGTTACTGTTCCTTGCCGTAATGATAGCTATGGGATTGGACAATTTGTTTATAGATTCAATCGAGGAAGTATATCTTGAGTCTGGAGAGGTACATGGAGTTTCGGAAGAAAATCTATTGCAGTGTTATAAAGTTATAGAAAAGGTTCTTTCTGTTTTTATACCGTCACTGACAAGTCTTATTATTGCTTTTTCTGGTTTTAACAAGAGTTTGATGTTGATCGGATTGTATTCGCTGGCAGGAGCAGTACTGTTCTCAATTCTTGGAGTTAACGGAAGATGGAGGAAGTCACATGAAAAAGACTAAGTTTTTGCTGTTTTTGATTGGCTTGTGGCTATCACTGGTATGTATTGGTTGCTCAAATACGCTGTCTTCATCACGTTATTGGAAGGGGGAGGAAAAAGAAACTTCTTGGGTACGTAAGCATTATGCTAAAAAACAGAATGTAACAGATGTTGGTGCTGACAGTGATGTTACCATACAAGCTTTTAGCCATGAGGATGGTAAGAAATTTCGTATCGGTATTGTTATATCAGGTGATTATTGGGAGTTCTTTGAAAACTTTAAGGGGCTTGTCGAAGGTTTTGCTGAAATAGACTGGGCAAAACATCTGTCTGTTCCTATTACATTTTCACATTGTGATGAGCTTGTTTCATGGGTAAACAGCAAAAAGTACAGCGATTATATTGAGATTGTTCCTGATTATTTTGTTAATTTGCAATGGGGTGATAATGAAGCTGAACTACAACAAAAGTATTTTGGCCGTAAAGCTCCTGAGGTTGATGCAATTATCGCATATGGGGGAATGGCTGCAAAAGCCTTTTATAATGTTGAAAATTATCCTGTTCCTGTCTTGTCAGATGCTATTACCGATTGTATTGAAGCTGGTGTAACAAAAAGTATCGATGATTCTGGACGAGATTTTTTTACGAATAAGATTGATCCTGATATTTATATGCAGCAGGTGCGACTGTTTCATGATATTGTAGGTTTTTCTAAATTAGGAATTATCTACGGTGATGATGAATATGGTTTGTTGTATGGTGCTGTTGGTGCTGTAGAAGCGGTTGCCAAAGAACGTTCTTTTGAAATTGTACGAAATACGAATGTAAAAGAATATATGGATGACGATACTGAAGAACTGTATCTTGCAGCTCTTCGTGACTTAGTAGGCAAAGTAGATGCTGTTTATATCGGAGCATCTACAGCAGTTACTGAGTATAATATCATGCCTGATATAGTTAAGATTTTGAACGATGCAAAAATACCTTCGTTTTCTTTGGAGGGAACGGTACGTGTAAAAGACGGTGTTCTTTTTAGTCTGTCAACATTAAGTGGTATGAAACGTTCTGGAATCTGGATGGCAAACAAGCTTACTCATATTCTTTCTGGTGAAAGTGCCCGTGCTCAAAGTCAGCGATTTGAGAGTGTTTCATCTTTGGCTATAAATATCGATACCGCAAGAAAAATCGGTTATAAGATTCCGATGGATTTGCTTGTCAACTCTGATGAAATTTATGTAGATACTTCTGGAACTCGTGTGGGTGATGAAACGAGTGGTGTGTCTGCTGCTCATCAAATCTTGTTGCCGTCAAAACGTCCTGATGGTAAAAATTCCGTATTGCTGTTGTTGCCAGTGGAGATTACTGGGAGTTTACAGAACACTTAAAGGGTATCCTGAATGGATTAACAACAAATGGTTGGATAAAAGCTTCGTGTGATGTTTCTGATGCAAAATCTATAAAAGATATTTATCGAGTGTTGCGGCAAGTCGATTATAGTAACTATATAGAATTCCCTGATGCCTATTATGTAAATCTTGAGTGGGGGGATGATATTCATAAGGCTGATTTCTTGTTTGCAAGAAACATGCCTGATGTAGATTTAATCATTGGATTTGGTGGTGTTGCAGGTAAGTTATTTGCCCGTAAAACCAATTATAAAATACCTGTTTTATTGGAAGGTATTACGGATCCTGTTGGATCTGGTATCGTGTATTCTGTCAGTGATTCTGGTCGTGATTTTATGACCTGTCGTGTTGATCAGACACAGTATCAGCGTCAGGTAGTTTTGTTTCATGATCTGACAGGTTTTAAAAAACTGGGTATTGTTTATGGTGATGATGAGTATGGTCGCTTATATGGAGCTGTCAATGATGTCGAACTTACGGCTCTCAAACTTGGTTTTGATATTGTCCGTAATACACATGTTAAGGAATCTATGTCTCGCGATACCGTCTCTCTTTATCTCGCTGCATTAAAAGATGTGTGTGCACGTAGTGATGCGGTGTATATTGGAGCATCTACGGCACTTACTGAATATGATATTATGCCGCAGGTACGTAAGATTCTTGAAGATGCCAAAATTCCGTCTTTTGCACTTGAAGGTGATATTCGTGTTAAAGAGGGAGTCATGCTTGGTGTTTCTTCGTTGGAGACCGAAAAAATAGGTTTATATAATGCTGACAAGATAGCTGCGATTTTTTATGGAGAAGTACCTCGCTTGTTATCACAAGATTTTGTTGGAGTCCCTTCTATAGCTATGAATATTGATATGGCAGAAAAAATCGGATATGAGTATTCATTATCAACCTTGGCGACGATGGATCAGCTTTACGGGGAGAAACTAAAATGATATATGAGTTGAAGGGAAAGGGCTTTTGGCTTGATGAAACCTGTGATGCATTGCTTGCATATCTTAAAGATAATGGCATGGATAAGCAGACTGTAGTGTGTGCAGCAGGAATGACACCTTCTGCACCGATACATTTTGGTATTCTTAGAGAAATTGCGATTAGTTCGTTTGTCGTTGAAGAATTAATCCGTCGTCATATAAAGGCATGCCTTGTTTATTATTGGGATGATTATGATCACTTTTGTAAGATACCGTATTATACCACTCGCGAAGTTGTTGAAGAACATATAGGTAAGACATTACGTGAAGTTCCTGATTTTGATGGTACCTATCAGTCGTATGGCGAGCACTATATGCATGATTTTGAACGTTGCCTGCATACCTGTGGTTTTTTTCCTACTTACAACTATCAAGCTGATTTATATACGTCTGGCTATTATGCTGAGTATATACGTATTGCAATTCGTCGTCGAAAAGAAATCTTTGACATGGTGCATCACTCTAAAGACTCTTCTTCAGAGGAGTATAAAAGCGAGCGTGAAAAGTATTTTCCCTTAGAGATTTATTGTAGTGAATGTGGTAAAGATAATACTCGTACTGATTCTTGGAATGAGACTACTGATACGGTTTCATATACATGCAAAAAATGTGGTCATAAAGGTTCATATGTTATTGGAAAGGATTTTAAGGGGAAACTTACTTGGAAAGTAAATTGGGCGACTCGTTGGTGTGATGATAAGGTATGTTACGAAAGTTCCGGTGAAAACCAGCTGACTGACACGGGTAGTTATTCTGTTTCAAGTAAGATTGCTACAGAGATTTTTGGTGGTAAGGTTCCTTTTTCTTTATTGTATCGATTTATAGGAATACCTGGCATTTCAAAGGTTTCACGTGCCCAAGGTGAACGTACGCTTGCAAGTCGATTTGTGGCGGTTCTGGAGCCATCTATTATTCGATGGTTGTTACTCAAAAATGCACCAAATAAGCCTTTTTCAGTGGATATTGAAAAAGGAATTTTCCGTATCTATCATGAGTGGGATGAGTTTTGTGATAAGGTTGAAAGTGGTCAAGGAACAGAGCTTGATAAACGTATGCATAGTATGTGCATTCATGGTGTACGCACTTCAAAAGTACGTATACCGTTTAGGGTAATGACGACTGCGCTTGCCATCGGTGGCGGTAATCGCAATGCTGCTGTAGATATGTTGCCTCGTATTGTACAGTTTGATGGGTCTCCACGGGAGCTTCTTGCTGCAGTACAACCGCGGATTTGGGCTGCAGAAGCATGGCTGCGATATTCATCTGCTGAGGAGTTACCTAAGCTTCGTACTGAGTTTAATACGGAAGCATGG
This sequence comes from Treponema sp., assembly GCA_024695475.1. Lineage (GTDB taxonomy): Bacteria > Spirochaetota > Spirochaetia > Treponematales > Treponemataceae > Treponema_D. Next base: position 74,233 of record JAILIC010000026.1, read on the forward strand.
GATAGTTTTACAGATGTAATAAAACGGATGGTCAAGAGTTTGATTGTCAGTCTTGATACTTGTATTGGCGAAGAGCAGGTAAAGCAGGTTTTGTATGCATTGCCTGAACAGGAACCAGAGTGTCAAAATGATGTTGATGCTGCACGAAAAGAATTGTTCCGTGCATTGTATCTGCTTTTGTTAGGAAATGAAAAAGGCCCGAGGCTTACAACGCTTTTGTGTCTCGTTAAAAAAGAAAAACTGTTGCTGCTGCTGCAGGGGGTAACTAATGAGTGAACAGAAAGAAGTTATGAATTTTATGGAAGTGAGTAAAAAGCAATCGATAAAAACCAGATTGCAGAACTACTTTTTATTGGTCTCACTTTCAATTCTACTCCTTATGAGTGTGTTTTCGCTCGTGTACTTTTATAATACTACAAAAAAAGAAAGTACGACCATGATACGTAATAAACTTTCCCTTGCGGAAATTTTCATGGATGGTAAAAAAAAGGAGACTGAAGAGTATGCAAAAAATCTTGCATCTCAGCGAAGTATTCAGTTGGGACTTGAACTCGAAAGTGGAATAAAAATCAGTGAGTTTATTGAAAGCCTGGAAAATGAATCGTCGGTGTTTAAGATATCTGTTTTTGATGCTGATGGTGGTATGCTGACAGAGAATATGTCTTTATCGTCTAGTGACACTGCATTGTTACAATCTGCTTTGAGTGGTACGGTATCGACTTCTCCTTGTCAAGTGAATAACCTAACAGGTAAAACACCTGCCTATGTTTCTGCGGTGCCCGTCATGTATAATGATGAGATTATCGGTGTTGTTATGGTTTATTTTGTCTTTGTCGAGAATCAGGATTTCTTTCAGGAACTTTCTCATAATCTCGAATGTGAGATGGCTATCTATACTGAAAATAGCACTGTTGTTTCGACAGGGGAATTACCCATTGTTCCGTCTTTGTATAAGAATGTTGCCTATTCTAGTAAGCCTTATGAAGATATAAGTCTTGCTTCCTCCGGATTAAATGAATATAAAGCTCTTGTTGATGGAACTGATTTTCCTGTGGCAGTATATCGTATTTATTTGTCATCGGATCAATATCGCAAGGTATTTATAACTGCTTTGGTTGTGTATATCGTAATAGCAACATTAGTAACGATTATTGTCATTTCGCTTATTTTGCAAATATCAGCCAGTATTTTGAATCCGATCGATCAGCTACTTAACAGCGTTAATATTGTACGCAGTGGAGATTTGAGTCATGAAATCTCTCTTGTTGAGCAGGACGAAATTGGTCGTCTTGGATATGCCTTTAATGAATTACGCTCACAGTTGTCTGATAAGATTGGAACTATTCAGGATATGAATTCTTCTTTGGAGCGTACGGTGAGTGAGCGAACAGCTACTATAAATACACTTAATGAAAAGATGAAGCATTATTTGTCTCCTCAATTGTATGCGTCTATTGTTGGTGGTAAACGTGATACATCTGTAGATAAGCATTACAGAAAGCGATTGACGATATTCTTTTCTGATGTCGTAAACTTCACTAAAACAACAGAATCTTTGGAACCTGAAGATTTGTCTAACTTGCTTAATTCGTACCTTGATAGTATGGCTAATATAGCTATGAAATATGGTGGTACAATCGATAAATACGTTGGTGATGCTATCATGGTATTTTTTGGTGATCCTGAATTTACCTCGGATAAGGATCATGCAATACGGGCAGTTGAGATGGCAATGGAAATGCAGGAAAGCATGATAAGTTTCCGTGAAAAATGGCGAAAGAATGGTATTGAAAATCCGTTCCATGTGCGTGTTGGTATTAATACGGGGTATTGTACGATCGGTAATTTTGGATCAGAAACTAAGATGGATTATACGATTATCGGTAACAACGTAAATATGGCTGCTCGTTTTGAGGCTGCTGCTGAGCCTGATACTATTTTGATGAGTCCAGAAACATTTATGCTGGTAAGTGATGAAATAGACTGTGTTGTTGCTGGTGAGTATACACTTAAAGGTGTATCTGGAACAATAAAAGGGTATCGGCCGGTAAGAATAAAAGATGCTGCTTCTAAGGTTGAGTTTGCTAAGGTTACTTCTCGTGGTGAACTTATTTATCCAGAAAAACCTATTGATTTGAAGTTGCTTTCTCCTAAGGATCGCCATAACTTATTGCGTGCTATCAAGGAGACCTTTGAGGAAATTCGTGATAATAAGCTCAGTGCCGTTATTAAGCCGGTAAAAAAAGATCTTGATGGAGATGAAGGTAAGGCAAAAAAAGTAGAGTCTGAAAGTACCAACGATGCATGATCTTTGATGGTATGACTCGAAAACTGCGGACGAGAGTAATCTCGTCCGCACGTATTTTAAAATAGGTACCTTGTAAGAGCTTACTCTTATCTTTATAATAGCATAGTGATTTTATAGGTAAATACTAAAGGATACGTTTTTATATGAATACATACCAGTTTGCAAGAACAAGGCTTACATTTGGAAAAGAGAACATGGAAAAAATCTTTAACGCCAGGGTAATCGTTTTTGGTATCGGTGGTGTAGGAAGCTATGTTGTCGAAGCTTTGGTTCGATCTGGCATTGGTGCAATCGATATTGTTGATGATGATAAAATATGTCTTACCAATTTAAATCGTCAACTCTATGCATTGCGTTCTACAATTGGTAAAGATAAGGTTGATGTTGCCGAAGAACGTATTCATGATATCAATCCTGACTGTAAAGTAACAAAATGGAAAACGTTTTATATGCCTGAAACTGCCGATCAGTTTGATTTTTCTCAATATGATTACATTGTTGACTGTATTGATACGGTTACTGGAAAACTGGAAATTATAACGCGAGCTAAGGCACTTAAGAAGCCGGTTATCAGTTGTATGGGTGCTGGCAATAAAGTAGATCCTACTAAACTGAAGGTGGCAGATATTACGAGGACTTCTGTTTGTCCGCTTGCTCGTGTGATGAGGAATGAATTAAAAAAACGTCATATAAAGCGTTTAAAGGTTGTTTTTTCAACAGAAAATATAATCCCACCTCATGATGAGGATATGGATGTTAGTTGTAAAGTAAACTGTGTCTGCCCACCAGGAACAAAACGTACTTGTACGGTCAGAAATCAAGTTCCTGGTAGTAATGCCTTTGTTCCCCCTGCAGCAGGCATGATGATTGCTGCAGAAGTAATAAAGGATTTGACTCAGTTTCATGTAACTGATTTGTTTAAAGAATAGCTCATTTGATGTTACAGAATATCGATAACTTCACCACTTAATGCTTTGTTCATAGAACGTACTGCGCAGAATTTACCACACATTGAGCATGCTTCTGCATGGTTATCTTCTGGTTTTCTGCTATCGCGTATGTGTTTTGCTGTTTCTGGATCAAGAGCATATTTGAACTGTTCGTCCCAATCCAGTCGTTTTCTGGCATCTGCCATCTTGTCATCAATGTCCCGAGCTCCAGGAATTCCTTTTGCGATATCTGCTGCGTGGGCTGCAATTTTAGATGCTATGATGCCCTGTTTTACATCATCCACATTTGGAAGTGCTAAATGCTCAGCTGGGGTAACATAACAGAGAAATGCTGCTCCTGCGGATGCAGCCATTGCTCCACCAATTGCTGCAGTAATATGGTCATATCCTGGTGCAATATCGGTTACGAGTGGACCTAATACATAAAAAGGAGCACCTTTACAGATTGTCTGCTGTATCTGCATGTTTGCTGCGATTTGATTGAGAGGAACATGACCTGGTCCTTCAACCATTACCTGTACATTATGGTTCCATGCTTTTGTCGTTAATTCTCCGAGACGGACGAGTTCTTCGATTTGGCAGACATCAGTAGCATCTGCAAGACAGCCAGGTCTGCAAGCATCACCGAGTGAGATCGTGACGTCGTATTCTTCGCATATATCGAGAATTTCATCATAGTGTTCATAAAAGGGGTTTTCATTACCAGTCATGACCATCCAAGCAAATACAAGGGAGCCTCCTCGACTAACAATGTTCATCTTTCGCTTTTGATTTTTGATTTGGTCAATTGTTTTACGAGTTATACCGCAGTGCAGGGTAACAAAATCAACTCCGTCTTGTGCATGGAGCCGGACAACGTCGATAAAGTCTTGTGCTGTGAGTGTATTGAGATCTCTCTGGTAATGTATGACACTATCATAAATAGGAACAGTACCAATCATGGCGGGGCACTCTGCCGTAAGTTTTTGTCTAAATGGTTGGGTATTACCGTGGCTTGAAAGATCCATTATTGCTTCTGCACCCATATTAACGGCACTCATAACTTTTTGCATCTCGATGTTATAGTCTTTGCAGTCTCTGCTTATACCGAGATTTACATTTATTTTGGTGCGAAGCATAGATCCAATTCCCTCAGGATTAAGACAGGTATGTCTTTTATTTGCAGGAATTGCAACTTTACCTTCTGCAACGAGTTTCATAAGTTTTTCGGTTTCAATACCTTCTTTTTTTGCTACTGTCTTTATTTGAGGTGTTAAGATACCCTTTTTTGCTGCATCCATTTGAGTGGTGTACGTACTTGCCATTTTTATATCTCCTTTTTAGTTTTTGCGACACTGGCATTATTAACTTTGATGTATCGCACATTTGACAAAAAAAAATCCGCGTAAACCAAAAGGTTGACGCGGATTATAATCCAAAATTATTATTCTTATTGTATAGTTACAATACAAAAGAATCAGAGCGCTACCTACGTTGGCATTATCCAAATCAGGTTTCAGGTCGAAATCGCAGTAGATTTCCTCTCAGCCGGATATATCCAGCTCCCTGGTCTTTTTATTTATGGGGTGCCTCAAAAAACTAACGCCCTTTGAGGTACTTTTATGTCTTAATCTAAAATATATCTTTTAACCATTTTTGACAAGGTGGTTGCTATATAAAGGCTGTTGTTATCAGCTTGTCACCTGTGATAGAACGGCTTTTTATAATCTCCAGCTCACCGCTTCTTTACGATCGTTTACAAATCGGGCGTATAAACCTCCATTTTGTATAAGCTCTTCATGTTTACCATGTTCAACAATTTTTCCGTTATCTAAGACGATAATTTGATCCGCATGTCGTACGGTTTTGAGTCGATGTGCAATCATAATAACTGTTTTTTCTTTAGTAAGTTCTGTGATAGCTGTCATCAATTCTTGCTCATTTTCGGGGTCGACGTTGGCAGTGGCTTCATCTAAGATTATAATAGGAGCATCTTTCATGATGGCCCGTGCAATTGAAATGCGTTGTTTTTCACCACCAGAAAGACTTGCTCCACCTTCTCCAATGACGGTGTCATATCCCTGGGGAAGTGCAGTAATAAAGTCATGACAACACGCTTTTTTTGCTGCTTCTATAACTTTTTCAATAGGTGCGTCTGGTACTCCAAAACGGATGTTGTTTGCGATAGTGTCTTGAAAAAGATAGACATTTTGGAATACAAAACTAAAGTTTTTCATGAGACTGTCTATGCTATAGTCTTGTATATTTTTATGTCCTAATGTGATGGTGCCTGAGTCTGCATCCCAAAATCGAGCAAAAAGATGGCATAGGGTAGTTTTACCGCTACCACTGGGACCAACGACTGCGGTTGTTGTCTTTGCTGGAATAGTTAAAGAAACATTGTTAATAATTGGTCTGTTGCGTTCTGAATCCTTGTCATAGGAAAAGGAGACATTTTTTACTTCGATATCAGTTGATTGTGGTATAAATTGACTACCTTCAATTTCCATAGTCGGAAGATCGAGGATCTTTTGTGCTTTATTGACGCTCAAATCGATACTTCGCAATAGTGCGGAATAATTACCACCTGCTTCTAATGCATTAAACAGCATGAACGAACATACTTGCATTGTTGCACAATCTGCGAGTGTCATTAGTCCATTGAGATACAGATTTATAGAATATAAGAGTACTGCTATTCCTGTACACTTTGCTATAAGACTTTGTAGATTTGCTAGAGGAATGCAAGAAAACTCCATAGCTATATTTGTCTGCGTAGCTTTAGCAATTGCTTTATTGAGTTTTTCTGCTTGGCGACCTGTCATATTATATGCTTTTACTTCTGCAATACCCTGAATATACTCCAATACTTGTTCTACTATTTCAGAATCGGATTTTGACTTTTCAGCTGAAGCTGCTTGTACATTAAGGCGCATAAGGGTATTGATGACAAGAAAGAATATAAAGCCACCTGTTGCAACGAGTGCGATCCGCCAATTGAAAAATGCAATCATTATGATTATAAGGGTAGTATCAAGTATTCCTTGTGTGATTAGCATAACTGCACGAGTTGCAATATCACCAAGAAGTTCCATTGTATTTGTGGTAACAGAAGTAATATAGCCTAAACTATTTGCATTAAAATATCCCATTGGCAGGTATCGCAAATGTTCTGCTATTTCGATACGCTTTGTGGCACATGTATCGTAACCAGCTTCAGTTTGCAACATGCTCATTATTTTTTTTGTAATGATTGTTCCTGTAATGCTTATAAGCATTACACTAAATGATAGCCAGATGGTATGTGCGGTAAATGGACTGCCTTCTTGAAGACTGATAATGATACCACGGAGCATGATGGCAACAGCCCCGATCCTCAGTGCAATAAATAGAGAATTTATAATTCCTATAAAAATACTGAGATAGAATTTATGTTTGTTTTTTGTACCACAGAAATTGAAAAATCGAGATAAGATTTCTACCATTATGCTTCCTCCTCATTGTCTTTTGCAGAAATATGTGCTTCCCACATCCGTGCGTAAAGCCCTTTTTGAGCTAGGAGTTCTTGATGAGTTCCACAAGAGTCTATTTTGCCGTTTTTAATTACATAGAGTTTGTCTGCATCTGTAACAGTCGACAGACGATGAGCTATGACAATGAGTGTCTTTCCTTTTACCAGTTTTGCGACACTTTTTTGAATAATCGCTTCATTTTCAGGATCTGTATATGCAGTTGCCTCATCAAGTATGATGATTGGAGCATCTTTCATCATGGCTCGTGCTATGGCAATACGTTGTCTTTCACCTCCGCTTAAGTGAGCGCCACTTCCTCCGACTATAGTGTCAAAGCCATGATCAAGACTCATTATAAAGTCATAACATCCACTTTCACGGGCAATTGATTCTACTTCTTGATCTGTTGCATCTGGTCGTCCTAATTTTATATTGTCTCTAACGCTCATATCAAACAAAAAATTGTCTTGACTGACATATGCAATACGTTTGTTGTATTCTTCAAGACTGAGATTTTTAATGTTTACACCGCCTATTTCGATGGTCCCAGAATCAACGTCCCAAAGCGATGCAATAAGGCGTGCAATAGTTGATTTACCACTACCGCTGGGACCAACAAGTGCTGTATAACTGCCATGGGGAAGTGACATGCTTATTCCATGTAATATTTCTTTTTGTTCTTCTCCCTGTTTGTTTTTGTGATAGCTAAAATGTACATCTTTGAGTGTGATGCTACTGTCGACTGGCTTGTAATCGCTTATTTTAGGACGATATAATTCTGGTAGATTAAGTATGGAACTTACTTCATCAAAAATAACACCAGCTTTTGCTATATCATCGTGATAGGAAAATACGATAAGGATTGGTTGTATCAGACTGACGGATAGAATAATGATAGTGATGAAGGATTCTGGTGTAAGGGTACCATGTAAAACCATAAAACCACCGATAGGTAACACTGAGACGAGTGTTGCTGGCATAACAACTTGAGCGATAGTAAATGGCCAAATACTGGATTTCATCCACTCAATAAAGCTTGCTGAGTTATCGTGTGCTGCTTTTACAAATTTATCATAGGATGTTTTTGATTTTCCGAATGCTTTAATTACTTCGATGCCATTAATATATTCTACGGCAGTATCATTTAATGTTTTGGTTGTGTCTACAGTTCGTTTGAATTTTTTTTCATAACCGATAAACATTGAAAGCATCGCTATCATACCAATAGGAAAGCAAATAAGTGATGATAATGCCATTCGCCAATCAAGTATAAAAAGATATACCAAAAGACTGATTGGTAAAAGTAGGTTTGATGTATATTCGGGCACGATATGAGCAAGGGTAGTTTCCATGCTATCTACACGCTCTACAATGATATTTTTTAGTGAGCCTGATGGTAAATCTAATACGGTTCCTAATGGTACGCGAGAGAGCTTATCGCAAAGTCTTTTTCGTATATTTCCGAGTAAATAAAATGTTGCTATATGCGAGCATGAAGTTGAAACAGCATGGAAGATGACGTTTCCTGTCCAAAATGCGGCTATGATAAGTGCTTTGTGAAGAAAAACAGACCAATCTCGCACACCTTTCAATAGTAATTGAATGATTTGTGCAATAAAAAAATAGGGTGCTATAGCGCATGCTACACTAAGTACGGCTAGTGCCATACTTATACAGTATAATACTGTTTTTTCCTGTGCAAAGGTTATGATATGTTGGATAATGGTGCCTTTCTTTTTTTGAGATGTTGACATAGGTTTTCTCCATTGAAAAAGCGAGTATAAAGTTTTATGAGTATTTATTACCACTCAAATTGCGCCCAACGATCATTGAGATGAGGGAACAATGTGGCAAAAATCTTTGCTCTAATAGAGTATTTTTTCATTTCTTCATTAAAGCTTCGTTCTTGTATAAGATGGAGTCCACTTACAAGCTTTTCAATTTCTTTTGCTGACGTAGTACCACTTTTAAATACCGCATTTGTGTTTTTTACGGTATCATGATGCTTTTGCTGTTTTACCATGAGCGGACTATTTTGTTCTGCAATGATGGTGCCATTTTTAAAATGGTGCGTAAGGTTTGTAAGTAGTGTCTTGATTTGCTCGATGGTAAGATACATAAACAGTCCTTCGGCAATAAATACGATGGGCACCTGCTTTGTTTGTAAACTTTGCTGTACCTGCGGAATCCAATCTGTGGTAAGAATATCAGACGGAATAAGTTGTATCCTCGTATTTGCAGGAAATAATTTTTCTCGTAATGTAATACTGTCAGGATAGTCAATATCAAACCATGTAATTTTTCCATTATCAATTCTCGTAAATCTGCTATCAAAACCTGCTCCAAGATTTACGATGATGGATTCTGGGTTATTGGTAAGAAATGATGTAAGCCAACGATCCAACATAATTGTTCGGGCAATGACTCCTTCATGAGACATAAAGGCATCATAGGGCCGTGTGTCAAATTGTAGATCGGATATGATTTTTACTGCCATATCATCATGAATACGGGGATTTTTACGTGTGGTTTCATTTGCTTTGATTACTAACGGGATAAGTGCCGTTTTTTGTACATCTCCAAGTTTTATTTGCATAGACTCTCCTTATTAGAGTTAGATAATGCTAACAAAATGTTAATAATTATTCAAGCTATTTTTAAAGTTTTTTGTTTGGATGGATAGATTAGTAGCTTATGATTGTAAAAAGAAATGCTTTTTTTATGAAAAATAAATAAAATGCATTTTTTATGTTGACAGAAATGCATTTTTGTTTTATAAATTGCAACTGTGTTGCAAAAGTTATATCACACTAAGACAACTGATTTGATTGCTCAGTTTATCCAGTCCAAAATGGAGCATGGTTTTACAGCAGGAGAGTTATCGGCATTTCTTGAAGAACATGGTGTACATGTGAATAAAACAACCGTTTACAGAAATCTTGATAAAATGACTGAAAATGGGCAGCTGATAAAACATAAGTCTATGATTTCTGATGGTTTTGTATACCAAAGCGCAGAAGAAGAAAATCACTGTGCAGAGCATATTCATTTTCAGTGTTGTAAGTGTGGTGCTGTAATGCATCTCTCTGATGTAAAAACGACAGAGTATCTTAAGTCGCTATCAGAAGAATTGGGTATTCAGATTAATCTGAATCTTTCCTCACTTAATGGGATTTGTCCAAAATGCAGAGAACAAAAGTAATACATCTTCATATATTCTTTTCGATTTTGCTTTTGCTATTTACATTGTCATCAATCTATTACAAGGTTCATGAGAGTTATCATGAATGCAGTGGTGAAGACTGTCCTATATGTTATGTTATTGCAATTTCAGAACGGAATATACAGCTTCTCAGTTTTGCTTTTTCGTTTATTATTCTTGTTTCTTTTTTTCTTTCCAGTAATAAAATACAAACTAAACAGCTTGGTATAGCAGTTTTCAAAGCTCAGACGCTTGTCTCTCAGAAAATAAGGCTTAATGACTAGTTTTCCTGATTCTTCTTTTGTTTTTTGTAACATTTTAGAATAGGAATACTTTACATGAATAAAAAACCAGTGACTCTTATTACAGGGTATTTAGGTTCTGGTAAGACAACTCTTTTGAATGAAATTTTACGTCAAGAAAAAAGAAAAGTTGCACTTATTGTGAACGATATGGGCAGCATAAACATCGATGCTGCTATTATAAAGAAAAATGGTTCTGCCGTAGCACAGAGTGAAATGTATGAAATGCAAAATGGATGCATCTGCTGTACTTTGCGAGAGGAATTTATAAAACAGGTAGAAAAGATTTCGGATAATGACTCTATAGAAACTGTATTTGTGGAGGCATCTGGAATTAGTGATCCAGGAGCGATCGCAGCTTCGTTTTTGGCATATGAAGAAGATCAGCCTGATACGAATGTATATCTTTCAAATATTGTTACTGTTGTTGATGCAGATCGTATTTACCGTGAGTTTTTGACAGATTTGCAACAATATGATGAAAAAGATGAAAATAATCTTTCATCTAACGATATTACAACACTCATTGTTGATCAAATCGAGTTCTGTAATACAATTGTCTTAAATAAGCTTGATCTTCTTGATGACAATCAGATTGAGCAGGTAATAAAAATTATACGTGATTTTCAACCGAAGGCTGAAATTATCAAGACAATACAGGGAAAAGTTGAGATTGATCGTATTACATCAACTCAAAAGTTTAATTACGAAATGGTAGATTCTTCATCTGCAATTCAGAAGGCGATTAATTCACTTTCTGATACAAATCGAGGATTTACTGATGAATACGGTATTTCGAGTTTTTCATACGAGTTTAAAAAGCCGTTTGATCAGAAAAAATTCATGAGTTTTATTAATGAAGATTTTCCAAAAGAGCTTATCCGTGCAAAAGGCTATATCTGGTTTAAAGATAGACCTCAAGACGTTCTCTTGTTTGAACAAGCTGGAAGAAATGCTTCTGTTATGGCAGTTGCATATTGGATTGCAGCTTTAGATGAAGCAACTCAGAAAGAATGCCTTGCTGATGACGAAGAATTACGAAACTCATGGGATCCGGAATATGGTGATAGAATCAATCAAATCGTATTTATCGGAAAAAATTATAATAAGGCAAAGATTGTTTCTCGATTGGAACAGTGCCTTGCATAAATTACACTATATCAGTAGTAAAGGAAAACAATATGAATAAGACAATAAAAACACTTTTGTGTGCTATTTTTTGTACACTGACGGTAGGAGCTTTTGCAGCTTCTAAAAAGTCAATTATTTGTGTTACTTATCCAGAATATGATTGGGTAATGAATATTCTTGGTGATAAAGCATCTGATTTTGATGTCACACTGCTTCAGAATAATGGTACTGATCTTCACAGTTATCAGCCGACAGTAAAAGATATTGCAAAGATTTCAACCTGTGACATGCTTGTTTATGTTGGTGGCGAAAGTGATGCTTGGGTAGAAAGAGCGATTGAAACTGCCAAGAACAAAAATATGGTGGTTGTCAACATGATGGAAGTCTTGGGTGACCAAGTAAAAGAAGAAGTAGTAGTCGAAGGCATGCAAGTCGAAGAACATCACCATCATGATGGTGATCATGATCATGACCATGATCACAGCAAAGAGGTTTCAACCTTCCATGATCATGATGTAAAAGATAGAAGTCTTGCAGATTGGGCGGGTGAATGGCAGTCTCCATATCCATTTGTACTCGATGGCACACTTGATGAAGCATTTGAAGAAAAAGCTGAATCCGGTACTATGACTGCAGCAGAGTACAAAGAATACTATAAAACTGGTTACAAAACTGATATTGCAGCTCTGACTATTAAGGGAAACAAAATCACTTATACCTATGAAAATGGTAAAAAAGTCAGCGCTAAATATAAGTATGTTGGTTATTATATTCAGGAATGGTCTGGTGGTACCAAGGCTGCAATGTATCGCTTTACCACAACGAGCAAAAAAGCAGGAATTCCACGCTTTATTGAAATTAATGATCATATGATTGAACCAGCAAAAGCCGAACATTTTCACCTGCGAATGAGTAACGAAAGCTTTGAAGCTATCGAAGATCCAGAAAAGTATTGGCCAACATTCTTCCCAGCAGAAATGTCTGGACATGATATAGCAGAACATTTAGGTGGACACCACCATCATGATGAAGAAGAAGTTGAATATGATGAACACGTTTGGCTTTCAGTTAAAAAGGCTATAATTATTACAAAAGCACTTTCTGCAGAAATCCAGAAAATTGATAGCGTAAATGCAAGTGTATATCAAGCAAATACAGCATCCTATGTAAAACAACTTTCAGACCTTGATGCAGAGTATACAAAGGTTGTTGCATCTTCTCCAAAAAAGACCGTTCTTTTTGGAGACCGCTTCCCATTCCGCTATCTGACTGATGATTATAATCTGGAATATTTTGCAGCTTTTGTTGGATGTAGCGCTGAATCTGAAGCAAGTTTTGCAACAATTGTATTCTTGGCAAATAAAGTTGACGAGCTTGGTTTGAATGCAATTCTTACTATAGAAAAGAGCGATAAAAAAATTGCTAAAACAATAATTTCTAATTGTAAGAGCAAAAATCAGGCAATTCTTGAAATGGATTCATTGCAGTCTGTGACTCAAAATGAAATAGACTCTGGAAGAAATTATCTTTCAGCAATGAAAAATAATCTTGAAGTGTTAAAGAAGGCTTTACAATAACATTTCATGGCGGAGGGGTAAATACTCTATTTCCTCCTAGAGTATTAACCTCCGCCTTTTTACGATTCAATCATTTCTAAAATCGTATGTTTTAATGCGCAATGACTCTGTTCTGAGCTTGTACAGGAAGCAATAGAAAAGTGTGCCATCACAGAGCAAGGGTCTTTACTCAGAACAAAAATAGTGTCGGCAATTTTCATTGCTTCTTCTAAATCATGGGTTACAAAAAGAATTGTTGTACCTTCTGTTTTGCTGATTTCAAGAGTATCCGAAATTAATTTTTGTCTAATTATATAATCAAGAGAACTAAATGGTTCGTCCATCAAAAGAAAATCACTCCCATAATATAGTGCCCGCGCAATGGCACAACGTTGTCTCATGCCTCCGCTGAGTTCTGAAGGATAGTAGTTTTCAAAACCTTCTAATCCAACAGCCTTTAAATAGTGAAGCACTCGTTCATCGTTGCCAAAACTATCTACTGCCTTTATATTTTGACCTACCGTAAACCAGGGAAGTAGGCGATCTTCTTGGAACACATATCCTATTTTATCAGGTGGAGTATGTGTCCAACATAGCGTTCCAGTATCGATTTCTTCAAGACCGGCAATAATATTTAATAATGTAGATTTTCCACATCCTGATGGACCAATAAGTACGGAGATTTTTCCCCTTTCAATGGAAAGAGAAAAATCTTTAAGAACTGTTCTGTTGTTATACTTTTTTGTTACATTTTGTATGGTTACCATTATTACTTTGTCT